>CALWYD010000046.1 GCA_944385675.1 uncultured Oscillospiraceae bacterium
AGGAGGGGATGGATTTTACTCCGATGGCTCCGCCGGTAATAGGTTCCAGGTTGGTGAGCATGGTTCGGACAATTTCCGCAAAAGCCTGGGTCATGAGGACCAGATAAATGCCCTTCAGGCGCAGGCACGGGCCACCCAGACACACTCCGATGATGATGCCGGTAAAGATGGAGAGGACCATTCCCAGCAACATGGGAACCCCCATCTTAGTGGCCAGCAGAGCGGCAGTATATGCCCCCATGGCCACCATACCTACGGCACCCACATTTAAAAGGCCCAGATAACCGGACAGTAGGTTCAGCCCCAAAACCACCATCATGTTGATAATAGCCTGGTTAAAAAGGCGTCCCCAGTACTGGCCCTGGACAACCAGAGGCAGCACATAGAGTATTACAACTCCCGCAAGGACAAGACCCAGTTTGGCGGGCTTGCTCAATTGCAGTTGATTTTTTATCCGCAGCATAAAAAATGATTCCCCCTTTTTTTCTTGCTTTATCTGATGGCCCTGTGGTTATATCAGGCTCTCTGGGATTTGCCCAGCAGGCCTTGAGGCCGGAACATCAGGAAAGCAACGATCAAAACAAAGGAGACCATGTCTTTATAGATGCCCGGGCCGCCCAAAATGGAGTAGATGGCCTCTACAATTCCCACAAACAGGCCCCCGGCAATTGCGCCGTTCAGGTTACCAAATCCGCCCACTACGCCGGCTACGAAACCTTTGGTGCCGATCATGGAGGTCATGGTCAGGGTGACGCCGTACAAAGGAACCAAAAGCGCGCCGGCCAGGCCGCAGATTCCGATAGAGATACCAGTGCTGAAGAGCATCATCCGGTTTACGTTGATGCCCATGAGGGGGGCGGTCTTAGCGTCTTGAGAGACAGCCCGCAGGCCTTTGCCGAACTTGGTCTTATTCATCATAAGCCACTGAAGGACCAGCAGCAAAATGCCCACGGAAATCATGGCGATGGAGGCCTTGGTAATGGGGGCAGGACCAATTTTGACAATACCGGTCAAGAAGTCGGGGACGGTAAAGGGCATGGCGCCGTAGACAATACGGGCCACTTCCCGCAGCAGCAGGGAGAGGGCCAAACAGCCGGTAATTGCGTAATTGCTGGGCAAATGACGCAGAGGGTTAAAGGCCACCGCGCCAATAAAAATGCCCAACAGCACCATGGTCAGGACGGTAAAAACCACTGCCAGTATGCCGGGCATTTTCAGTGCCAGAGCAAAGGTGCCGCCAAATATGTACGCACCGAACATAATGTATTTGTCGTGTCCAAAGTTGATTAGTCCGCTGGTGTTAAATACCAGGGTGTACTCTACAGCGACCAGGCAGTAGATGAACCCCAGGGCAACACCATTGACGAGAAGCTGTATTGCGCTTATCATACGTGTCTGTAGCCTCCTTTTGCACATAGACTGTTACCGATTTCGCTTATTGACATGGCGTTGAGAGAGCACCTTCAGTCTGGGCTGTAGTGAATGAGGCTGGAGAGTCGGGGGTTCACAGCAGGCCGTCAGACGCCGAGCAATCAGCCCAGGAATGCGTGTGAAGACCAAAGCCTGCTTGTGGTCTCTGTGCCCTTGGCAATACGCAGGTAAAAACGGTTTCACAGAAGCGGGGCCGCCGGCAAAATGCATTATAGGCGCCTTTGACGGTCGGCCCCGCTGGGCGGTGCTTATAGATCTGTGCTAACAGAGAGTAAGAAGAAACATTACTCCACTTCCTGGGTAAACAGCTCCACAAACTGGCGTCTTCCGTCGGTCATGCGGTAGATGACGGAGTTATGGTTCAGGTTCTGCTGTTCGTCACAAGTCAGATATCCGCTGAGGGAAGCAAAATCTTTGGTCTCGCGCAGAGCCTGGCAGATGGCCTCAGAGTCGGTGCTTCCGGCCCGCTCAATGGCGTCGGCCAGCAAGTAGATAGCAGGGCCAAGGCCGCTGATGTTGTTGTTGGGTACTTCACCGTAGGCAGCCTCGTAGCGGGCGGCAAACTCGGTATAGGGCTCCCAGTTGTTGCCTTCGGCAGATTCGGCGATACCAAGAAGCCCCTCACTCATCTCGTTGCTGACCAGAGAGGTGTATTTCACATCACCCAGACCGGAGCAGCCGAAAACGGGGACATCATATTCCAGCTCAAGGCGCTGCCGGGTGATAATGGCCAGTTCTTCCTCGTGGGCCCACCAGAGCATGGCGTCACAGCCGGCGTCTTTCAGCTTTAGGATGTTGCTGTAAAAGTCCTTGGTACCATCTGTAAAGCCGTCGGAGACGTAGTCGATGTTATTGGTCTCACAATACTCCTTGGCCACAGCGTAGCCCTGGGTACCGTAGTCGCCCATGGAGTACAAAATACCCAGCTTGGTGGGCTTGAAGTTTTCCATGACATAGTCCATGGCCAACTCCACCACAAAATCATCGGCGGGACGCATGCGGAACAGATAAGGATTGTTTAACTCGTTAATGGAGGGGCTGGAGCCACCGTACAACAGAGGAATTTTGGCCTGCTGAGCGATGTCGGCCACTGCCAAGACCTGGGAGCTATACATAAATCCCAGTACTGCCACCACATCGGGGTTGGATACCTGGCGGTTCATGGCGTTCACTGCGCCCTCGGAGGTGCCGTTGGTATCCTCCATATTGATGACCAACTTTTTACCCAGAACACCGCCGTTGGCGTTAATCTCCTCGGCGATCATTTCATAGGCAAACGCCTCGCCCTGGCCATTGGAGGCGCCGGTGCCGGTCAGGTCGCTGCAGGCGCCAATTACGATTTCACCGTCGAAATTGCCTTCGGGGGTACTGGCGTCAGACGACGAAGAGCTGCCGCCAGCCAAAGAGGTACCGGAACTGCTGGCAGAGGAAGTCCCGCCGCAAGCAGCCAGGGGAATGAGCAGGGCTGCAAGTAACAAAAGGGAGAGGACAGACCTGGAGACACTTCGTTTTGACATTTTACTAACCTCCTACTAAAAATGTAAATATTTATTATACAGACAGAACCCCTGGGCGTAGGTACCGTCAATATAATGCACTGGTAAAAGCGCCCGCCGCCTGGCCGCACATGGGCAACTCAAGATTGTCGATAAAACATTTCATGGCCTTATTTTAAAGAAAAAGTGACGATAAAACGTCTATAAATAAAAGTTCAGGAAGAAGAGTTTCTGTTTATAAAAACAAAAATTTGCCTCAATATTAGCTATTTTGACAAGGAGAACAGGGGAAATAGAGGCAAATTCCATGCATATTGCCACAGTCTCGACGAACACTGTGAGACGGGTGAGAGCCGCACAGGAGAAGGATTTCTTGAAGGACAGGGCACTGTATGGTACAATGTATAGAGATCAGCAGGGGGCCTTTGGGAGGGGGAGAGCCATATGGGCGAAGTGGTGCCGCTGCAGGTGATAGCCCGGCTGCGGGGGGACTTTGAAGAGAAATTTGGTATTCCACGCCAGAGCGGCCTGGTGGAGGAAGTGGAGAGTCTGGTGGTATTTGAGCCGGGGTTCCGCCGTCCGGAAGCGCTGCGGGGACTAGAAGGCTTTTCTCATGTGTGGTTAATTTGGGAGTTTTCCCAGGTGGAGGGGGCAGGCTGGTCCCCTACGGTGCGGCCGCCTAGGTTGGGAGGCAACGCCCGTATGGGGGTGTTTGCCACCCGCTCTCCCTTTCGTCCCAACCCCATTGGTCTGAGCTGTGTGGCGCTGGCAGGGGTGGAGCACCACCGGGAACTGGGCCCTGTACTGCGCGTGCGCGGAGCGGATCTCATGGACGGAACCCCTATTTTTGACATTAAGCCTTACCTGCCTTATGCCGACTGCCGGCCGGAAGCGGTGGGTGGATTTGCCAGCGCCCCCAAGCGGGCCACCCTCCAGGTGGAGATTCCGCCCGGCCTGTTGGAGCAGATACCCGCCCAAAAGCGGGCGGCCCTGGTGGGGGTGTTGGCCCAGGATCCCCGCCCAGCCTATCAGCAGGATCCGGTGCGGGTATATGGGATGGCCTTTGCGGGGCTGCAGGTGCGTTTTCGGGTAGATGGGGCGTTGCTGCATGTGGTGGAGGTGGAGCCCATTTTATAAAAATTTAACATTCCGTCCAAACAGATGTGGTATAATAACACTTACACTATAAAGACAGACTAACTATTAAATGTCAAGTCTGAAAAGTGTGGATTGTCACCGAATCACAGACGGTCTCCAAAAGGGCATAGCAAAGTTGACGTCCGGTTGGATGCCTACCCAAGCTTATGAGAAAAAGGGATTATGCGGCGCTGGTGTATCGTGAACCGTCTTGCGGTAGGAGGAAAAAACCAATCCACAGCATCCCTTACAGTGTAGCACACGCTCCTGAAAAGGGGCACTAAAACTACTACTCTATAATACAAGGAGGAGAGGTACCATGAAGCTGATTTTTGCAATTATTCGGGACAAGGACACCAATGAAGCAGTGAATGCGCTTAACAGGGAACATATCGGCGTAACCAAACTGTCCAGCACCGGCGGCTTTCTTCGGGATGGCAACACCACCCTGATGATCGGCGTGCAGGATGAGCAGGTGGGGGCGGTCATGGACATTCTCCGGGACAACTGTGCCAAGCGCACCCAAGTAGAGCTGGTAGCTCCGCCTCCCTATATGACTGGCGGTGTTCCGGTGTGGAGCTTTAGCTGTACGCCCATTAAGGTGGAAGTGGGTGGAGCCACTGTCTTCGTGTTGGATGTGGCTGACTTCCAAAAGTTGTAAGAGCCGTCCCGGCGCCCTGGTTTCACAGAGCGCCGGGACAATTTTATGAGGCAGGAAAAATTTTCCCTTTACCAAGGGAGTAAAAAAGTGTGCAGAGGCTTGACTTTCCCCTTGGTGGAAGGTATATCATGAGAGCCAGACAGAGGGCAGGGCGAAGGTTTGCCGTGGCCAGGGGAGGGAACGTGGAGCCCTATGAAAATCAATGAGGTGGAGGCCTTGGTGGGTATCACCAAAAAGAATATCCGTTTTTATGAGGAGAGAGGGCTGCTCTCTCCCCGGCGCAACAGTGAAAACGGCTATCGGGACTATGGGGAGGCGGAGCTGGTCGTTCTGCGGCAGATTAAGCTGCTGCGTAAGCTGGGGGTGCCCCTGGAGGAGATACGGAAAATGCAGTCCGGCGGGATCACCCTGGGGGACGGGATGCGCCGCCATCTGGTTACTCTGGAGCGGGAGCAGCGCAGCCTGGAGCAGTCCATGGAGCTGTGCCGTCAGTTGAAGGACCGGAAGGGCACTCTGGAGACCCTGGATGCCCGGGAGCTGCTGGAGGAGATGGAACACATGGAGCGGGAGGGAACCACCTTCCTCAACAGGCAAGTGGGAGACACCCGGCACATACGGTATGTGGCTCCCGCAGTGGTGACGGTTCTTACGGTGCTGCTTATGGCAGGCCTGATTGGGCTGATGCTGTGGGGCTTTTCCATTGATGCGGCGGATGCTCCGCCCCTGCTGCTCATTGTGGTACTGGTGATGCTGCCTGCGGTGGTAATTGTGGGCGTACTGCTGGCTCTAATCCAACGAGTCAAGGAAATTCAGAAAGGAGAAGCGGAGGATGCGAAAAACTACTAAGAGCCACGGGCTGTTGGGTGCGGTTGTGGCGGTGGCTGTAATCGTGCTGCTGATGGTGTTGTCTGCCGGTGCCATTCTGGGGGACTACTTCGGGGATGGCGGCGGCGGATTTGAAGCCGGGGTGGTGGTGCTGTGCGCGCTGCTCTGCCTGGCAGTGGCCGGGGGAGCGGTGGCGGCACTAATTCAACGCTGGCGGGAAGTGAAGGGAGGGGAAGAAGACGAAGCTAGAAAATATTGAGGCAAAAAAGGCCGCTCGCAGGCGGGAAGCGGTTCAAGGGATTATTTTCTTTGGGTTGCTTCAGGTTTGTAGCGCTGTAGGTTTCTGGGCACTGGGATTGATTCCGGGCATACCCGGCTGGTGCAAAATCCTGTTCTGGGTTTTGGCAGTGGGCTGCCTGGCCCTTGTACTGCCGGCGCTGACTATGCTCAGGAAGCGTTTTAAAGAAATTGAAGGAGGAGAGCTGGATGCTGCTAGTAAATATTGATTACATTCCTGGGAAAGAATTTGAAGTACTGGGTATTGTGAAGGGGACTGTGGTTCAGTCCAAAAACTTTGGAAAAGATTTTATGGCTGGGATGAAAACCCTGGTAGGTGGGGAGATTACAAGCTACACCGAGATGCTCAACGAGGCCCGCCAGATTGCTGTCAAGCGCATGGTGGACGAGGCGGAGGAGATGAATGCAGATGCGGTGATCAACATTCGCTACGGTTCCGCCTCGGTGATGCAAGGGGCGGCCGAAGTCATTGCCTATGGCACTGCGGTGAAATATCGCTGAGGCCTATTCTCAATATAAAAACCCCGCCGGACAATGGCCGGCGGGGTTTTGGATAAAAGG
This sequence comes from uncultured Oscillospiraceae bacterium, assembly GCA_944385675.1. Taxonomy (GTDB): domain Bacteria; phylum Bacillota; class Clostridia; order Oscillospirales; family Oscillospiraceae; genus Lawsonibacter. The sequence goes on from CALWYD010000046.1 coordinate 6,409, forward strand.
AGGGCTTGTGGGAAGGCTATGGGCACAGGGTTGGCGGCTGAGGTGCCGCTGGCCGGGAAAGGAGTCAAGCCAATGCAAATTAATCCCAGAAAAGCGGCCATTGTGGGCTGCGGCTTTGTGGGGGCGTCCATTGCCTTCCGCTTTGTGCAGCAGGGGCTGTTTTCTCAGCTGGTGCTGGTGGATGTAAACCGGGAAAAGGCGGAAGGGGAGGCCATGGACCTGAGCGACGGCCTGCCCTACGCCTCTGCCATGGACATCACCGCCGGAGGCTATGACGACATTGCCGATTGTGCCCTGGTGGTAATCACCGCCGGGGCCAACCAGAAGCCCGGGGAGACCCGACTGGATCTCATTGAGAAGAATGTGTCTATTTTAAATAGTGTGGTGGGGGAGATTGCCGCCCGGAACTTTGCAGGGATCCTGCTGGTCGTGTCCAACCCAGTGGATGTACTCACCTACGCCGCGTGGAAGCGTTCCGGCTTACCTAAAAGCCGGGTGATGGGGTCAGGGACGGTGCTGGATACCGCCCGCCTCAAGCAACTTCTTGGGGAGAAACTGGGGGTAGACAGCCGCAATGTCCACGCCTTTATTGTAGGGGAACACGGGGACAGCGAACTGGCTGTGTGGAGCGGGGCCAACGTGTCCGGCGTGGATTTGGACCAGTTCTGCCACCTGCGGGGGGACCCTCTCAGCCGGGAGGAGATGGAGCGGCTGTACCTGGGGGTACGGGACAGCGCTTATGAAATTATCCACCGAAAGGGAGCCACCTATTACGGCATTGCCATGGCAGTGGGGCGTATCGCCCAGTGCATTCTTCGAGATGAGCAGTCGGTACTGCCTGTATCAGTGGTGCTGGAAGGCCAGTATGGGCAAACCGGGCTGTGCCTGAGTGTGCCAGCTATTGTGGGCAAGGACGGAGTGGAAGAGATACTGGAAATCCCTCTGTCCTCCCAGGAGCGCATGGAGCTGGAGCGCTCAGCCCAGCAGATGAAACAGGCCATCACCTCAGTAGGTCTGTAGGGGGAATAGCTGCCCCCCTTCTCCCATACAATGGAGGGAAGGGGGGCGGTTTTATGCCAGACAGAGGGACAAGAAGTGCCTCCGGCAGGCCTGCAGGGGCGGGGCAAACAGTGGCGTGGGCTCTGGTGCTGACCGTGGCGCTGTTTTTCCTGCCGGCAGTGACGGTAGGGGGAAACGGAATATACAAAAGCCCGGGGGCGGAGGAGGAGCCGGAGGCCACCCTGCCAATTGACCGTCTGGCGGTGACCACCGGGGCCAAGGACAGGGGAAAGGCGGTGCGGCTCCAGATGGAGGACGGCAGCGTGCAGGAGATGACCATGGCCGACTACCTTTGGGGGGTGGTGGCCGCTGAGATGCCGGCCTCCTTTGAGGAGGAGGCCCTGAAGGCCCAGGCCTGTGCTGCCCGTACCTACACCGTCCTGCTCCAGAGCAAAGACAGCGGCAAACACCCGGATGCAGATGTTTGCGCCGACAGCACCTGCTGTCAGGCCTATGTGGAGCGCAGCCAGGCGGAGGCCCGCTGGGGTCTGAATGCCCAAAGCTATGGGGACAAAATAGAAGAGGCTGTGACGGGAACGGACGGATTGGGTATCCTCTATGAGGGGCAGCCCATCCAAGCCCTGTTCTTCTCCTCGGCTCCGGGAAAAACGGTGGACGCGGTGGAGGTGTGGGGCAACAGCGTGGACTACTTAAAAAGTGTGGACAGCCCGGAGGGGGAGGAGGTACCCGATTACCACAGTCAGGCGGTCTTTTCCGCCGACCAGGTGAAGGAGCGCACCCTGGCCTCTTATCCCGGGGCCGACCTGTCAGGCGACCCCACAGAATGGTTCTCCAATGTGGTTCGGGGGGAGAGCCAAACCGTGTCCTCCCTGACCTTGGGAGGAATCACCCTCACCGGCGGGCAGGTGCGCACCCTGTTTGAGCTGCGCTCTGCCTCTTTCACCGTCAGCTGGGACGGCAGCCAGTTTGTCTTTGACGTCACCGGCTACGGCCATGGGGTAGGTATGAGCCAATATGGGGCCAACGCCATGGCTAAGGAGGGCAAGAGCTTTGAGGAGATCCTCACCTGGTACTACACAGGTACACAGGTGGCAGAGCTGTGGTAAATCATGCGCCCAGTCCAACGGACTGGGCGCATCACAGTGTCTGGACTTATTTTCCCACACAGAATTTGGAGAAAATACGGGATACAATGTCCTCCCGGATGTTCTGCCCGGTAAGCTCCCCCAGGGCGGCCATGGCCTCCTCCACATCGGTGAGCAGGGCGTCGGGAGTGACGCCAGCCTTCAGAGCCTCAGATGCTCGACCCAGAGCCTCCCTGGCCCGGCGGGCGGCCTCCTCCTGGCGCTGGTTGGTAAGCAGCTGACCGTAGGGCACATCCTCCGGCTTGGGGAACAGGGTGGTCACCGCCTCCTCCAGCTCGGAGAGCCCCTGGCCTGTCTTGACGCTGATGGTCACCACCGGCGGCATGGGAGTCACATTCAAAAAGGGGATAGGAGCAGAGGGCAGATCCCCCTTGGTGTTCACCAGAATAGTAGGGGCCAGGCCCAGAGCCTGCTGCAGCAGGGCACCGTCCTCCTCCGTGACCGTAGAGGAGCCGTCCCACAGCACCAGGATGAGTTCCGCCTCCTCCATGGCCCGGCGGCTGCGCTCCACCCCCAGCTGCTCCACCGGGTCGTCGCTCTCCCGCAGGCCGGCGGTGTCGATGAGGCGCACAGGTACCCCGCCCAGCTCCACCTGTACCTCCACCGTATCCCGGGTGGTGCCCGGGATGTCGGTGACAATGGCCCGTTCATAGCCAGCCAGGGCATTTAAAAGGGAGGACTTACCCGCGTTAGGCCGCCCCACAATGACACAGTTCACCCCTCGGGTGAGCTGCCGCCCCCTGCGGCAGGTGGCCAGAAGGCTGTCTAGGCCCGCCATCTGCTCCTCCAGGGTCCGGGAGAGCTGCTCCAGACGGAAGGGATCGATGTCCTCGTCAGGGTAGTCCAGCACCGCGTGGAAGTGGGCCATCACATCTACCAGGGCAGAATAGATGCGGCCAATCTTCTGGGACAGGGCGCCGGAGAGCTGCCCCGCCGCATGGCGGGCTCCCTCCCGGCCGGTGGCCTCCAGCAGGTCGCCCACCGCCTCCGCCTGGGCCAGATCCAGTTTGCCGTTTAAAAAGGCCCTGCGGGTAAATTCCCCGGGCCCGGCCTGCCGGGCCCCCAGAGCAAACAGGGCCTCCAGCCCCAGGGAGAGCACTATGGGGGAACCGTGGCATTGGAGTTCCGCCGTATCTTCCCCGGTGTAGCTCTCTGGACCTCGGCTGAAGGTACACAGACAGCGGTCGATGGCCTGTCCGCCGCTGTCCAACAGATCCCCATAGACCAGCGTCCGGGGAGCAAAGTCAGTCAGTGGCCTGGAACCCAGGGGACGGAATACGGACCGGGCAATCTCCAGGGCCCGGGGCCCGGACAGACGCAGCACGCCAATGGCCCCCGGACCTGGGGGCGTAGACAGGGCTGCAATGGTGTGTTGATCGGAATACATGGGTGGATGCCTCCTGCCCGGAAAGAAAAATGGGGGACGGGCCAGCCGTTCCTGCAAAATTTTCCCGGAAAGATTTTGTCGAACTTTCCACCTTGACAGGCGTTATGGAAACTGAACGGATAAAATATACATGGACACAAGTTAACATAACATGATGTGGAAAAGGCTGTGGAAAATGTGGATAACCCTTGAAAACAGGGAGAGGAGGGGAGGAGCATAATAGACGGAGCCCTGTGCCTTAACTTGTATAGGAGAGTGTCAAAAATGTATGAGGGCAGAGCGGAGCTACCAGAGAAAAACGAAGGATTTCCTGCAAAACTGGAGTGGAAACTCTCCTCTGTCTCAGACCGTCCGGATTCCCGGCACTCCAGTCTAGAGGGGAAACTCAAGGCTGTGCAGCCCTCGCCTCCATCTGGAGGCGAGGGATCGTCCGTTCCTCTCCCAAGGACACCACGGGAACGGGCCGTCCTTGGGGGGGCGGCCGTTGGCGGCGGCTGGATGTGGCCTTGATCTGTGGGGCGCGGGGGGATCAGACCAGCTGCTGGCAGATAGCCCGGGCCGTGCGAATGCCGGAGGCCCCCGCCTGGGCCAGACCGCGGGTGACCCCCGCCCCGTCTCCGGCAGCAAAGAAGCCGGGCAGGGCTGTCTCCAGCTGGGAGGAGAGCTGGAGACGGGCGGAGTAGAACTTCACTTCCGCCCCGTAGAGAAGGGTGTCATAGTTGGCGGTGCCGGGAGCCAGCTTGTCCAGCTGGTAAATCATCTCAATAATGTTGTCCAGGTGCCGCTTGGGCAGGGCCAGGGAGAGATCCCCGGGGACGGCGGCGGTAAGGGTAGGCCGTACAAAGGACTTACTCATCCGGTGTTCGTTGGTGCGCCGGCCGTCCACCAGGTCGCCGAAGCGCTGCACCAGCACTCCGCCGGAGAGCATATTGGACAGGGAAGCGACGTGCTTTCCATAGCGGTAAGGCTCGTTAAAAGGCTTGGTGAAGCGGTTGGACACCAGCAGAGCAAAGTTGGTGTTTTCACTGCGCAGAGCGGGGTCGGCGTAGGAGTGGCCGTTAACGGTGTTGATTCCCTCCACATTCTCAGCCACCACATGGCCGTAAGGATTCATGCAGAAAGTGCGCACCTGGTCGCCGTACTGCTTGGTGCGGTAAACCAGCTTGGACTCATAGACCACGTCGGTGATGTGCTCGAAGACGGTGGCGGGCAGCTCCACTCGCACACCGATGTCCACCTGGTTGTTTAAAAGCTCCAGTCCCAACTGCATGCACTGTCCCGAGAACCCCTCGGCCCCCGACCGACCCGGCGCGGCAATGAGCCGCCGGCAGGCCACCTCGCTGCCGTCAGCCAGAGTCAGGCGATAGTTCCCGTCGGCCTGAGAAATATGGGTAACCTGGGTGTTGAACCGAAACTCCAGCTTGTTTTGCAGCCCCTCATAGATGTTGGTGAGAATGCGCAGGTTATTCTCTGTGCCTAAGTGTTTACACCGGGCTTGGAGCAGATGCAGGTCATAGGCCAGGGCCCGGCGCTCCAGGGCCCGGGCCTCTGGGGTGGCGGTGGAGAAGCACTGGGTAGTGGCCCCGTGCTGCACGTTGATGGAGTCCACGTAATCGATAAGCTCCATCACCTCCCCCGGCTCCATAAAGTCGGTGAGCCAGCCGCCGAACTGGGTGGTGAAATTAAACTTACCGTCGGAAAAGGCGCCCGCCCCGCCGAAGCCGCACATGGTGTGGCATACGGGGCAGTGAATGCAGGTGCGCACCTTGCCGGCCACAATGGGACAGCTGCGGTGATAGATATCCTGGCCCTGATCCAGGGCCAACACCTTCAGGTCGGGGCGCAGATGGGTCAGTTCGTATGCGGCAAAGATGCCCGCCTCGCCACAGCCCAGGATGGCGACGTCATAGATGGGGTTCATGGGGGAGCTCCTCTCGTGTGTAATAGTTCAGCAGGGCAAAGCATGCCCGTATAATACATAGTATATCATGTTTTAAAAAAAAAGAAAGGGTGCCAGGGCGCGGAAAAGCTCCTCCCGCTCTTTGAAGAGGGGGAGGAGCTTATAGTCAACTCTTTTCCTGAAAGGTGGCGCCGCAACCTCGACAGGTAACGGTGATGCGGCCCTTGCCCCGGGGTACCCGCAGACACTGGCCGCAGTTGGGGCATTTAAAGTAACGGTGCTCCTTATCCCGGTGAATGGTGCGGCGAAAGCGAAACCACTGGATAACAGGACCGGCCACTTTCATAAACTTGGCGTTTTCCGCCCGCCGCCGGGAAAAGTTGTGGGAGAGCATGCGAAACAGAGAGTAGGCCACCAGGGCAAGGCTCACCCAGTACAAAGGAGAGAAGTGAGTCAGGGCGAAGACAAAATACACGGTGAGGTAGAGCCCCACCAGAAAAAGGTTGAAGGGGTCGCTTCCGTAGCGGCCGTACATCAGCCGCTGAATAGCATTGCGGATCATAGGGGGCCTCCTTGAAGAAGGACGGCAGGCACTTATGCCTGCCGATACCGATAGCATAATGATAGCGCGTCCTCAGGCAATCGTCAAGAAGCCATTCGTAAACAAAGTGTAAATTCGACAGCGGTTATCCGGGGATTTTTTGGGTAAGCCAGGAGAAATCTGCAGTTTTTTAGGGAAAGTACTGACCTGCTCTTGCCCCCTGAGGCAAAATAGGCTATACTGGCTGCAGATTCCTACACAAGGGGGAGGAGCGCGCCATGAAGCGCATTGACAAAGAGAACTATTACCTTGATATTGCCGAGACCGTGCTGGAGCGGTCCACCTGTCTGCGCCGCTGCTACGGTGCCATTATTGTGAAGAACGATGAAATTGTTTCCACTGGGTATAACGGCGCTCCCCGTGGGAGGAAAAACTGCATTGATTTGGGCTACTGTACCCGAGAGGCCATGAACATCCCCTCCGGGCAGCGCTATGAGCTATGTCGATCTGTTCACGCGGAGATGAACGCCATTATCTCCGCTGCCCGGCGGGACACCCTGGGCGCCACATTGTATCTGGCGGGTCGGGAGGCGGCCAGCGGGGAACTGCTCCACGATGCCACCTCCTGTTCCATGTGCCGGCGTCTTATCATCAATGCAGGGATCGACCGGGTGGTCATCCGCAATACCCAGACGGAGTACTCGGTGGTCCATGTGGAGGACTGGATTCGGGAGGACGACTCCCTGCCCACAATTGAATAAGGCCGGATAGCGCCGGGGCGAAGACCGCCCCGGCCAATTTTTTAAAAAAACAGAGGGAAAAGCTGGAAAAGCAGCCCTGTAAGACGGGAATAAATCTTGACAGAGAAGCGCCAGACCTTTACAATAATGCATAGGACAAATGTGAAAAACCTGGGGGATGTTTTTCAGTTGTCGCAAGGAGGTCGAGCGCCAGGGGCGTGACGTGCCTTGCGGCTCATTTTATGTGCAAGACCCGCGGCGGGTAAGCCGTACGCGGGCGCTGGGGCGGTCCGCTCCAGCTGTGAAAGGAATTTTGGAGGTGGAAAAGACCAAATGCTACCCTGTATCATCGCAGCGATCATTGGCATTGTGATCGGTGTGGCGGTGGGGATCCCGCTGGGCGTCCAGCGGCGGAAGAAGTCTGCCGAGCAGCAGATTGGATCTGCCGAGGAGGAGGCCAAGCGCATCGTCAATGAGGCCTACAAGAGCGCTGAGAGCAAAAAGCGCGAAGCACTGGTGGAGGCCAAGGAGGAGATTCTTAAGGCCCGCAACGAGCATGAGAAAGAGGTCAAGGACCGCCGGGCTGACCTTCAGCGACAGGAGCACCGCCTGCAGCAGAAGGAAGAGAATCTGGACCGCAAGACCGAGAACATTGAAAAGAAGGAAGAACAGCTTGCCAACCGCCTGGCCAAGCTGGAGGCCACCCAGGCCGAGGCCGAACAGGTCAAGCGCAGCCAGCTGGAAATGCTGGAGCGTATCTCTGGTTTTACCGCAGAGGAGGCCAAGAATTATCTCTTAAAGCAGTTGGAAGAAGATGTCACCCACGAGTCGGCCATGAAGATCAAGGAGATTGAAGCCCGGTTCAAGGACGAGGCAGACACCAAGGCCCGGGAGATTATCTCCCTTGCAATCCAGCGCTGTGCCGCTGACCACGTGGCAGAGGCCACCGTGTCCGTGGTGCCCCTGCCCAACGACGAGATGAAGGGTCGGATTATCGGCCGGGAGGGCCGGAACATCCGTACCCTGGAGACTATGACTGGGGTGGATCTTATTATTGATGATACCCCTGAAGCGATTACCGTCTCCTGCTTTGACCCGGTGCGCAGGGAGATCGCCAGGCTGGCCCTGGAGAAGCTCATTCTAGACGGCCGCATTCACCCCGCCCGCATTGAGGAGATGGTGGAGAAGGCCAAGCGGGAAGTGGATTCCGTCATCAAAGCCGAAGGCGAGCGTGCCATCTTCGAGACTAATGTCCACGGCTTGCACCCCGAACTGGTCAAGCTGCTGGGCCGAATGCACTACCGTACCAGCTACGGGCAGAATGTGCTTAACCACTCCATTGAGGTTTCCCACGTGGCCGGCCTGCTGGCCGCCGAGATAGGGGCCAATGTGGCTGAAGCCAAGCGGGCGGGCCTGCTGCACGATTTGGGCAAGGCCATCGACCACGAAGTGGAGGGTTCCCACGTGCAGATCGGTGTGGAGCTGGCCCGGAAGTATCGGGAGAGCGAGGGGGTTATCCACGCCATTCAGGCCCACCACAACGACGTGGAGCCAAGAACCATTGTGGCCTGCTTGGTTCAGGCGGCCGACGCTATCTCCGCCGCCCGCCCCGGGGCCCGGCGGGAAAATCTGGAAAACTACATCAAGCGGCTGGAAATGCTGGAGGAGATCACCTCCTCCTTCGAGGGTGTGGAGAAGTCCTTCGCCATCCAGGCCGGCCGCGAGGTGCGGATTATGGTCAAGCCCGAGGTCATCAGCGAGGATCAGATGGTACTTCTGGCCCGGGATATTGCCAAGAAAATCGAGGACGAGCTGGAGTACCCCGGCCAGATCAAGGTGCATCTGCTGCGGGAGACCAAGGCCATCGAGTACGCCAAGTGACCTTGGGAAAAGGATATCAAAAAGTAGGGCCGGGACGCCCCCCAGCGTCCCGGCCTTTTTATGCCCCCATCGCAGGGAAAACGGGTGGGAACCCCTCTGGAGGTTCCCACCCGTTGCGTCTCACTTCAGGTGCCAGATGTCCTCATTGTATTGGGCAATGGTGCGGTCGGAGGAGAAATATCCCGACTTGGCAATGTTCACCAGCATCTTTTTGGCCCAGGCGGTGCGGTCGCCGTAATCGCGGATGCAGCGCTCCTTGGCGGCAATGTAGTCCTCCACGTCCAGCAGAGCCATGAACCAGTCCTTGGTCTTCATGTCCCGCCACAGCGCGGACAGGCAGGCCGGATCCCCTACCTTCAGCAGTTCCGGAGAGACCAAAAAGTCCACCAGGGGCTCTACCTCAGGCCGGTGATAGAGATCCAGAGCCCGGTAGCTGTCCTGGGCGTAAAGCTCCATCACCTGGTCACTGGAAGCGCCAAAGGTGTAGATGTTCTCCGGGCCCACCAGCTGAGCGATCTCCACGTTGGCCCCGTCCAGAGTGCCCAGAGTAATTGCGCCGTTGGCCATGAGCTTCATGTTGCCCGTGCCGCTGGCCTCCTTGGAGGCCAGGGAAATTTGCTCGGAGATGTCACAGGCGGGGATGAGTGCCTGGGCCCAGGTGACGTTGTAGTTCTCTACCATGGCCACCCGCAGCCAGGGCCGCACCTGGGGGTCAGACTCGATAAGCTGCTGCAGGCATAAAATAAGGTGGATGATGTGCTTGGCCATGATGTAGGCAGGGGCCGCCTTGGCCCCGAAGATGACTGTTACCGGCCGCTCCGGCAGCCGCCCGGCCTTAATTTCCAGGTACTTGCGGATAATATACAGGGCGTTCATCTGCTGGCGCTTGTACTCGTGCAGGCGCTTGATTTGAATATCAAAAACAGACTGGGGATCCAGCTCAATTCCCTGCCGCCGCCAAAGGGTGCGGCACAAAGCGTCCTTGCCCGCCTGTTTTACCGCCAGCAGCTGCTCCAGCACCGAACTGTCCTCTGTGAAGGCAGTCAGTCCCTCCAGCTTTGCTGTGTCCCTGCGCCAGTCCGGACCGATGCACCCGTCAATGAGGGTGGCCAGGGCCGGATTGCAGCCCTCCAACCAGCGGCGGAAAGTGACTCCGTTGGTTTTGTTGTGAAATTTGCCGGGGTAGATGTCATAGAAGGGCTTAAGTTCCGAAGTCTTTAAAATTTCAGTATGGAGGGTGGCCACCCCATTGACAGAGAAGCCATAGTGGATATCCATATGGGCCATGTGAACCCGGTCGCTCTCGTCCACAATAGCCACTCTGGGGTCGGGGTGGGCCTCCTTTACCCGCCGGTCCAGCTCCCGGATAATGGGCACCAGCTGAGGAGCCACCTTTTCCAGGTAGGACATGGGCCACTTCTCCAGGGCCTCGGCCAGGATGGTATGGTTGGTGTAGGCACAGGTGCGGCTGACCTGGCTGATGGACTGGTTGAGGGACATGCCCCGGCCGGTGAGCAGGCGAATGAGCTCTGGGATGACCATAGAGGGGTGGGTGTCGTTGATCTGGACAACCACGTGGTCGGCCAGGCTATCCAGGGGATAGCCCCGCTCCTCCAGCTCCTGCAAGATGAGCTGGGCACCGGCGGAGACCAGGAAGTACTGCTGGTAAACCCGCAGCAGACGGCCCTTCTCATCGCTGTCATCAGGGTAGAGGAAGGAGGTCAGGCAGTGGGCCACATCCCCCTTGTCAAAGTCGATGCCCACCCAGGGCTGGGGAGCGGGCTCTTCCACGTCGAACAGGTGCAGCCGGTTGGAAAGGCCGTTGCCCGCCCCGGGTACCGCCATGTCCCAGCACACCGCCTTCACTGCCCCGGTGCCGAAGGGAACAGTAAACTCCCGGCCCGTGGGAATGAGCCAGCTGTCCTTCTCCAGCCACGGGTCAGGCAGCTCAACCTGCTTGTGGTTCTTGAAAACCTGGCGGAACAGGCCATAGTGGTAGTTGAGGCCCACTCCGTCCCCAGGCAGGCCCAGGGCAGAGATGGAGTCCAGAAAACAGGCAGCCAGCCGGCCCAGCCCTCCGTTGCCCAGAGAGGGTTCGGGTTCCAAGGACTCGATAGCCTCCAGCTCCCGGCCCAGGTCGGCCAGCAGCTGCTTTACCTGGTCGTAGAGTCCCAGAGCCAGCAGGTTGTTGGACAGCAGCTTGCCTGTCAGGAATTCTGCCGAAAAGTAGTAGAGCTTTCGCTCCCCCTCCGGCGCCGAACGCCGGACGGCTATGTCCCGGGCTAACAGCAGTAAAGCCTCATACAGCTGCCCGTCATCACACTGATCCGGGGACCGTCCAAAGTGCGCCTGGGTCAGCTGAAACAGTCGTTCCTTTAGTTGCATGGTCAAAACTCCTTTCCCAAAGGGGCTTGGAAACGTTTCCAAGATTGGAATCTGGCGCCAGTATATCAGGTTAAACCTGCAGCGTCAAACCTTTTTTGGTGAAATTCTGCACAATTTTACTAGGGTTTAACCCAAAATTTCCCCGCAAAAACTCTTTTTAAAAAATTGGGGTTTATGACCTTTTTGATGTGTCGGATGTCCGGGGCAGGCGCTGATAGACTTTCATCTCCCGCCGCAGCCGCCGGGCCAGGGCGGGGGTAAAGCTTTCGGGCCGGGCCCGCCACACCCAGTTGCCCCCCAGGGTGGAAGGAGTATTCATGCGGGCCCGGCTGCCCAGGCCCAGTAGGTCCTGAGCCTGCATAATGGCCAAATCGGCAGGGCTGGCCCAGGCGGAGCGCATCATTCCCCAGTGGTAGCCCTCCCGGCAGTTCAGGCGCAGGTACTCCCGGGCAAAGGACACGTCCTTCCTGGGGGCGGAGGCCATCCAGCCCTGGATGGTGTCGTTGTCGTGGGTACCTGTGTATACCACGCAGTTGGGGGTGTAGCAGTGGGGCAGGTAGTCGCTGCCCGTGTCCCGGCTGTCAAAGGCGAACTGAAGTACCTTCATTCCCGGGTAGCCCGTCTGCCGCAGCAGCCGACGCACCGAGGGGGTGAGGAAGCCCAGATCCTCGGCAATGATTTCCCGCTTTCCCAGAGTCTTTTTTAGTGCCTGAAAAAAAGCAATACCCGGCCCAGGCCGCCACACGCCGTTGCGGGCGGTCTTGTCTGCGTAGGGGATAGCGTAGTAGGAGTCGAAGCCCCGAAAGTGGTCCAGGCGCAGGGCGTCAAACAGCTGGAACTGGAAAGAGGCCCGCCTGAGCCACCAGCGGAAGCCCTCTTTTTCCATCCGCCCCCAGTCAAACAGGGGGTTGCCCCACAGCTGGCCGTCCTCTGAGAAGCCGTCAGGGGGGCAGCCGGCAACCTGGGTAGGCCGGCCCTCCTTATCCAGCTGGAATTGCTCCGGGTTAGCCCACACATCGGTGCTGTCCCCGGCCACATAGATGGGCAGATCCCCTATGATGGATATCCCACGGCAGTTGGCGTACTCCTTCAGGGCACGCCACTGGCGGAAGAAGAGAACCTGAACCCCCTTCCAAAAGGAGATCTCACGGGACAGCGCTGTCCGGGCCTGTTCCAGGGCGGCGGGGTCGCGCAGGCGCAGGTCCCGGGGCCACTCCTGCCAGGCTCGGCCTCCGTACCGGCCCTTCAGAGCCATAAACAGAGCATAGTCCTCCAGCCAGTCCCCGTTCTCCCTGCAAAACGCAGCAGCATCCTCCCCGTCCCGGGCCCACAGCCGGGCACAGGCCAGGCGCAGTACGGAAAACCGGAAGGCATATAGGGCAGAATAGTCCACCTGCTCGGGGTCATTTCCCCAGGGGAGGTTTTGATACTCCTCTGCCTTCAGCAGCCCCTCTGCCGCCAAGTCATCCAGGTCGATGAAGTAGGGGTTGCCGGCGAAGGAGGAGAAAGACTGATAGGGGGAGTCGCCGTAGCTGGTGGGGCCCACGGGCAGGATCTGCCAGCAGCTCTGGCCCGCGGCCTGGAGAAAGTCGGCAAAGTCCCGGGCCGCCTGCCCTAGGGTGCCAATGCCCCAGGGGGAGGACAGGGAGGAAATGGGCATGAGAATTCCCGCCTTGCGCATGATTTGTTCACCTCTTAGTTGAAGCACAGTTCATAATTATCTCTTTAGATCGGCCACGCTCTCCCCCTCCACCAGGCGGAAGGGAACCAACTGGTGGACGGCCGGGGCCTTCTCCGGCAGGCTGGCCAACAGCAGATCCACACCCTGGCGGGCCAGGCGGGCGGTGTCCTGCTGGATAGTAGTCAGCCGGGGCACACAGTAGCGGGACAGGGCAATGCCGTCGCACCCTGCCACCGAAACATCCCCGGGAACCGATTTCCCACGGTCGGCCAGGGCGCGGATGACCCCCAGGGCGATCAAGTCGCTCAAGGCGAAGATGGCGGTCAGATCAGGTTCCCGATCCAGCAGGCGGCCTGCTGCGGTATAGGCATCGGTCATGGAGTAGCGGCAGGGTTCATACTGCCTGTGCAAGTCGAAGGGCAGACCGTGCCGGGCCAGGCCTGCCTGGCAGCCCTGGAGCCGCAGGCGGCTGACCTGGCTTCCGGAGGGGCTGCCCCCCACTACCCCCACCCGGCGGTGGCCCCGGCTTACCAGATAGTCTATGATCCGGGCTGCTGCCTGCTCATCATCAGTGGTGAGGGAGGAGAGATTGGGAAAGTCCAGGCCTTGGGCACTGCTGGTCAGAAGTACGGCGGGAATGGGGATGGAGCCAAACCCCGCCTGAAAAAACTCCAGGTTTCCCCCAAGGAACAACAGCCCCAAGGGTTTGCGCTCCAGGCATAGACGCCGGGCAAAGGACACTTCGTTGTCCTCCTCATCCAGATAGTACACCGCGGCATCCCAGCCCCGGTCCCGGAGCAGGGCCTGGGCCCGCTCCACCAGGTCGGCGAAGAGCATATTTTGATTTCCCTTTACCAGCACCGACACCCCGGTCCCCGCTTGCTGTTTGAGATGCTTGGCATTGGTATTGGGCTGGAAGCCCTGCTCCTCCACCACAGCCAATACCCGCTGGCGGGTCTCCTCACTGACATCCGGGTGGTAGTTGAGCACCCGGGAAACGGTAGCCACCCCGCACCCGGCCAGTCGGGCAATATCTTTAATGGTCATGGCAGTTCCCTGCCCCTTTCTGAGAAGGTAAAATTTCCGGTAACGTTTCCAAACCGATAGTGTCATCATACAGATTTTGGGGAAAAGTGCAAGAGGCTTTTTTGCTATTTTTTATCTTTGTATAAAAGCAATAAAATGAAAGAAAAAATTTATGCAATTTTACCTGTAGCCTTTTTAAACATGTGAAGTTTGTTCAACCTGATGGGGCAGAACGCAGATTTTCATTGTCATTTTGTTTCATTTCCGCTATAATATAAAAAAGAAGCCGCCTTCTTTTCCCGCCCGGTGTGGGGCGGATAACAGCAATGAGCGGGAGGGATACCATGAGCAACTATGTGATTTCTATCAGCCGTGAGTTTGGCAGCGGAGGCAGACTAATCGGCAAACGGCTGGCGGCCCGTCTGGGGATCCCCTGCTACGACCGCACCATTATTCAAAAGACCTCGGAGAAAAGCGGACTGTCCCCGGACTTTATTGCCCGGGCGGAGGAGCGGGCCCGCAGCCGGTTCCATCTGTCCATTGCCCCTATCGGCATTGGCAGTCCCGCCTTTGCCCACCATGGGGTACCCGTCAGCCACCAGGCATTTTTTGCCCAGGCGGAGGTTATTCGTGAACTGGCGGATGAGGGGCCTTGCGTCATTGTGGGCCGGTGCAGCGACTATGTACTGGGCAACCGGCCCGAGTGTCTGAAGGTCTTTATATACGCCGATCTGCCCTCCCGGGTGGAGCGGTGTGTGGAGGAGTACCACATTCCTGCTGACGATATGGAGCGCCGGGTCATCCAGATGGACCGGGGGCGCAGCAATTACTATAACTACTACACAGGCCACAGCTGGGGCGATATGCGCCGGTATGACCTGACCCTCAATTCCAGCACCACCGGCATTGAGGGAGCGGTGGATCTCATCATTGCCCTGGTCCACGCCCGTACGGCCCAGGACGCCATACAGGAGGTGTAAAGCCTCCGGGGGAGAAAGGAGCCCCCTTGCCTATGTATCAGGCCCCGCGGATTCAGATTTCCGGTTCTGCCCAGCATCTTTCTCCATACATCCAGGCCCTCAGGCAACTGGGGGCCTGTTCTTCCGCCGGTTACGCCCCCGAGCCCGACCTGAGTTGTGATGGCCTGCTGTTGGCAGGCGGGGGAGATTTGGACAGCGCCCTGTTCGGCCAGGCGCGGCAGGGGAGCAACCCCCCGGATCCCGTGCGGGACAGGGCTGAGCTGGCCCTGTTCCGGGCATTCTTTCAGGCGGGTAAGCCCATTTTGGGGATCTGCAGGGGGATGCAGGTGATCAATGTGGCCCTGGGGGGCGACCTGATCCAAGATCTTCCCTCAACCCTGCGCCCCTTCCATGCCCCCTCGGGGGAGGAGGACCTGGTTCATCCTATCCGGGCGGCGGAGGAGGGGTTTTTGTACCCCCTTTACGGCCCGGTGTTCCCGGTAAACAGCTGGCACCACCAGGCGGTGGGCCGTCTGGGAGAGGGCCTGCGGGCCTCCGCCTGGGCGGAGGGGGGCTTTGCCGAGGCGCTGGAGCATACCCATCTACCTGTTTTGGGGGTGCAGTTCCACCCGGAGCGGATGGCGCTGAACCCAAAGCCGGACCGGGTGGACGGGGCCCCTGTGCTGGCCCGATTTCTCTCCCTGCTGCCCGGGTGCTGAGAGAAAAATTTTTGTACCATAGGATAGTGTCCCTACAGGAGGTTTCCCTACATGATAGTTCCACGTCCCCCACGCGGTCTGGCCGCCGTGTTGACCGCAGGTTTCCTGGTGATTCTTCCCTCGCCCGTCAAGGCCACCTCTCAGCCCTGGCCTTCCCAGGCGGTTTCCGCCGTCTCCACCCCGCTCCCTTGGCAAACTGTCCAGGAGCTGGCCTTGTCCTATGAGGACCAGGCGGGCTGTCTGGCCCAGTTGGCCCTGGACGAGGCCCTGAGTGCCCTTCTCTGGAACCGCTTGGGCCCTCAGCTCACCTGCATGCTGGAGGAGGGAGAGCTCTCTGCCTCCTGGCTGGAGCTGCTGGCCCTGCCCAACTGCCGGGAGGGGCTGCTCTCCCGCTACGCCGCCTATACCCAGTCCCACCCGGAGCTGGAGCCCGAGCAGGTGGTTCTGGAGGTCAATATGGGGCTGGACCGGCCCTTTTACCAGGAGACACAGGAGATCTCCCTGTCCCCGGGGGAGGTGGATCCCCTGGTACTGGTAAACAAATACCATGCCTTGGCCCGGGACTATGTGCCGCAGCTGGTGCCCTTGAGCGGCCTGGGCTCCGGTTCCCTGGCTCCGGAAGCTGCGGACGCCTTTGCCCATATGGTGCAGGCGGCCAAAGAGGATGGGGTCTCCCTGCGCAGTGTGTCTGCCTACCGCTCCTATGCCACCCAGAAAACCACCTACAACCGCAACCTCAGCCAGTACAGTCAACGATTCACCGACACCTTCTCTGCCCGACCCGGCCACTCTGAACACCAGACGGGCCTGGCGGTGGACATCAACAGCGCCAGTATGCTGGATCACTTTGAGAACACGGCCGCCTACGCCTGGCTGCAGGAGAACTGTGCCCAGTATGGTTTTATTCTCCGCTATCCCCAGGGGAAGGACGAGATAACCGGCTACCGCTTTGAACCCTGGCACTACCGCTATGTGGGGAAGGAAATTGCTGCTGTGTGTATGGAGCAGGGCCTTACCCTGGAGGAGTACTGGGCGGGCCAGCCCTCCGGCTGGGGGGACGGCACCCGGGTGCTGCTGGAGGGACAGGTGCTGGAACTGGGTGCCCCCCCTGTGCGTTTGGATGAGACGTGGTACCTGCCGGCGGAGGAACTAGCCCTGGCTCTGGGCTGGGAACGGGTGGAGGAGGGCACCGCCCGCTTCGCCTGTGGAGGGCGGCAGGTGGAATTTTTCCCCGGCCGGCGCAGCCAGGCGGACGGGGTGACGCTGCGCTTTACCGCCCCGGCCCTGTCCCTGGGCGGCCGGCTCTATCTGCCTGCCTCTCAGCTTTGCGCCATCCTGGGGGCGGATCTGGAGGAGACAGAGGAGGGGAATTTTTTCACCGGGAACCTTGCCTCCCCCGGAGAGGAAACATAGCCCCCATTTAATACCGTATAACAATCCGGGAGGGGAGTCCATTTGGACTCCCCTCCTGAATTGTTTGGTTTATTCCTCTTACTGGGCCAGAATTACCCGCAGCCGGCCGCCGGCGTTCTCCGCTTTGTCGTACCAGCCTGTAAGGGTAAGCCCCTCCTCCAGAACCTTGGCCAGGGTGGTGTGCTGATAGCTGCCATTTTTGTAAAGATAGATAGCTGTCTGTTCAGCTAAGGAATAGCGTCGGGAGCCCGCTTCAAAGTGGCCGTTGACTACTTTGCCTGTCCCGGCGCTGGTGAGGGAGATGAGGCGATCTGGCTGTTCCAGGCTCCCCTTCAGGCACACCGGCCCTACCTGCACCGGGTAGCGGGTGGTGCTCTGGGGCAGGGCCACCAAAGTGCCTTCCATGTCCAGCTGGTAGGCGTAATAGTCGGACATGCCCCCTGTCACCGCCTCCTGAATCTGGGTGAGGATGCCGTAGTGGTGCATGTCCCCGGTGACGTCCTTCAGGATGAGTCGGTCAATCTCCCCGGCGCTGTTTCGGGAGTAGTAGGACACCATGGAGGAGGTGAGGGACACCCCTGCCAGCCGCCCGGGGTACACGCGCAGACCGTATTCCCCGCTTACGTCCAGAATCTCCGCCTGGGGGGACAGGGGAATGTCCCCCACCCTGGTACCCTGGCCGTCCACCTGGCCGCTGAGGGAGGCGGAGGACAGCCGGGCCAGGGATACCTCCCCTGTCCCCGATACCAGTACCCGGGCCAGGTCCCCCTCCTTCAGCCCGGAGCAGGGGTAGCGATAGCTCTGGCCGTCGGTGGCCAGCAGGGTGGCGGTGGGGGCGGTATAGGTACCTCCGTGGCCGTCGGGGTAGGAGGCGGTTTCCACTGCGGTCACCACCCCCACCCGCGGGCTGTCCCCAGAGGCGGAGGTGTCAGCTACGGCTGCCACTCCCCCTGTCCGGCCCAGCAGCAGGGTAACGGAGTCTCCAAGACCAAAGCTGCCCAGGGAAGACAGGTCATAGGCGGCAGAGGCGGTCTCCAGGGCAAAGGTACGCCCGGCCACCGTCACAGAGGCGGGGTTGGCGGCGGAGGGCTCCAGGGCCTGAATGGTGCCGGTTACTTTGTTTGAGTAGGCCCACACCCACAGGGCTGAGGAGTTGTAGTAGACCACGTCCCAGGGCTGCAGGGCGCCGGAGGAGGCGGGAGTACCGTCCCGGTAAACTGTGGCCGAGGACAGGGGGAAGGGGAGGGACTGGGCCCAGCCCTCCCCAACCACCACGGGCCCTTCCAGCCGGGCGCTGAGCAGGGCGACTAAATCCGGCTCTCCCGCCTGATTGAGGGAGTAGCCCAGGGTGGTCAGGTATACTTGCCCATCCTTGGTCTTGGCGGACAGCAGGTTATAAAAGAGAAACGCGGCGTCCCGGCGGGTCAGTTCAGTCCCCGGATCGGCAGCGGATACCCCCTCGTCCAGGCCCAGACGGCGGTACAGGACCAGCTGTCCGGCGGGGTAGGCCCCGGCCACATCGCCGGGACCGTAGCCCAGCAGCTGCAGGGCAACGGTGGCCCCCTCTGCCAGGGTAATGCGACGATTGGGACGGAAAGTGCCGTCGCTGAAGCCGGACACCAGGCCGGCCCGCACCCCTGCCTCCACATAACCGGAGGCCCAGTGACTCCGGGGGACGTCGGGATAGGGGGAGGTGGCAGCCTGGACAATGTTCCCGCCGCCGGGCAGAGCCTTGACCGCCATGGTGACAAATTCCGCCCGGGTCACCGGACTGGACAGGTTTAAATTCCCCCTCTCGTCTCCGGACAGAATACCCAGGGCCTGCACCACCTGGACAGCCTGATCCTGGGAGACGGCTTGTGCGGGCAGAACGGACAGGAGGACAAGACAGACCGCCAGCAGGGCAGCCTGAATACGGTTTTTCATGAAAAACACTCCTTTCATGGGAGAGGCGCCAGGCGCCCCGCCGGGCAATCAGTCGTAACGCAGCGCGTCAATGGGATTGAGCTTGGCCGCCTTGTTGGCGGGCAGGTAACCGAAAAGCACACCGATGCCCACCGATACCCCAAAACTGATGGCCACGGATATCAGGGTGGGGGTGGCGGAAAAGGAGGCCCCGCCCATTTGGGCAGACAGGGAGGCGCCGATGAGGGAGCCCACTGCGCTGGCCAGCAGGCAGCCAAGGCCAATGCCCAGCAGACCGCCGATGGCGGAGGTGGTGCCCGCCTCGATGACAAATTGCCTTCGGATGTCCCGGCGTTTAGCCCCCAGGGATTTACGGATACCGATTTCCCGGGTTCGCTCTGTGACAGAGACCAGCATAATGTTCATAATGCCGATACCTCCCACCAGCAGGGAAATGGCGGCAATGGCCACCAGTACAGCCATAGCGGCCCCCATCATGGCGTTGATGAGGTTGGCCTGTTCCGCCATGGTCTGGGTGTAAAAGGCGTCTGGGTCCTGGTAAAAGTCCAGGAGCATCCCGTCGATAATCTCCTTGGCTGGTGCGGCGGTGTCCCCGGAGGTGCTGGTGAACAGGTATACGCCCACAAAGCGGGAGCCGGCCAGCTCCAGGGCGTTTTCATAGGGCAGGTAAATTTGGTCGTTTGCTCCGCCTTTCTCCATGTTCTCCCCGTTTTGGGCCAGCACACCAATCACAGTGTAGGAGGAGCCGTTGATGGACAGCTGCCTGCCCAGTGCATCGCCTCCAAAGGCGTCCTGGGCCAGATAGGCCCCGATGACGCACACATTCTGCCGCCGGGCCACATCCAGGTAGGAGAGGAAGCGGCCCTGAGCCAGGGTGTCCATATTCAGGGTGGTGCCCCGGGCGGCGTTGTAGAATACCTGGCTGACCCCGTAGAGCTTGGTCTTGTCGTACTTGTCGTCTCCGTGGCGCAACGTAGCGGTGAGGGAGACGTAGGGGGATACGCCGGAGAGTACGTCAGGGTGCTCCTCCACCAGGTCGTACATGGCCTGGGGCTCCAGGTTCATGGTAGTGCCGTCCCCCCGGCCCCACACATACGTCTGCACCAGGTTGATCCCCAACTTATCCACCTGCTGATTGACCATCCCCTGCACGCCGTTGCCCAGAGCTAGGATAAGAATGACCGCAGCCACGCCGATGATAATGCCCAACATGGTCAGCAGGGAGCGCATTTTGCTGGCGGTGAGGGATTTCAGCGCCAGACGGAAGGACTGTCCGAAGTTCATGCCTGCCCCTCCTGTTCCTCCTCGCCGGGGCTCACCACCGCCCTTGGGTCATGGGCATCCCCGTCATAGACAACCTTTCCATCCTGAAGGCGGATGATCCGATCAGCTTTTACGGCGATGGAATTGTCGTGGGTAATAAGTACTACGGTGTCCCCCTCCCGGTTGAGTTTTTTTAAAAAGGAGAGCACCTCCCGGCCGGTGCGGGAATCCAGGGCGCCGGTGGGCTCGTCGGCCAGAATGACCGAGGGGGTTCCCGCCAGGGCCCGGGCAATGGATACCCGCTGCTGCTGACCGCCGGAGAGCTGAGAAGGCAGGTGCCGTCTCTTTTCTGCCAGCCCCACCCGCTCCAGGGCGTCCAACGCCCGGCGGCGGCGCGCTTCGGAGGGTACTCCCGCGTACAGCAGGGGCAGCTCCACATTTTCCAGCACATTGAGCTTGGGAATGAGGTTATACTGCTGGAAGATAAAACCCAGCATTTTGTTGCGGATCTCCGCCTGCTGGTCGTCTCCCATGGTAGACACATCCACGCCCCCCAGCAAGTAACTGCCGCTGGTGGGCACATCCAGGCAGCCGATAATGTTCATGGCGGTGGACTTGCCTGAGCCGGAGGATCCTACAATGGCCACAAACTCCCCCGAATCGATGGACAAGCTTACCCCGTCCAAAGCCCGTACGGTCTCCTCCCCCATGGGATAGATTTTATAGACGTCCCTTAATTCAATAAGATGTTCCACTGCCTGTCAGCCCCCCATCCCCATTTGGCTGCCTGGAAGCTGCAGGGGCACCAACACCATGTCTCCCTCTGCCAGACCGGAGGTAATTTCAATGTAGTCCTGATTTCCCCGGCCCAGGGTAACCGGGCGGCGCTCCGCCCGGGTTGGATCAGCCTGGACGGAACTTCCGGCGGCTCCGTCCCCCTGTGCAGCCACCAGCACGGTGTTGTCGCTGCTGACTGCGGCGACGGGCACGCACAGCACATTCTCCGCCCGTTCTACGATAACCTTGGCCGATACATTCATCCCCGGGTTAAGGGAGCCGTAGTCCTCCAACAGGATGGTCACCGGATAGGTGGTAAAGCCGTTGGTGGTGGTACCGTTGATGCTCACCCGATCCACCCTGCCCAGGAAAGTCTCTCCGGGCAGCGCCTCGGCAGTAATCTCTACCTGCTGCCCCGGCTGGATTTGGCCAATGTTCAGCTCGCTGACATTCATTTCCAGCTTCAGCCCGCTCAGGTCGTACAGTACCGCCAAGGCTCCTCCATCCAGGCTCTGGAGCTTGTCGCCGGCCTTATAGTTCTTTTCAATCACGGTGCCTGAAATGGGGGCGGTGATGGTGTAATTATCCAGAGCAGCCTGGGCCCGCTGCAGAGAGAGGCGGGCAGTTTCCAGGTTGATGGAGGCTCCCTCCAAAGCGCTTTGTGTGCTCTGCCCCCCCAGGGTGACCAGGGCGTCTCCCGCTGCCACCTGGCTGCCGGGAGTGACCAGGACCTTTGTCACCTCTCCGGAGCCCTGGGCAGTCACGGTCTGCCGGGCGTTGGGGGCGAAGGTACCGCCGCCCGCGCAGGCGATCTCTCCCACTGCGGCGGTGGCAGAGGTTTGCTCTGTCAGGGCGCCGGGGTTCTGAACCCGCAGTGTTACCTGGCGCACCAGAGCGCCTCCTGCCCCCACCAGGTCGGCGGCAGCCACCGCTTCCACTGTGCCCGGGAGCACCTCTCCCGTGCCGGTGATGGTCACCTGGGCGCTCTGGCCCGGGGTCAGGCGCTGGGCGTCGGAGGACTGGAAGGGCAGGGTAAGCGTCATGGTAGAGGTGTCGGTGATCTCTGCAATGGGGGTACCGGGGGAGACCAGCTGTCCCTTCTCCACCTGGACAGACTGTACCACCCCGGCGGTGCCGGCCCTGGGGCTCAGTCCGGCGGAGAGCTCATCATAGCTTAGCTGGGCCTGCCGGACGGACAGCTGGGCCTGGCGCAGGGAAGTCTCCGCGTCTCCGGCATCCAGCCGGTAAAGCAGATCTCCCGCCTGGATTTGATCTCCCACCTCAAATGGGGCCTCCAAAATTTCACCGGTCACCAGGGCCCGCACATCGTAAGAGGCCACCGGCGTCATGGTACCGGAGCCGTCCACCCAAACGGTCAGATCCTGCAGCTGGGCGGCGGCGGGCTCATAGAGGCCCTGAGCGCCAGCCTGGCCGGCGGTCCCTCTGGGCCGCAGGATAAACCATCCGACGCCCAGTGCAATCACGGCTAAACCTGCAACCATGCGCTTCCAGTGCCGTCTCTTTGGGGGCAGCTTCAGCTGCGGCCTTTTCTGTGTCCCGTCCGTTATCTGAGGGTCCTGGATCTTTACCTGCGTCGCATCCATACTGTGTTCTCCTTCTATCCGTCCTTTGGCCTGCCCCGTCTCCCGGTGCTCCGATCCCGTGCCTGGAGAGCAGGGACGGCCTGTTGCGGAGTTTATTGTACGGAGGAAATATTAGCACCAATATAAGGAAAGATAAAAGTTTCATTAAAATTTGTGCTCCCGCCGTGCACGATTACGCTACACCTTCCACCTGGGGGAAAGTCAAGGGGAAAAAGGTCAAAATATGGGCGGGCGCCATTAAGGCGCCCGCCCATAAAGAAGCTACTCCAGGCATCCCAGGATGGCTTGGACCACCCCGGCCTGGGCATTGGAGGGGACAACCCGGTGGGCCTTGCGCCGCACCGTCTCAGGGGCATTGCCCATGGCAATGGCCAGGCCCGCCGCCTGGAGCATGGGCAGATCGTTTTCACTGTCCCCCACGGCGGCACATCGCTCCAGGGGGATGCCGTACCGCCGGGCAATGGAGGCCAGGGCCCGCCCCTTGTCCACGCCCTTGGGAATTACTTCAAAGTCGTGGGCATTAGAGGAGGTCAGCTCCACCTCCTTTAGGGCGGACAGCTCTGCCAGGGGAGGCGTCCCCCAGTCCCCGTGGATCTTTGTCACCGGAAGCCCCCGATCCCGCATGTAGGACAAGGGATCCTCCAGTACCAGGGCCTGCCGGTGGAACGCCGGGTAGGGGTAGGTGCGCAGCAGGGACTGCTTGGAGAAGGGATCCAGCAGCACCTGGCCGCCGGAAAATATGGCGATCTCCAATCCCCGTCCCAGGCAGAGCTTCAGGGCCCGGGAGCCCCAGGGCTCCGGGATGTCCCGACAGGCCAGGATTTGGTCCGTCTGGGCGTCCCCCAGTGCCGCGCCTCCCAGACAGGAGACTAAATTGTCGCATCCGGCCCGCCGGGCAAAGTCCCCCGCCTCTGTCATGGGCCGGCCGGTATTCAGTACCACCCGCACCCCTGCCTCCCGGGCCCGGGCAATGGCCTGGGCTGCACCGGGAGTCAGGTCTCCCGCGGGGCTGAGGAGGGTTCCGTCTAGGTCCAGGGCGATCAGTTCAATCACAGTATCATTCCTCGCATTTCAAAAACTTACAGCAGCAGGCTGCCTACCTGGTAGACCAGCAGGGAGACCACATAGGCGCAGCCCAACTGCCAGGCGATAGAGAACCAAGCCCACTTTGGGTGGCCCAGTTCCCGGAACAGAGTGGATACGGCGGCCACACAGGGCACATACAGCAGCACAAATACCAGCATGGAAAAGGCGGACAGGGGGGTAAAACCGGCCATGGCGGCTGCCACCGCGCCGCTGGAAGCGGTCAGAGAGAAGCCGTAGAACATGGACAGGGAAGAGACCACCATCTCCTTGGCAATCAGGCCGGTGAGCAGGGCCACCGCAGCCTGCCAGTGGCCGAAGCCGCAGGGGGCGAAGACCGGGGCAATGGCCGACCCCAGAGCACCCAGCATGCTCTGGGAGGCGTCCTCCACCATGTGGAGGGAGAAATCAAAGGACTGAAGCAGCCACAAAATCACGGACATAAGTAAAATAAGAGTGCCGGCCTTAATGAGGAAACCCCTCACCTTTTGCCACACGTGGGTGAGGATATTGTTCAGAGAGGGCAGGCGGTAAGGGGGCAGCTCCAATACAAAGGGAGCGGGCTCCCCGGCGAAGAGGGTGTGCTTAAAGAGCAGTCCAGACAAAATGCCCATCCCCATGCCGATGACATACAGCCCAAAGACCACCAGCCCTGCCCAGGGGCCGAAGAAGGCGGCAGAGATAAGGCCATACACGGGCAGCTTGGCAGAGCAGGACATAAAGGGCACCAGCAGGATGGTCATGCGCCGATCCTTTTCGTTTTCCATGGTGCGGGCCCCCATAATGGCGGGCACCGAGCAGCCAAAGCCCATGAGCATAGGGATAAAGGCCTTGCCGGAGAGGCCGAAGCGGCGCAGCAGCCGGTCCATAATGAAGGCGGCCCGGGACATGTAGCCCGAATCCTCCAAAAAAGACAGGAAGAAAAAGAGCAGGGCGATCTGAGGAAGAAAAGTAAGTACGCCCCCCACGCCGCCGATAATGCCGTCCCGCAGAAGGGACACCAGTACCTGGGCCGCTCCTGCCTGAACAAGGGCCTCTCCCAGCCAGACCCCCAAAGCCCCCATCCCCGCCGCCACCAGGTCGGACAGCCAGGAGCCAAAGGGCCCAAAGGTGATGGCAAACATCACCAACATGGTGCATAAAAACAGGGGGATGGCCAGCAGACGGTGGGTGACCACCCGGTCAATTTTATCGCTGCGGGTGGGAAGGTCAGCCCGCTTCCCTCGGGTGACAGAGGCGGATACCACCCGCTCAATATACTGATAGCGGCTGTCGGCAATGAGGGTCTCCCGGTCACCCAGATCGCTGGAGCCCTCATATTCCGCGATGATGCCCTCTATCTTCTGGGCTACGTCCTCTGGAAGATTCAGGGCCTTGGCAACCAGGTCGTCTCCCTCCAGCAGCTTGATGGCTGCCCAGTGGGCGGGCAGGCCGGCGGCATAGGCGTAGTCATGGAGGAGGGCGCCCATGCGGTGGTGGATGTCGTGGGTGTAGTCGTCATACAGGTCGTCCGGCTCCACCGTACAGCCCAGGTGCATCTGCCGGTGGGCGGCGTGCAGTAGCTCCTCCAGTCCCGCCCCTGTCTTGGCGGTAATGGGGATCACGGGGATGCCCAGCTCCCGGGTGAGACGTCCCACGTCAATCTTATCCCCCCGGGAGGCCACCTCGTCCATAAAGTTCAGGGCCACCACCATGGGACGCTCCAGCTCCAGCAGCTGTACGGTCAGGTACAGGTTGCGCTCCAGATTGGTGGCGTCCACAATGTCGATGATGCAGTCCGGGGCCTCCTTAATAATAAAATCCCGGGTTACAATTTCCTCCATGGAGTAGGGGGACAGGGAGTAGATGCCGGGCAGGTCCACCACAGTGAGGCTCTTATCCCCCAGGTGGGCGGTGCCCTCCTTCTTTTCTACTGTCACCCCCGGCCAGTTGCCTACATACTGGTTGGAGCCGGTAAGGGCATTGAAGAGGGTGGTCTTGCCGCAGTTTGGGTTGCCTGCCAGGGCCACGCGCATGGGGCGGCGGTCGTGGGCGGCGGGGTCATAGGCTGCCCGGTGTTCATTCAGCTCGTGTTCGTGGTCCCGAAGCTGCCTGCGGGCCGTCTCCGGGTCAGTGGGCCGGGTCACTGCCTGCCTGCTGCCCCCGGCCCGCCGAGGCCGCCCGCTGCCCACTGCAATTTCCAGGGCGTCGGCCCGGCGCACTGACAACTCGTACCCCCGCAGACTTACCTCCAGGGGATCCCCCAGGGGGGCAACCTTCGTTACCTTTACCTGGGTACCGGGAGTCAGCCCCATATCTACCAGCCGGCGCTTCACTGCCCCGGACTGGTTGCCTACTGACAGGATAATTCCGCTCTGGCCCGGCTGCAGGTCGTTGAGGGTTCTGGTCTGGGCGCCCTGTTCCATTGGACATCCCCCTTTGCACCATCATTTTTGCCCCCAGGAGGGCAAATCAGCAGAAAATATTGTAATCGCCTGCAGGGTCTTTTTCAAGTATTTTTCGCACAATCCTGGGGTAAAGTCCGGCGGAAAATCTCCCCAAAAGGCCGAAAAAGGCCCGGGGCACCAGTAAGTGCTCCGGGCCTTGGAGGACTCATTATGCCAAGGCGGCGGTAATAATAGCCATGGAGTAGACCTCCTGGGCGTTGCAGCCCCGGGACAGGTCGTTGATGGGGGCGTTCAGGCCCAGCAGAATGGGGCCGTAGGCCTCGAAGGAACCCAGACGCTGGGCAATCTTGTAGCCGATGTTGCCGGCGTTAATGTCGGGGAAAATGAAGGTGTTGGCGTAGCCGGCCACCTTGGAGCCCTTGCACTTGGTCTGGGCCACCCGGGGGGAGACGGCGGCGTCAAACTGCAGCTCGCCCTCAATGGGTACGTTGGGCATAGCCAGCTTGGCCTTCTCAGCGGCGTTGCGCATCTTGTCCACGTCCTCGCCCTTGCCGGAACCCAGGGTGGAGTAGCTCAGGAAGGCCACCTTGGGGTCAATGCCGAAGATCCTGGCGCAGGAGACGGTCTCGGAGGCGATTTCCACCAACTCGTCCTCATTGGGCTTGATATTGATGGCGCAGTCGGCCATGGCCAGCACGTCGTTGTCGCCGGTGGCGGAGGGGCGCACCAAAATAAAGCAGGAGGAGACAATGGAGCTGCCCGGCTTGGTCTTTACCAGCTGCAGGGCAGGGCGGACAGTGTCTGCGGTAGAGTAAGTAGCGCCGCCCAGCAGGGCGTCGGCCTTGCCCATAGCCACCAGCATGGTACCAAAGTAGTTACTCTTCTTCAGGGCAGCGCGGCACTCCTCCTCGGTCATCTTGCCCTTGCGAAGCTCCGCCATACGGGCCACCATGGCGTCCATGTCCTCGTAGTTCTCCGGGTCAATAATAATCGCCCCCCGGATATTGAAGCCCACTGCCTCGGAGGCGGCCTGGATCTCCTGTTCATTGCCGATGAGGATGGGGGTGAGGAAGGTGCCCGACAGCAGGCGGGCGGAGGCCTCCAGGATACGGGGGTCGGTGCCCTCGGTAAAGACAATTTTGCGAGGGTGTGCTTTCAGGATTTCAATCAGCTTTTTGAACATATCACAGTCCTCCAGATACAAAAATCAGACCGCTAAAGCGGCTGTTCCTGGTGACTATGGTAGCATTTCCCCACGAAAAATGCAAGACCGGCCGCCCAATTCTACCCCTCATTTCCCAAATTTTCTTGCCTGGAATTTTTTCGTTTTCCCCCTTTACGATTGGTAATGGTTTCGGTTATACTTTACGGTGTGTATTTTTCGTGAGGTGACAATTAGTGAATACGGAATTTTCCCGCACCCTGTCCCTGCTGCGCCGGGAGAAGGGGGCCAGTCAGCGGGCCGCCGCCGCCGACCTGGGCATCTCCCAGGCTCTGCTCAGCCACTATGAGAACGGTATTCGGGAGCCGGGACTGGCTTTTGTAGTGCGGGCCTGTGACTACTACGGGGTGTCCGCCGACTTTCTGCTGGGCCGCACCCTCAGTCGGGACGGCACCACCATTGCTCCGGAGGAGCTGTATGACCTGAGTCAGGAGAAGGACAACTCCCTGAAGGGGGGCGTGCTGGCCCTACTGAGCAAGAAGCTGCTGGTCAACTCTATTGGGGTGCTTTTTGACCTTTTGGCCAAGACGGGCAGCCGTCAGGCGGTGAAGGCGGCCGCCGACTATCTGTCCGCTGCCGTCTATAAGCTCTACAGGCGGCTGTACGAGGCCAATCCGGACAACAACCCCGCCTTTTTTTCCGTCCCCCGGGCCCACTTTGAGGCCGGCCTCACCGAGGCGGATATGCACTGCTCTGAGGCTCAGTTGATAGACGCCCTGGCCGACTATGTCAAGGCCAAGGGGGTATTTCCCGGTATGACCAACGATGACCTGGCCCGGAATTATCCCGGCCTTTACCAGTCCCTGTACCAGGTGGTTCATAACACAGGGGAGCGTGTGAACGGGATGCTGGAGTCCCGGCAGAGCAAGTGACTCGCCCCGCCCGGCTTTTGTTTTGATTCCTTTCCGGAGGTTTTTGCCTATGGCCGGCCTCGTCCTCGCAAGTTCCAGATCCCTGGCTTCCCACTGGCGGGGAAAGCTCACTTCTTCCGCTGCTCACCCTCTCCCAATCGGACCCGCTCCGCTGGGCTCCGATTGGGTTTGATTCCCTGACGGAGGTTTTTTCGTATGACCGACCAATCCAAAATTCGTAATTTTTCTATCATCGCCCACATTGACCACGGAAAATCCACCCTGTCCGACCGGCTTATTGAGCTGTGCGGGGCGGTGACCCAGCGGCAGATGGAGTCCCAGCTGCTGGACAACATGGACTTGGAGCGGGAGCGGGGCATCACCATTAAGGCCCGGGCTGTCCGGCTGGACTACAAGGCCCAGGACGGCACTGCCTATGCCCTGAATCTCATTGACACCCCGGGCCATGTGGACTTTAACTATGAGGTCTCCCGCTCTCTGGCTGCCTGCGAGGGGGCGGTGCTCATTGTGGACGCCTCCCAGGGCATTGAGGCCCAGACCCTGGCCAACACCTACCTGGCCATGGAGCACGATTTGGAGATCCGGCCGGTCATCAACAAGATCGACCTGCCTGCCGCCGACCCCCAGCGGGTGAAGGAGGAGATTGAGAACGTTCTGGCCCTTCCCGCCCAGGACGCCCCGGAGATCTCTGCCAAACAGGGCATCAACATCCCCGCCGTGCTGGAGGACATTGTGCAGAACATCCCCGCCCCCTCCGGCGACCCGGGCGCTCCTCTGAAGGCTCTCATCTTCGACAGCCAGTACGACCCCTACTTAGGCGTCATCGTGTACTTCCGGGTGATGGAGGGGACGCTGAAAAAGGGGATGCAGGTGAAAATGATGGCTTCGGGAGCTCAGTACCAGGTGCTGGACTGCGGCTACCTGCGCCCCCTGGGCATGGACAGCTGCGAAGCGCTGGAGGCCGGGGAGGTGGGCTGGTTCACCGCCTCCATTAAGAACGTGAAGGACACCCGGGTGGGGGACACCATTACCGGCGTGCAGGCCCCGGCGGCTGAGGCCCTGCCCGGCTACCGCCCTGCCCAGCCTATGGTCTACTGCGGCATCTACACCGAGGACGGCTCCAAGTACCCCGATCTCCGGGATGCCCTGGAGAAGCTGCAGCTTAACGACGCCTCCCTCTCCTTCGAGCCGGAGTCCTCCGTAGCCCTGGGCTTCGGATTTCGGTGCGGATTTCTGGGCATGCTCCACATGGAGATCATCCAGGAGCGGCTGGAGCGGGAGTTTGATTTGGATCTGGTGACTACATTACCCTCGGTCATTTATGAGGTCACAAAAACAGACGGTACTGTGGTTCGGGTGGATAACCCCCACAACTATCCCGACCCGGGCTCCATTGCCGAGGCCCGGGAGCCCTACGCCAAGGTGTCCATTATTTCGCCCCCGGACTATGTGGGCAATATCATGCCCATGTGTCAGGAGCGCCGGGGTATTTTTAAGGACATGCAGTATTTGGATACCAACCTGGTGGAGCTGCACTACTCTATGCCCATCGGGGAGATCATCTACGACTTTTTCGATGCTCTGAAGGCTCGGACGAAGGGCTATGCCTCCCTGGACTATGAGCTGGAGGGTTACCGCCCCAGCAACCTGGTAAAGGTGGATCTGCTGCTCAACGGGGACCAGGTGGACGCCCTGAGCTTCATTGTCCACAAGGACAAGGCCTACCCCAGGGCCCGGCGAATCTGTGAGAAGCTGAAGGAGAACATCCCCCGGCAGCTCTTTGAGGTGCCGGTGCAGGCGGCCATTGGGGGGAAGATCATTGCCCGGGAGACGGTGAAGGCCATGCGCAAGGACGTGCTGGCCAAGTGCTATGGGGGCGACATCACCCGGAAGAAGAAGCTGCTGGAGAAGCAGAAGGAAGGCAAGAAGAAAATGCGCACTCTGGGGACGGTCCAGCTGCCCACGGAGGCCTTTATGGCAGTGCTTAAGCTGGACGAGGAGTAACTGCAGCCGGAGGCGGCCCTCCCGGCAAAGCCCAGCGCAGCGGGGCGACGGAATGCACGATAAATTTACAGCGTGGGGCGGAACCTGTCAGATTCCGCCCCACGCTTCGCTGTTTTGGGACTGGGAGCAGGGTCACTCCTGCCGGTTCTTTTTGGCCGCGGCGATAAAGTCCCGGAACAGGGGATGAGCCTTGTTGGGACGGGACCTCAATTCCGGGTGGAACTGAACGCCCACGAACCAGGGATGATCGGGCAGCTCTATAATTTCTACCAGCCGCCCGTCGGGGGACAGCCCCGCCAGGCGCAGCCCCGCCTGGGTGAGCTGCTGGCGGTAGTCGTTGTTGAACTCATAGCGGTGGCGGTGGCGCTCGGCGATCTCCGCCTGGCCGTAGGCCCGGTAGGAGAAGGTGTCCTCCCCGGTGATGTGGCAGGGGTAGGAGCCCAGGCGCATGGTGCCCCCTTTGTCGGTCACCCCCCGCTGGTCGGGCATCAGGTCGATGACCGGGTGGGAGGTGGTCTGACTCAGTTCGCTGGAGTGGGCGTCGGCCATGCCGCATACGTGGCGGGCAAACTCCACCACTGCCATCTGCATCCCCAGGCAGATGCCCAAGAAGGGAACCTTGTGGGTGCGGGCATAGCACACGGCAGAAATTTTCCCCTCGATCCCCCGGTCTCCGAACCCGCCGGGGACCAGAATGCCGTCTGCTCCCGCCAGCAGACCGGGGGCAGTCTCCTGGTTGACGGTCTCGGAATCCACCCATCGGATATTTACCTTTACCTGGTTTTCAATTCCGCCGTGGGTAAGGGCCTCGGCCACAGACAGGTAGGCGTCGTGAAGAGAGACGTACTTGCCCACCAGGGCGATATCCACCTCCCCTTTGGGATGCTTGGCCCGGTGGACCATGGTGGCCCACTCGGTAAGGTCAGGCATGTGACAGATGAGGCCCAGCCGGCGCACTACCACATCGGCCAGCCCCTCCCGCTCCAGCATGAGGGGTACTTCGTACAGCAGGTCGGAGGTAAGGTTGGGAATGGCGTTCTCCACAGGGATGTTGCAAAAAAGGGAAATTTTCTCCAAAATGTCCCGGGGGACGGGATAGTCACTGCGGCAGATAATGACATCGGGCTGGATGCCCAGACTGAGCAACTCCTTGGCCGAGTGCTGGGTGGGCTTGCTCTTCAGCTCTCCTGTGCCGGGGATGGAGACAATGAGGGAGACATGGAGGAACATCACGTTGTGCCGGCCCCGCTCGGCTGCCACCTGACGAATGGATTCCAGGAAGGGCTGGGATTCTATGTCCCCCACGGTGCCGCCGATTTCCACAATGGCCACGTCGGTGTCCGGGGTATCCAGGGAGTAGATGCACCGCTTAATTTCGTCAGTGATATGGGGGATAATCTGCACGGTAGCTCCCAGGTAGTCCCCCCGGCGCTCCCGGTTGAGGACGTTCCAGTACACCCGCCCGGAGGAGACGGAGGAGTTGACGGTGAGGTTTTCATCAATAAACCGCTCGTAGTGGCCCAGATCCAGGTCAGTCTCTGCCCCGTCGTCAGTGACAAATACCTCGCCGTGCTGGTAGGGGCTCATGGTACCCGGGTCCACATTTAGATAGGGATCCAGCTTCTGGACCTTTACTCGCAGGCCTCTCTGTTTCAGCAGGCGGCCCAGGGAGGCCGCTGTAATGCCCTTGCCCAGTCCGGACACCACCCCGCCGGTGACAAAAATGTACTTCATAGCCATGATTTCATTCCTCCGTTGTGTATTGTGAATCAGTAGGTAGTATGGATATTTTTTGGGGAAAAACACCGGGCGGGGACAGACCCCGGTTCCGGGGACAGGCGAACCAAAAAGGGACAGACGCCCCTGGGAGATCCTTCTCCCGGGGGCGCCTCCTTGCGCATACAACGATTTAAAAAATGCCTGACGGCAAGTCAACGGTGATAGAGCTTGTTGGTCTGGTACTGGGGCTCACAGGTCAGCTGCAGACCCAGCTTGCGGTAGGTGCCCTCGTCGGCGGGGGAGAGAATGACGGAGCAGTGGGCCTGGCAGCCTTTGAGGCAGGCCAGGGCCTTCAGGGCGTCAGCCGCCTTGCGGTCCAGATTGGCAGAGGCGGCCAGGGCAATGAGCACCTCGTCCGAGTGGAGCCGGGGATTGGCGGAGCCTAAGTACTGTACCTTAACTGTCTGGATGGGTTCAATGGCGCTCTGGGCAATCAGATGTACCCCGTGGCCGCCGGCCCCGGAGAGTTTCTTCAGGGCATTGAGCAGGGCAGCGGCGGAACAGCCCATCAGTTCAGAGGTCTTGCCGGTGACGATGGACCCGTCAGAGAGCTCAATGGCCATAGCTGGTTGGCCCGTCTCCTGGGCCAGGCGGTTGGCCTGGGCCACCACAGGGCGGATCTCTGGGGTGATCCCCGCCTGCTGCATCAGCAACTCAAGTTTATAGACTGCACAGTCGCTGCCCTTGCCCTGGCGACGCTCGCACAGGGCGTCGTAATAGCGGCGGATGATCTCCTGCCGGGCGGCATCTTGACAAACGGTGTCATCGGTGATGCAGTTGCCTGCCATGTTCACCCCCATATCAGTGGGGGATTTGTAGGGGCAGGAGCCGGTGATCTCCTGGAACATGGCGGCCAGCACAGGAAAGACCTCCACATCCCGGTTATAGTTTACCGTGGTCTCCCCGTAGGCCTGGAGGTGGAAGGGGTCGATCATGTTCACGTCGTCCAGGTCAGCGGTGGCCGCCTCATAGGCCAGATTTACTGGGTGCTTCAGGGGCAGGTTCCAGATAGGAAAGGTTTCAAACTTGGCATAGCCGGCTACAGTTCCCCGCTTGTGCTCGTGATAGAGCTGGCTGAGACAGGTGGCCATCTTTCCACTGCCCGGCCCTGGGGCGGTGACCACCACCAAGGGATGGGTGGTCTCAATGTAGTCATTTTTGCCATAGCCCTCGTCAGAGACAATTTTGGCAATGTTGTGGGGATAGCCGTCGATGGGGTAGTGGCGGTAAACTGTTACGCCCAATTCCTCCAGCCGCTGTTGGAAAGCATCAGCGGCGGGCTGGCGGGTGTAGCGGGTCACTACCACGCTACCCACGTACAGCCCCCGACTGCGAAAGATGTCAATAAGGCGCAGCACATCGCTGTCGTAAGTGATACCCAGGTCGCCGCGCACCTTATTTTTCTCAATGTCGCCGGCGTTAATGGCAATAATAATTTCCACCTTGTCCCGCAGCTGCTCCAGCATGCGGATTTTGCTGTCCGGCTCAAAGCCGGGAAGAACCCGGGAGGCGTGATAGTCATCAAAGAGCTTTCCCCCGAACTCCAGATACAGCTTTCCGCCGAACTGGGCGATGCGATCGCGGATATGCTGGGACTGCATCTGTAGATATTTTTGGTTGTCAAAGCCGGCTGCGGACATGGGCAGGACCTCCCAAAAACAAAATGGAAGGCAGCGCGGCCGGGACAGGACACAGGCGCTGCCAAAAATCACGGGAATATTTTACTCTTCCCCGCCGGCCCCGTCAAGAGCGGGCGGGGGATTTTTCTGTCGGGGGATGTTAGTCCAGCTCGGCCAGCTCAAATGCTTCTGCGGGCAACACATCTGCCAGGGCAGTGAGCAGGGGGGACAGGCCGCCATCCCGGCAGGCGGTGGGAGTACCCAGGGTAGTACGGGGCTCCAGAGGGCCAGTAGGCAGGGAGATGAGGGTGGAGGGAGAGCCCTGGCCCCACTCCACCAGCATGGCCCCCTGGTGGGCGGCCACAATCCGGCGGACAATGGGCAAGCCCAGCCCGGCCCCTGCCCCCGGGGCAGGAATGTTCTGGTCGGCATCCTGCTGGAGCATGGCGGCCAACTGCCGCTGGGTAGGCGGGGCACCAGTGTCAGACAGGGTGAGCAAGGCTTTTCCTCCCTGGTGCCGCAGGCGCAGATGGATTGAACCTCCCCTTGCAGCCCGGGCGGAATTGGCGATGAGCTCCAGTATCATCCGCTGGAGAAGAACGGGGTCGCCGGGAATAATAAGAGAGGTATCCGGGCAGTCATAGTCCAGTTCGATTCCGCCTTGGGCCAGCAGAGGAGCGGCCTGCTGCACTATCTGGTGGCACAGACCTGCCAGGTCCAGCGGCCCTCTGGAGATAGGGCGGTCAGGCTGATGGAGGTACTCCAGGTTCCCCAACAGACGAAACAACCGGTAAAAACTCTTGCGGAAGGGGGCCCCCTCCGGGCCGGGCTGCTGAGGCAGCTCCATTAAAAATTCACCCATAAACTGCCGAAGCTGGCGTAGGGCGCCATCCAACTGGGTGTCCGTGATTGCGGTCTGGGGGGCGGGACGGAAAATGAGAAGCTGTGCTTGTCCCAGGGGAGAGAGGGTGTAGGAGTAAGCGCTCAGGCCTGCGGAAAACAGGCCGCCTACCGCTCCCCGGGCCTGAGGCAGGCAATCTGGTGCGGGCAGGCCCGTCCGCAGGTGGGGCAGATAATGCCGGGCCATAGGGCTGCAGGCCACTACAGTTCCGCGGTCAAGGAGGACGGCGGCCTCCGACATGGTTTCCACCATGGGTATCATCAGTTCAAGCATAAAAAATCCTTCCCGCCGGAGCGGCCCGGCGTGGCATAGTGGTTATGTCTCTAGCATGTGCCAAAGAGGGACGGTTCATCTGAAAAACAGTATAGCAAAGTTTCCCGCCGGCAACAAGTTAAAAAACGGGGAAAAGGAAGGAGGAGGGAGAAATTTGTCGCCGTAAAGGAGAGGGCTGGGTACAAAGCGGGAGGGATAAAAGCATGCTTAATCGGGAAAACTGGGCGCGGAAAAGGGATAAGTCCCGGCTTCCTTTGCGGTATGGCCAATTTTACCCGAAAAAATTGCGGAATTCTGGAAAAAAAGTCACTATGAAAATGAATAGAAACGGGGTATAATATAAACTGACCCGAAAAAAAGGTAAGAGTTAAAGATTACTTGATTATGTGAAAAGGAGTAATTCAACATGAGCATCAAAGTTGGCATTAATGGCTTTGGCCGCATTGGCCGTATGGTGTTTCGCGCCAGCCTGAACCACCCCGAGATTGAGATTGTGGGCATCAACGATCTGTGCCCCGCCGACTACCTGGCTTACATGCTGAAATATGATACCATGCACGGCCAGTTTGAGGGCGAAGTGGGCAGCGATGACAAGGGCATCGTGGTCAACGGCAAGTGCATCCCCGTTTACGCCGAGCGTGACCCCGCCAACATCCCCTGGGGCCAGCTGGGTGCTGAGTATGTGGTGGAGTCCACCGGCCTGTTCCTCACCAAGGAGAAGGCGGAAGCCCACCTGAAGGCCGGCGCCAAGAAGGTTGTTATGTCCGCTCCCTCCAAGGATGACACCCCCATGTTTGTCTGCGGCGTCAACCTGGATAAGTACACCAGCGACATGAACTTTGTCTCCAACGCCTCCTGCACCACCAACTGCCTGGCCCCCATTGCCAAGGTACTCAACGACAACTGGGGCATCACTGACGGCCTGATGACCACCGTTCACTCCACCACCGCCACCCAGAAGACTGTGGACGGCGTGTCCATGAAGGATTGGCGCGGCGGCCGCGCTGCCTCCGGCAACATCATCCCCTCCTCCACCGGCGCCGCCAAGGCTGTGGGCAAGGTTATCCCCGAGCTCAACGGCAAGCTGACTGGTATGTCCATGCGTGTTCCCACCCTGGACGTGTCCGTGGTGGATCTGACCGTCAACCTGGCCAAGCCCGCCAAGTACGAGGAGATCTGCGCCGCCATGAAGAAGGCCAGCGAGGGTGAGCTGAAGGGCATCCTGGGCTATACTGATGAGGCCGTTGTGTCCTCCGACTTCCTGGGTGACACCCGCACCTCCATCTTCGATGCCGATGCCGGTATCGCCCTGACCGACACCTTTGTCAAGGTAGTCAGCTGGTACGACAACGAGATTGGCTACTCCAACAAGGTACTTGAGCTCATCAAGCACATGTACTCCGTGGACCACAAGTAAGAAAACTCTGTATTCTGCCGGGGGCGCCGTCCGAAGGGACGGCGCCCCTTTTTGTATTCCGGCCCTCCACATAGGAGGACCTGATTTTGAATGAAGGATAAAAAGTGGTCGTCTACAAGGCCATTTAAAGACCCAGTACTTCTTTCACCGCCCCGACGGCCCCGTCTGCCTCCTGGATGGTATTGTAAGCGTGAACGCCCATGCGGATATACCCGCAACGCAGGGAACAGGCAATGTCTCGTTCCCGCAGCCGACGGTAGGTTGCCTCCGGATTGGGGGGAGCAAAAGCCACAATGGAAGAGCGGTGTTTCTTGCTGCGGGCGCAGGGAGCCAGGTCGGCCCCCAGCTCCTCCAGCCGCCGGGCCAGATACCCGCTTACCTCCAGGGCCTGCCGCCGGATACAATCCGCGCCCACCTGCTCCATGAGGGACAGGGAGGCGTGGAGCCCGGCGATCCCCGGGGCGTTGGGCAGGCCCAGTTCAAAGCGCTGGGCGCCTTCTTTCCAGTGCAGCTGATACTGCACCGAATCCACATCCCCCTGTATGCTGTCTGCTCCCGCGAAGGGGGGTGTCAAGGTCTGGGCCAGCTCCTTCCGGACGTAGAGGAAGCCGGTGGAGAAAGGGCCCAGCAGCCACTTGGAGGAGAGCCCCGCCAGAAAGTCGATGTGGAACCGCTCTACATCCATGGGCAGTATCCCCAGGGACTGGGCGCAGTCCACCACAAGATATGCCCCGTGATCCCGGCACCAGGTACCCACAGCCTCCAGGTCGGTGGCAAAGCCGTCGGAAAACTCCACGCTGCTCACCGACACGGCCCGGGTGTGCCGGTCGGCATACTGTTCCAGCCGCTCTACCGTCAGTCCGCCCCCGTGGTGGGGAACGATGCGGGCCTCCACCCCCCGGGCCTTCTGCAGCCGCAGCCAGGGGTAGACATTGGAGGCAAACTCCCGGTCGCACAAAATTACGTTGTCCCCCCGCTCCAGGGGCAAGGCGTTGGAGGCGCAGTTGATGCCGTAGGCCACGTTTTCCGTGAAGGCAATGTCCTCTGGTCGGCAGCCCATCAGCCGGGCCAGTTGTCCCCGGCAGGCAGGGAAGAGCTGGTCGGCATACTGGTAGTACTTCATGGGCATGGCCTGGCGAAGCTCCATGCATTGGGCCATGGCGGCGGTGACCTCCGGGGCCACGGGGCCCATGGAGGCGTTGTCAAAAAAGACCCCCCGCCGGGTGGTCTGGGCGAAGTGGGTGCGGAATTCCTCTAACGTCATGGCGATAACCTCTCTCTGCCCCCAGGGGGGCGAACTTTGGATGAAGAAAGGCCCGCCCCGCGCGGGGCGCGGGACAGGCCGTGGAACTGGGAGTTTATTTTTGGGCGACGCCTACGACAGGGGCGCCCAGCACCTGCCTGCCCAGGGTAAGCACCCGAGGGGCCACCAGGCGAATGCACAGGACGCTCACCGGGGCCACCAACAGGTTCTGGCCCAGGCGGATCCACAGCAGCTGCAGGTAGCCCCCGCCGGAGAGCCGGGTGATCCAGTAGGTCTGGAGCAGGATGCTGCACAGCAGGCACTCAGTGATCACGCACAGGGTGACCCGGGGGACGGTGATGGGCTTGCGGTAGAGAAACAGCCCGTAGATGAGGCCGCTGAGGAAGGCGGTGGTGGCCATGGGGAAATAGTAGCCGTAAGGGCCCAGGGCAGCAATCAGGAAGTCGCCCATCACACCGGCGGCGGCGGCCCACAGGGGCCCGCACAGGATGCCGGTGAGGGATAAGGGCAGGAAGATAAAGCCGATGGTGACCAGTTGCAGCTTGATGGAGAAAAACATGCCCGCCACCACCTGGGCGGCCAGCAGCATGCCCATCACCGCAATTTTTTTCACATTTGTACTCATAAAATGTCCTCCAAAACAGAAGTCAGGTCTATGGTATTATAGGACAGCCAGGCACGCTACTGGATGACAGGCATAAAAAACCCCCTTTTTATGTAAGCAACGCTACATAAAAAGAGGCCGCGGCCGGAGAAATCTCGTTATGTAGCAATGGGATGCGAACCTTGCATCGCTAGCTCAAAGCTATTCGTCCCGCTGTCAACTCCCCGTTCAGCGGGCACTGGATACCAATGGGTATGATACGCACAAGGTCCTACTCTGCTAATGGTTTGGGCCTTTTGCCCGGAAACCGGCTACATTATATCATACGGGATGAAAATTACAAGGGGAGCAGGCAAAAAATTTCCCCTGTTAAGCGGGAAGGGGGAAAAACCTGACAAAAAGAGGGGAGGAGAACACAGAGAAGAAAAAAGAAAGGCCCCGGAGCCGTCAGCGGTTTCCGGGGCGCGGGGCATAGTACGGTACAGGGTGAGGGTCAGCCGTCCAAATGGGTGGCTACCTCCTCCAGATAGTTGTGCTCCACCTGCTCCAGCCGTCCTTCATCGAAGGCTGCGGCCAGTGCGGGGTCGATGGGAAGGCGGGCCAACACGGGGGTCTCCAACTGGGCAGCCACCTCCTCCAGGCGGCTCTGGCCGAAGATGGCGTGGCGGCTGCCGCAGTCGGGGCACTGGAAGTAGCTGTAGTTTTCGATGACCCCCAGTACGGGGATATCCATCATCCGGGCCATGTTTACTGCCTTGGTGACAATCATGGACACCAGATCCTGGGGGGAGGTGACCACAATGACTCCGTCCACGGGCAGGGACTGGAATACGGTCAGAGGCACGTCCCCGGTGCCCGGAGGCATGTCCACGAACATATAGTCCACATCGCCCCACACCACGTCCTGCCAGAACTGGGTGACCACACCGGCAATCACGGGGCCGCGCCAGATGACGGGGTCTGTCTCGTTGGCGGTGAGCAGGTTGAGGGACATGAGCTTAATGCCCCCAGGAGTGACGGCGGGGTCAATGCCTTCGTCGGTGCCGGTGGCCCGGTCATGGATGCCGAAGGCGGTAGGGATGGAGGGGCCGGTAATATCGGCGTCCAGGATGGCTACCTTCCGGCCCTTCCGGGCCATGGCCACCGCCAGGGAGGCGGTAACGGTGCTTTTGCCCACGCCGCCCTTTCCACTGACCACGGCAATGACCCGGGTGATGGAGGATTTGGCATTGGCGGGAACGCGCATATCCCGGGAGGAGCAGTCGGCGCTGCAGCTGGAGCAGTCGTGGGTGCAATTTTCAGACATGTATCAGGCATCTCCTTATTCATTCCGGGGCAGAACCCCCGGGCATATTCTACAAAACATCAGTTTAGCTTATTTCCGCCCCAGCGTCAATGCCTGGGCGGAGGGAGGGAAGCATTTCTTCCCTGTGGAGGAGGACTCAGCGCACCAGGGTGTTCTCAGTGAGGACTTCCTCCCTGGTCTCCTGGACAGAGAAATAGTAGGAGAGGATCTCTGCCGCCATGGCTCCCAGTTCCGAGCCGCTGCCCCCGTGCTCCACAGCGATGGCCATGGCGATCTCCGGGTCGTCGTAGGGGGCAAAGCACACAAAGACGGCGTTGGACTCAGTCTGGGCACTGACCTGGGCCGAGCCTGTCTTGGCGCCCACCTGCACGGGCAGATCCTTAAAGTACCGGGCGACTGAACCGTCGGTGGTCAGGGCCAGCATGCCCGCCTTCACTGCCTCCAGATTTTCTGCCTGGATGTCAATGGTGTCTGCCACCTGGGGCTCATAGGTGTAGAGAATTTGGAAAAAGTCGTTGGACTTCACCTGCTTAAGCAAGTGGGTGGAGTAGCGGGTACCTCCATTGACCAGGGTGGCAATATAGTTGGCCAGCTGGATGGGGGTAACCTGGGTGTTGTCCTGGCCGATGGCCACGTTGAGGATATTGCCCTCGTACCACTTCTGGCCCAGGGCCTCAGAGCGCTCCGGGCTGCCCACGCCTCCGGCCTGCTCCGACAGCTCAATACCCGTCTTCTGTCCCAGACCGAAGCGGGTGGCGTAGTCCAGCAGAGTGTCGATGCCCACCCGGCGCCCCACGTCGTAGAAGAAGTAGTTGCAGGAGACCTCAATAGCCTCAGACACGTCGATGAGGCCATGCTTAGCCCTATACTGGCGGTAGTACCAGCACATGGGCTGGGGGCTGGGCCAGTAGGTGTAGATCCCCTCATCCCGGATTTTGGTCTTGGGAGTAATGACGTCCGTCTCCAGGGCGGCGATGGCGGTGATCATCTTGAAGGTGGAGCCAGGGGGGTACAGGCCGCTGAGGGCCCGGTTGACCAGGGGATTGAGGGGGTTGGAGGAGTTTTCTGCCCAGTCCTGGGAGAAGGTGGCCAGGGAGTAAGTGGGGTAGGAGGCCGAGGCCAGCACCTCTCCGGAGTGGACGTCCAGCACCACGCAGGCAGCCCCCTCTACCTCCTTGCTCTCCAGGTTGGGCAGGGACTGTGCCAAGGTGTCCTCCACCTTTTTCTGCAGGTCGATGTCGATGGTGAGCACTACGTTATCCCCCGGCTCCGGCTCACTCTGCCAGGTCTCGGAGACAATCTTCCCGTTGGTGTTGCGCTCCAGGGTACGCACCCCGGAGGTACCCCGCAGGTAGGATTCAAAGGCCTTCTCCACCCCATCCTTGCCCACGGTGTCATCCATCTGGTAGTCGGCCTTGCCGTCCCCATCCTCGTCCAGGGTCTTGTAGTACTCCCATTCCTCCGGACTCATAGCAGCCACCCGGCCCAGCAGGTGGGCGGCGTACTGGGTGTGGTACTCCCGGACGGTGGTGGCTTCGATGACAACCCCAGACAGGCTGTTTTCCTTCACCTGGGAAATGAAGTCGATGTCCACCTCCTGGGCAAAGATATAAGGGTTCCAGGTAATCTCCCGGGAGCGCAGAGCCAACTCATATAAAACCCCGGCCAGAGCCCGGGCGTCCACGGGGTCCATGTCCCCGATGTTCAGTGTGGGAACCTCTTCTCCGGCATCCCGGGCATTTTTCCGATCCACCGCGCCCTCTCCCTGAATGGAGAAGCTCTCACACATCAAGCCCAGCAGCTCCTCTGCCGAGAGGTAGGTGGGCAAGGCATCGGTGGTTGTGCCGGAGGGAAGGGACGGGGTGACGGGGGCGCTGCCGGTGAGGAAGGCCTTTATCCGGTCCCACAGGCCGGGTTCCGGGGCTTCTTCCGGCTCCTCTTCTTCCGACTCCGGCTCCGGGTCTGCGGTAGGGTCAGCTATCCACTCCAGCCTCACCGCCAGCTTGCCCAGCTGGGTAAGAGAGCGGGTGGTATTTCCCTCCTCATCAGTGGAGGTGGTGTAGTAGGGGGTGTCCGTGGTAAAGACGAAGGGGCGGGTCTGGGAGATGGGCA
Source organism: uncultured Oscillospiraceae bacterium (assembly GCA_944385675.1). Taxonomy (GTDB): domain Bacteria; phylum Bacillota; class Clostridia; order Oscillospirales; family Oscillospiraceae; genus Lawsonibacter. Next base: position 47,619 of record CALWYD010000046.1, read on the forward strand.
GAGTATCCGTCCACTCCACGTCCTCTTCCCGGCACAGGGAGAGGAGGGTAAGGAGGATATCGTTGCGGGCGTCATCGCCGTCATCTCCCATCTGGGAGGCGTCCAAAGTGACCTGGTAGACCACCCGGTTGGATACCAGCACCCGGCCGTTGCGATCCAGGATCTGGCCGCGGGCAGCCTCCACCGTCTCAGTCTCTGCAATTTTATACTGAGACTGGCGGTAATAGTCCTCTCCGTTATTGATCTGCATATCGTACAGGGCTGAGCCCATCCCTGTGAGGATAAGGGCTAAAACAACCACGATGACCCAGAGTCTGCGGTGAAATTGTTTAATATTCAAGGGATACCTCCTGTGGAGTTGAGGTCAGACGAAAAATCAGGCCAGACGGGTGCCTCCCACCCGGCGAAAGACAGTTCGGAAAAGCAGATAGACCAGAGGAGTCCAGGCCATGGTCAGTAGCCACTCCGGCACTGCCACCTGTAGAAGGCTGGGCAGCTGTGCTGCTCCTCCCAAAAGAAGAAGGAGCATCTGCTGCAGGGACAGCAGAGCCGTCACCCCCGCCCCGCAGAGCAGGCAGCCCACCAGGGACTGGCTAAGGGCATATTGGGCCAGGGCGCCGCAGGCCATCCCCGCCAGGGCCAGGAGAAATACCCGGCTTCCGTGGCTTCCCGGGTAGGTGAGGGCCCACAGCAGGCCTACACCAAGACCAAATCCGGTTCCGGCGTGGGCCCCCTCCAGTACAGCCACTGCCACCACTGACGCAGGCAGGAGGACAGGGGTAACCCCCAAAATGGGAAAGCGGGGAAGAATATAGGCGTCCAGCAGCCACACAGGCACAAGCCCCAGAGCATAGATGAGCCATTTGTAAAGCAGATCCCGCCGGGTCACGGCGCCTCCTCCTCTCTCAGGCAGATAAACGGGAGTGGTTACTCCACAATCTCAAAATCTTTGATCACAAATACCTCAATGAGGGAGGCAAGGTCCACATCGGGGGCCACCACGGCGTAGCGGGTCATGCCGGAGGGGTCGGTAAACACGCCCTCCACCCGGCCCACCACCAGTCCGGCGGGGTACACATCCCCCTTACCCGAGGTGAGCACCTCGTCTCCCGACACCAGCTGGGCTCCGTCAGGCAGATAGTTGAGCTTCAGCTTCCCCTGACTCATAAGGGCAAAATCCCCCTCCAGCACACCTGCGGAGTAGGTGCGGGTAACAATGCCGCCCAGCTCAATGTCGGTGTTGATAATCGTGGATACAGTGGACCAGTTGTTGCCCACCTGAGCCACTACGCCCACCAGCACACCGGTCTCAGTCACCACACAGTTGCCCACTGAGACTCCGGAGGAGGAGCCCTTACTAATGGTCAGGGTGGACTCCCAGTTGAAGTTGGAGCGGGCAGTCACCTTGGCGCTTTCAAAGACAAAGTCCTGCCGCTGCTGCTGCAGGCCCAGCAGATCCCGCAACTGCTCGTTCTCCCGACTGGCCTCCTGGCTCTGGCGAACCTGTTCCTCCAGCTGGGACACCTGCAGGCGCAGGTCCTCCAGCTCCTGCTGCATCTGTCCGTAGCGCAGTACATAGTCGGACACGCCCCCCGCCCAGTCCAGTACGGCGGATATGCCGCTTCGGATGGGAGCGGTGACGGTCTGGGCCAGATTGGACAGGGGATCTACGCCGCCGCCCAGCAACACAGAGCCCAAGCTGATCACCAAAGAGAGCAGCAGGGCAATCACCAACAGCCATATTCCGTTTTGACGCAGAAAATTTTTCACCTGGACTGCTCCTTCTCCCCGGACAGGGGATACGATCCCAACCGAGCCAGCATCTGCCCCAGCCGGCACACCGGCAGGCCAACCACATTAAAGTAGTCCCCCTCAATGCCCTCCACCAGCAGGGCGCCCAGACCCTGAATGCCGTAGGCCCCTGCCTTGTCCATAGGTTCGCCGCTGTCCACATAGGCGGCAATCTCTTCCCGGGAGAGGGGGCGGAAGTGTACTCGGGTGGCCTCGTGCTCTGTAAGGGATGTCCCATCCCGGCGCACGGTCACCCCGGTATAGACGGTGTTGACCCGGCCTGAGAGAAGTTCCAGCATAGCCTGGGCCTGGGTTTTGTCCCGGGGCTTGCCCAGCACCCGGCCGTCCACCGCCACCACCGTGTCGGCGGCAATGATAAGATCACCGGGCTGAGAGCGCCCGGCCACTTCCTCCGCCTTGCGGCGGGAAAGCTCCTCCACCAGCTGGGCGGGGGAGAGTCCGGGGACGGCGACTTCCTCCCCCAGGGCCGGGCGGACAACAAATTGAGTCAGGCCCATCTGCTCCAGCAGCGCCCGGCGGCGGGGTGACTGAGAGGCCAGTACTACGGCCACGAAACCACCTCTTTTATATGTTAAGTGTGGGCTGGGCCCCATCCGGGCTCACTGCCCCGTGGAGCCAAATCCGCCCGTGCCCCGGGCGGTGTCGTCCAGTTCTTCCACCAACCGGACCTGGGCCTGAATGACAGGCGTGATCATCATTTGGGCAATGCGGTCGCCGGGCTGAATGGTGTAGTCCACACCACCCAAATTTTGAAGTCCCACCAGGATCTCCCCCCGGTAGTCGCTGTCAATGACGCCCACGCAGTTGGCAGGGGCCACCCCGTGTTTGATGCCCAGGCCGCTGCGGGCGAAGATCAGGGCCACAAAGCCGGCCGAGGGCAGGGCAATGGCCAGGCCTGTAGGGATGACGGCCCGCCCGCCGGCGGGGATGGTCACCGGGGTATCCGTACAGGCATGGAGATCCATGGCAGCTGCACCGGGGGTGGCGTAAAAGGGGGCGGGAATCTCCCGTCCGATTTTGGGGGAGAGGGCTTTGATTTTCAGTTCCATGTCAGATTCCTCCCGGAGGTCAACTAAAATCAGAGGTTGGGGGAGGAGGGAGGCGTTGAGGCAGAGGCTCCCTCCCGGGCAGCAGCCGTCAGGGCGTTCCAGGTCTGCAGCAGGTTTTCATGTTCCACTGAGCGGGGCTCAAAGCGCAGGCAGTGGAAGACCAGATCCATGATGAGTCCGTTGCCCAGGATGGTGATGGCCGTGCCGATGCCAGGCATAATGCCCAGCAGCATGCTCACCGCCAAAACGGCGGCCAGCAGAGCGATGTTGATGGAGCCAATGGAGAAGCGGGGCAGACGCTTGCCCAGGGCCACCAGCAGGGCATCCCGAGGGCCGCAGGAGAGCCCGGGCCGCATATAGAAGTAGGAGCCCACAAACATAATGACCAGCCCGCCCACCATTATAACCAACTGCAGGGGCAGAAACTCAGACATGGGCACCCAGTTTGCCCACAGGAAAAAGTCCATGGCCCAGCCCACTACGAGACAGTCCAGAATGGTGCCCAGGCCGATAGGCTCCCGCATCAGCAGATCCAGGGCGATAATACCCAGGGAGATAAGGATAGAGGCTGTGCCAAAGGAGAAGCCGCAGTGGTTGGACGTGCCTAAATTCAGAGCGCTCCAGGGGGACAGCCCGATATTGGCCTGTATTTGCATGTAATTGCCAAAGCTGTAGACCACCAGTCCGAAAGCGGCGCTGACGCACCGAACCGCCCGGTTTAAAAGGGCACGGCGCAGAGCAAGGGTGAGGTGCATGAAAGAACGACCTCCCAATTAAATGTGGTTTCCGTATGTCTGCAGGGAAACCTTTATTCCACGTCCCGGTAGTAGAGCCCGCGGGTATACTCGTTGGGCTGGTACGAACTGCGGTTCAGGTAGCGATCCAGCACCTGGACGCACTCGGGGGGCGTTTCGGTGGTAAACATCAGCCGCCCGGCCCACAGGCCGGCCCGCTGCCAATCGGCCCACTTGTCGGCCAGAAAGAGCTTTTTACTGTTTAAAATCTCATTGCGGCAGCCCCAGGCTTTTACAACGGGGAAGCGCTCCCCCCGCCGGTCGGTGAGCTGATTGAGTCCGTGGCAGGTGTGTTGGCCGGAGTGGTTGTGGATGATGCAGTTTTCCGTGATCATCAGGGGAAGCCGGCCGTAGACCACAGCCTCCAGGGGGAGGGCCTTGGACAGGTCTCGGATCTGGGGTAGCTTCAGCTCGAAGGAGGCGGTGGCCCCCTCAAAGCCCATGCGGCGAAGTTCCTTCAGACTCTGGCTGTTAAAGACACCGATACCGAAGTCGGAGCGCACCCGGAAGCCCAGCCGCATGGCGCGATAGGCTCCGTCAAGAGTGCCCGCCAAGGCCTGCTCTACGCCCTGCTCCCGCAGGGCCGCCAGGGCGGACTCCAGCTCCTTTGCCTCGCTGTCGGAACAGATGCGGGGCAGCAGTACGGCCGCCTCCACCCCGGCGCTTTTGCAGCGCTGCAAAGCCTGGGGCTCCTGAAGGGCCTCCTGGACGGGCAGATAGACCAGGGCCGGCCTGCGCCCCAGCAGTTCCGGGGAAAGCTGCTGAGCGGTGCGTACCGACAGGGTAAACACAGGGGGCTGCTTGGGGTTTGGATAGCGCACGCCGGGATGAAAGGGCTCCTTGGGCCGCTGGGGAAGGGCGGTGCGCTGACGGGTCAGCTCCTCCAGAGCCTGCCGCCGCAGACCGTTGAGGACGGACAAGGGGAGGGAGAGCCCCTCCTCCACCCGGACAGTGGCCTTCTCACAGAAAAAGGGGGTGCCCCCGGTGCGCTGGAGCTGTCCCTCCACCTTCTCCCGGGTGAGAGGGACATTTCGGGCCTGCTCGGGGCTTGGCCCCTCCACCCGGGCGATACGGCCCTCCCGGTCCTGAACCGCCACCTGGGCGGGCCGGTCGGGCTGGAGCAGGGCGTAAAAGTGCACCGGCTCCTTCCGATGTTCCCCGTTTTCATAGCTGGCCCGGGCCTGGGCAAACAACTCCCGGGGCTCCTTCTCCTCCTGGCGCACCCCGAACATGTCCGGCCCCTTGTTTCCCAAAAAGTAGCCGTCGGTAAAGCCCTGGCGGGAGAAGGCCTGTTCCAGGGCGGTCAGCTCCTCCCCGGTGGGCTCCCGCCCCTCCCGGATGGCCCGGGAATAGACCCCGGTGACAATGGCCACATATTCCGGCCGCTTCATCCGTCCCTCCAGCTTGATGCACTTGACCCCCATCTTCTCCACCTCTTTCAGGTGGCCGGCCAGAGACATGTCCTTCAGGGAGAGGGGGTATTCGTCCGCCCTGCTGCCCCAGCCGTACTTCATCCGGCAGGGCTGGGCGCACAGGCCCCGGTTGCCGCTGCGCCCCCCGATAACGGAGGAGAAGAAGCACTGCCCGGAGTAGCACATACACAGGGCCCCGTGGCCGAAAATCTCAATTTCAATGGGGGAGTTTTGGCAGATATAGGAAATCTGCTCCCGACTGAGCTCTCTGGACAGAACCACCCGGCTCATTCCCAGATCGGCGCACAGCTTTACTCCGTCCAGGGAGTGGACGGTCATCTGGGTAGAGGCGTGGATGGGCAGGGCGGGAACCGTCTGGCGCAGCATCCGGGCCACGCCCAGATCCTGCACCAGTACCGCATCCACCCCAATGTCGCTGGCGTGGGCAGCCACCTGGGCGGCCCCGGGCAGCTCCCGGTCGGTGAGCAGGGTGTTCAGGGTGAGGTATACCTTACACCCCCGAAGATGGCAGTAAGAAACCGCCGCCGCAGCCTCCTCCTGGGTAAAGTTTTTCGCGTTGCGGCGGGCGTTAAAGTCCCCGTATCCCAGATAGACGGCGTCGGCGCCGTTCTGTACGGCAGCGACAACCGCCTCCATGGAGCCGGCGGGGGCAAGAAGCTCCAGCATGGGCAATCCTCCTTCCCGGCGGCAGACAGCCCGCCCAGAGGGCGGGCCTGTCCGTCACTTCCGGTTTTGCAGCTTAAAGATCTCCCGCTTACACTCAGACAGCTCCATCTTCAGGCGGTTGGCCTCCTCCAGCTCGTCCTTAATCTGCCGGCGGAGATTTTCTGAAGTCTCCTGCTCTTTAAAGTACTGGTCGGCAATATTCATGGCGCACAGTACGGCGGCGTCCGCCTGGGACAGGCGGGCCCCCTCCAGCTCCCGCAGCTGACTGTCCACATGGGCGGCGCACTTATGTACGTAGGCCTCGTCCTCTACGGCGACCATAGTGTACTCCCGATCGGCAATGGTAACCACGACCTTGTTTTTCATGGCGGATCCTCCCCTTTTTCTTTCTGGGTGGCGGGTGGGCAAAATAACCCAACTTATTGTATCATTATACCACAAGGCATCCGGTTTGAAAAATAAAATATCCATGAATTTTTTGCTTTTTTAACCGGAAGTTTGGGGAGAGGAGGTGGGGAAAAACTGGGGGAATTTTCTGTTTACGTCGGAAGGATTTTGCGGTAGAATGAACAGGAAGCGCGAAGCCGCGCGAGGCGTAGCCGCGGCAGCGTGACAGGAGGAAGCGCGAAGGCGAGCGGAGCAGCGCGGATGGACCGGGGCGAGGGCGAGCGGAGGGCCGCAGGGCGGCCCGCAGCCGTATGCACTTTATGACGCCCGGACAAAGACGAGGGGAGGGGGTGCTTCCATGTCTCAAACCATGATACCAGGCGGGCTGCTGGCCATGACGGGGGAAGCGGCGGATCGGCTGTTGGGGCTGGACAGCGGCGACGCCGCCCTGCTATATGTGTACCTGCTGCGGCAAGGAGATCTGCGGGGGCTGTCCTGGCCGGAGGAGCGGTTGCGCCCCGCCCTGGAGAAGCTGCGGCAGGCGGGCCTGGCCCCGGCGGAGGAGGCCCTGCCCGACCCCGCCCTCCGGGAGGCCCCTGTGCCTGAGTACTCCACCGATGACATCACCGCTGCCCTGGGGGAGGGGGGAAGCCCCTTCGCCCCCCTGTGCGATGCGGTGGAGCGCCGTCTGGGCAAGCGGCTGTCAGCCAGCGATTTGAAGACGCTCTACACCCTCTACGACCACTTGGCCCTGCCTCCGGAGGTCATTCTCATGCTGGTGGGCTGGTGTACGGAAGAAGTGGAGCGGAAATACGGCCGGGGACGCAGGCCGCGCCTGTCCCAGATTAGCCGGGAGGGCTTTGCCTGGGCCCGCCGGGGCATTGATACCATGGAGCGGGCGGAGGGGCATATTCAGCGCCTGACCCGCCTGCGCAGCCGGGAGGGGGAGGTGCTGCGCCTGCTGGACATCCCCCTGCGCCCCCTGGTGGAGCGGGAGCGGGCGTACATACAGGCCTGGGATGAGATGGGCTTTGATGACGGAGCCCTGCGCCTGGCCTATGAGAAGACAGTGTTAAAAAAGCAGTCCATGGACTGGAGCTACATGAACGGTATCCTGCGCCGCTGGCACGAGAAGGGGCTGCACAGTGAGGCGGCCGTCCGGGCCGGGGACCGGGATCCCCGCCCCGTCCGGGCCGGGGGACAGAGCCAGCGCCCCGCGCCTCCGGAGGAGGAGCGCCGGACCCGAGAGGATATGGAGCGCATGCGCAGGATGATGGAGCGGATGAAGCGGGAGGAGGGCTGAGACATGGGGTATGACGGCAATGTGCTGCGCCGAGCTACCCAGCAGCTGGAGGAACGGCGCCGGACCCGGCGGGACAAGCTGGAGCGGCTGCGGGGGGAGGCCTATGCCAGAGAGCCCCGGCTGGAGCAGCTGGACCGGCAGCTCCAGGGCACCATGTCCCAACTGGTAGCCGCTGCCCTGCGCCAGGGGGAGGATCCGGCTCAGGCGGTGCGGGAGATTAAGGAGCACAACCTGGATCTCCAGCGGGAGCGGGCTGTGCTGCTGGGGGCTATGGGGCTGCCGGAGGACGCCCTGGATGATAAGCCGGAGTGTCCCCTGTGCCGGGACAGCGGCTGGCAGGGGGCCAAGATGTGCCGGTGCCTGAAGGAGCTGTGTGCCCAGGAACAGATCCGGGAGCTGTCCAAGCTGCTGGATCTGGGAGAACAGTCCTTTGATACCTTCCGTATTGACTATTACAGCCAGACCCCCTGGCCCGGGTTGGGTTCCCCCCGGGAGAACATGGAGCTGGTGTATGAAGTATGTCTCAACTACGCCCAAAAGTTTGGCCGTTTTTACTTTAAAAACCTCTTTTTATCCGGGGCCCCCGGGCTGGGCAAGACCTTTCTGTCCGCCTGCATTGCCCGCACCGTGTCGGAGAACGGCTTCTCTGTGGTGTACGATACGGCGGGCAACGTCTTTGCCCAGTTTGAGGCCCGGAAATTCCAGCGGGACAGCGACGACGGCCGGGAGGCCAAGGACGAGACCAGGCGCTACCTCAACTGCGATCTGCTTATTCTGGACGATTTGGGCAGTGAGTTGACTACCCAGTTTACCCAGTCTGCCCTCTACGAGTTGGTGAACGTCCGGCTGGTGGCGGGGCGGAGTACGGTCATCTCCTCCAACCTGACCCTGGAGGAGGCTGCCCGGCGCTACGCCCCCCAGATTGCCTCCCGCCTGGAGGGGGAGTACCATGTGCTCCATTTTTTTGGGGACGATATCCGGCTGTTGAAGAAAAATCGGATGTAACCGGACAAAAAATTCCGGGGAGAGGACTTTTCTCTCCTGTCCCGGCTATGCTACAATGGTGGAAGATTCCGGGCGCATTGTCCTGTCGCCCTTATATATTACCCGACCGCGGAGGAATGACCCATGGCCTATGCGATTTTGACTCTGGTTCTGGTGGCCGTCGACCAGTTGGTGAAATACCTGGTACTCACCTACATCCCCCTGGGGGGCCATGTGCCCTTTATTCCCTATTTGCTGGAGCTGACCTATGTGAAGAACACCGGAGCGGCTTTTTCCCTGTTTACCCAGCACACCTGGCTGCTCACCCTGGTGTCCCTTGCCATGTCCGTGGTGCTGGCGCTGGCCCTGTGGAAAAATTTTTTCCGCCACCCTCTGGGGAAGGTTACCCTCACTTTGCTGCTGGCGGGGGCGGTGGGTAACTTGATTGACCGGGCACTGCGGGGCTTTGTGGTGGACATGTTTAACTTCCTGTTTATGGACTTTGCTGTCTTCAACGTGGCGGATATCTGTGTGGTGGTGGGGGGGATCTCCGCCGCAGTGTACTACCTGTTTCTGGCCGGAAAGCTGGAGCCGGGCCGGGAGGAGGAACAGACGGATGGAACCTCTGACCCTGACTGCTGATCGGGAGGGGGAGCGGCTGGACGCCTTTTTGGCCCGGGCGGTTCCCCACCTTACCCGCTCCGCGGCCCAGCGTCTGCTGGAGGAGGGGGCGGTGACTCTGGGGGGGAAGGCGGCCAGGAAAAACGCCAGAACGGCCCCCGGCGACGTAGTGGAGGTCGCTCTCCCTGACCCCCAGCCGGTGGAGGTGCATCCCCAGAACATCCCCTTGGATATCGTCTATGAGGACAGTGACGTCATTGTGGTCAACAAGCCGGTGGGGATGGTGGTTCACCCCGCCCCCGGCCACCCGGACGGAACCCTGGTCAACGCCCTGCTCTACCACTGCGGGGACTCCCTGTCCGGCATCAACGGGCAGCTGCGCCCCGGTATCGTCCACCGCATTGACCGGGACACCTCCGGCCTCATCATCGCGGCCAAAAACGACCGGGCCCACCTGGCCCTGTCCGCCCAGCTTCAGGATCACACCCTCTCCCGGGTATACGAGGCGGTGGCGGTGGGGGGCTTCCGGGAGGACGGGGGGACGGTGGAGGCTCCCATCGGCCGCCACCCGGTGGACCGGAAGAAGATGGCCATTGATCCCAAAAACGGCCGAGCGGCGGTGACCCACTGGCAGGTGCTGGGCCGCTACCCGGGCTATACCCACCTGGAGTGCCGGCTGGAGACGGGGCGTACCCACCAGATCCGGGTACACCTGGCCTCCATTGGACATCCCCTGTTGGGGGACACGGTGTACGGGGCGAAAAAGCCCGTGCCCGGGCTGGCGGGGCAGTGCCTCCACGCCCGAAAGCTGTGCTTTCTCCACCCCGCCACCGGAAGGGCGGTGGAGCTGGAGTGCCCCCTGCCCGACTGGTTTGAGCAGATACTGGAAAAACTGACGAAGCGATAGGACGGCGGGTTCCCCAGAGGAGCCCGCCGCCCGGCTTTTCCGGCGGGCAAATATGATTTGCTTGCCAGGGGGAGGAAAAACTGGTAGCATAAGGCGGGAAGAAGGAGGAAAGGCCATGAACGAGATTGCTGCCAATATTAAAACGCTGCGCCGGGAGAAGGGGCTGAGTCAGGAGCAGTTTGCCCAGGCCCTTCACGTCACCCGGCAGACCGTGTCCGCCTGGGAGCGGGGGCTGTCCCGGCCTGGACTGGACACCCTGGGGGAGATAGCCCGGGTGCTGGAGGTAGAGCCGGAGCGGCTGCTCTACGGCACTTCCCAGAGGAAAAATCCCATCTATCGCAGGGTGTCCTTCTGGCCGGTAGTGGGGGTAATTCTCCTCTTTTACGTTATGGTGTTCTGGGTGTTGCCCCTGCCCATAAGCCTGGTGGTGGGTACGTTTAACGACGCTGCCTTTTTGCTGTGCGGGCAGCTGTTTTTGTCCATTGTGGTGGTATTCTGCTACTGTTCCCTGAAGGACGAGATCCGAAACCGGGACTACTACCAAAAGATAAATGAGGAACATCCCCCCGACGAAGGGGAATAAAAAAGCGGACCGGCCTACAGCGGATGAGGCCGGTCCGTCCCATATTTCAGCGCATCACAATGTTTTCGGAAATTTCGCACAGGGCCTGGGCTGCCTCCATGTCAAATCGGCGGCTGCGGGCCAGGTCGGACAGGGAGATTATCCCCACCAGCTTGCCCTGATCCACCACCGGCAGCCGGCGCACCTGCTGCTGGGCCATGAGGCGGGTGGCCTCCCGGCAGTCGTCCTGAGGGGTGACGGTGGCGCAGCCCCGGGTCATAATGTCCCGCACCGGGGTCTGGGCGGGGTCCTCTTCGGCGGCCACACACCGCAGCACAATGTCCCGGTCGGTGACCACCCCCCGCAGCCGCCCGTCGCTTCCGCATACCGGCAGGGCGCCCACGTTGTGCCTGCTTATAAGCCGGGCAGCCAGGGCAGCGGAGGAACCGGGCTCTATGGAGACTACGCTGGGATTCATGAGATCCTTTACTTGCATAAAAAAACCGCCTTTCCGGTAAAAATTGGTCTTGTGCCATTTTGCCCGGAAAGGCGATGCTTTATTCTGGAGACGGCCGGTGCTCACCGGCCCAGCCAGCGGGCATAGCCGGCGGCGGGGCCCACCCGGCCTACGGCGGACAGACTGGCCCCATCCCACTGGAAGATCTCCTCAGCCAGCTGCCGCAGTTGTTGGCGGGTTACCTGATCATAGGCCTCCAGCAGTTCTCTTTGGGTGCGAACACGGCCAAAGAGCAGCAGAGAGGAGCCCAGGCTGCTCATCCGGTTCTGTACCGATTCTTCTCCCATAATGAGCCCGGCTTTGGCCTGTTCCCGAACCCGATCCAGTTCCTCCTGGGTGGGGCCCTGATCGGCCAGACGGCACACAACCTCCCGCAGAGCATCCAGAGCCCGATCCTCCTGCTCCCGGTTCAAAGCGGTGTAGATTCCCAAAAGGCCGGCATCTGCGTAGTCGGAGACATAGGAGCAGACGGTGTAGCACAGTCCCCGCTCCTCCCGCAGGGTCTGGAACAGCCGGGAGGAGCACCCGCCACCCAGCAGGGCGTTAAGGAGCACCAGCTGCTGCCGCCTGGGATCCAGGTAGCTGAAAGCGGGGAAGGCCAACAGCAGGTGGTTTTGTTCGATGGCCTTTTTCCGGGCGGTGACGGCGGGGCGGAAACGGGCAGGAGCCGGGGAGGAGACAGGGCCCGGTTCCAACCCGGAGAGCAGCCCCGCCAGGTCATCCACCTGCTTCTGGGTAAAGCTGCCCGCCAGGGCGGCCACCATGGCCCCGGGCTGGTAGTGCTGCTGCTGCCACCGGCGAAGTCCCTCACCGGTCATCCCGGCCAGGGTGGCCTGGGTACCCAGGATAGGCCGGGCCAGGGGGCAGCCCTTGTAGACCGCCCCGGCCAGCCGCTCAGCGGTCAGATCCTCGGGCGCGTCCTCATACATGCCGATTTCCTCCAGGATGACCCCCCGCTCCAGTTCCACGTCCTCCTGGTCAAAGCGGGAGTGAAAAAGCATGTCACTTAAGATGTCCAGCCCTCGATCCAGGTGCTTGTCCAGCACCCGGGTATAAAAACAGGTGTGATCTTTGGTGGTATAGGCGTTAAATTGGCCTCCCAGCTCGTCCATATCCCGGGCCAGCTGGCCGGCGCTGCGGCGGTCAGTGCCCTTAAAGAGCATGTGCTCAATAAAGTGGGCAGAGCCATTTTCCTCCGGAAGTTCATATCGGGAGCCGGCGCCGATGAAAAAGCCAAGAGCGGCGGAGCGGGCGTCAGGCACTTGGCAAGTAACCAGCCGGGCCCCGTTGGGAAGGGTAATTGTCTGATACATAGTGCCTCCTGCAGCGATGTAGTCTCTTTATTGCAGCAGTATAGCATAAAAGGGCGGCTGCGTCCACGCCGACGGGAAGGGAAAAATTTTTCCTTCCATGTATAACCTCTTTCCAGCCTGTCCAAAATAGGGCTACGGAGGTGGTTTTTTCTTGAACAGACGAACCATACTGAAAAAAATGGGCGACTTTGTGCTGGGAAAGGGCTTTTACATCATCCTGTTCCTGTGCGTCGCCACCATAGGAATTTCCGGCTATTATCTCATTCGGGGAGGGGACACACCCCAGGGGGACACGGAGCCGGTTACCGGCAACCCCACTTTGGTGCTCCCGGATGACCAGACGGACAGACTTCAGCCCCAGCAGGGGTCGGATTCTGAGAAGGACCAGGAGGAGCCGATCCAGAGCCAGCAGCCCGACCAGTCCGCTGCCGATCAGGAGGAGCAGACCCTCCAGAATCAGACGGAGCCGGTAGTGGAGGCGGAGCCGGAGTCATCCGCTCCGGTGGTATATACCTGGCCGGTACAGGGGGAAATCCTGAGGGACTTCAGCGTAGAAACCCTTTCCCTGGATCCCACTCTGGAGGACTGGCGCACCCATGGCGGGTTGGATATTGCAGCCCAGGTGGGCAACCAGGTGGTGGCCATGTGTCCGGGTACGGTGTCTGCCGTCTATGATGACGACCTGATGGGCACTACGGTGGTCATTGACCACGGGGAGGGCCTGATTTCCACCTACTGTAATCTGGCCGGCCAGCCCACGGTGGAGTCCGGCGACAGAGTGGAGACAGGCAGCGTCATCGGTGCGGTAGGGTCTACGGCCATTGCCGAAAGCGGCCTGGGCAGCCACCTGCACCTGGAGGTAAGCCTAAACGGGGTGTTGGCAGACCCCCGGGATTATCTGCCGGAGAAATAATGTAAGACATGGAAAAGGCCGCGGCGCATGGGCGCCGCGGCCTTTTAGTGCTCCAAGAGGGTATCCCGGATGTGCCGGGAAAATGCCTTCAGCCGCCCCTCTATTCCGGGCAGGGACAGGGCCTGGCCGGGGTCGTTGGCCGTCTCCATAAGGGCGAAGCGGCCGGGGAGATAAAAGGACTTGTTCATATTCATGGCGGCAATAAGCTGCCGGGCCAAAATATCCCCCCCGGAGTAGCCGGAGACCACCAGGGCGAAGAGGGCCTTGTCATAGAAGCGGGTCTGACGGAAGAGGGCGGTCAGGCGGTTAATAAAGGCGGCGAGGTTGGCGGACAGGGCGTCATTGTAGTTGGGGCAGAGCATCACCAGGGCGTCCGCCCGCCGCACGGCGGGGTAGACCTCCTCCTGCATCAGCCCCCCGTAAAAGCAGCCGCCCCGCTCTCCAAAGTGCAGGCACATGGTGTAGGGGCAGCCGGAGCAGTCAGACAGGGTTCCGTTGCGCAGGCCAATCTCCGTATAGGAGAAATCCTCCTCCCCCAGGTGTCCCCGAACCTGCTGCCACAGGGCCATGGTGTTGGAGGTGTGGTGGCTGGAGGCGTGAAGAACCAGCAGTTCCGGACGGACGTGCCGGGGAAAGGACTCCTCCAGCAGCCGCCCCACCAGCTCCCGGGCGCAGGCCCGGTAGGCTCCGGCCCAGTCCGTTCCCAAATTCCGGGCCTGGACGGTGAAGTTGACCAGGGTGTCGGTTCCCTCCACCAGGGGACGGCCCACAAAGGCACAGCCGGCCTGATTGGCTGCCAGTGTCAGCTCGGCGGCAGCGGACTTGGTATACAGGGGGGAGGCCCCGTCCACAATGATTCCCCCGGTGCAGTCCTCCAGCAGCCTCGTTTCCCGCCGAAGCCGCTCCAGCATCCGTACATACTCCAGGTTAATCCCCCACCGGCCCAGAGGAAGAGCAAAAAGCAGCCGTTTTCCGGCCAGATCTTCCAGCTCCTCCGCCCGGCGCAGTCTTACGACCTCCTGTCCCTCCAGGGCGTGGGAGAGCACCGCCTCCAGCCGGGCCTCGTCCCCGGGGCGGTCGGCGGGGGGCATAACCAGAACCAGAGACATGGTTGTCACCTTCTTGTCAAATTGGGGTCACAGCACCGCCTTCAGATGCTCCGCCGCCTGGCGGATGTGGCCGAACAGGGGGTCGGGGATGTGGGGCAGCAGTTCTGTCTCCACCCCGGCGGGGGTATAGCGATTCTTACAGCCCAGGTAGATCCCGTCTAGGAACACCGACCCACAGTGCCACTCCCCCCGCAGGGTGAGCAGCAGGGACAGGGCGCCGGAAGACAGGGCAGGAGCCACATAGGGCTTAAAGCCAATCTCCCGCATCTTCAAATTGGCGGTGACGGTCAGCTCAGTCAGCTCCCGGGACAGGGCCTCGTCGTAGTGCTCCAGGGAGTTGGCAATAAACAGCCCCGTGCCGTGGGGGCCGAAGGAACGTCCCTGGGTGAGGAAGGAGGCAAAGCGGCTGTCCCGCTTGGCGTAGTAGGCCGCCCGGGCATTCATGACCCCCAGCCCAAAGCCCTGTACCTGCTCGGGACGCAGACCCTTTCCATCCCAGACGCCGTTCTCATCCCGGTTGCTCTCCAAATAGGCGGTCTTGGCCAGGGGATCCACCGGGTCGGACACGGCACACCACAGGCCCCGGAATTGGGCGGCCCGGGCCATTTTGGCGTAGTGGGAGACAATTTTGGCGTTGGCCTCAAACTGATACATCCGCACGTCCTTCACGTCTGAGCCAACGGGGGGAATACCCTTGGAGGCCACGAACACAAACACGTCGCAGTCGAACAGCTGCTCCGGAGAGACCACCTCCACCTCGGGGAAGGCGTGGTAGTCCCAGGGCAGGGAAATCTGGCCCATCTCAAACTCCCACCGGGCGGTAATCTGCTGGGACAGGTCGCAGATGCCTATGGAGGAAATCACATCCCCGCCCAGCAGCTTCAGTCCGGTGAGCAGGGTGGAGCCCACGTCCCCGATAGCCAGGATGTTTACCCGCTTTTTCCCCGTCCCTGGGGCGGAGGACAAAAGCCCTTCCCAGCCCGGACGGTTCTGGTTGAGGGCGGTGAGCCGGCCCTCCCGAATGGCGGAGGCGGTGGGGCCGTCCACCTGGGTGGCGGGCAGACGGGAGGCGTCCAGCACCTCCAGCCCACAGGGGTTCTCCAGTTGACCGGGGTGGTTTACCTTGAAAGAGCCCCGCCCCAGCACCGGGTCGCCCCCCACCAGGGCGCAGAGGGGGCCGGAGCCGGGAGGGGTCACCTCCGGCCCAAAGTCCTTCAGAGGATGGAGGGAGACCAAATTGGCCCCCAAATAATTGTAATAATACATGGCAATATCACTTTCCGTATTAATATCTGCTCTGCAGCCGGGATATTTTTTGCCTCAGTCCCTGCCTGCAAGGCGGGGCCTCCCTTCCGCCGCAGCCGCTGCTACTGGTACTGGCGCAGCAGCTGTTCCAGGTCGTTTTCCAGGTAGACGGAGGCGGGCAGGTTGGGGTCGTAGTGCAGGCAGGTACCCTTGTCGGGGCACAGGGGGAGGATAACCGCCTCGGACAGGCGGGAGAGGGTGAGGCTGCGGCCGTATAGCATCTGGTACTCCTGCTCCAGGGTGGAGATGACATCCCGGGAGCACTCCAGGCAGGTACGGGAGAGCTGGAAAACCGCTTCTCTGCTGCACTCGTCCTGGAACTGGGGGACGGCATAGGGCAGGATGTGGTTAATACCAGGCAGCAGGCCGGGAACCGGGGAAACAGGCCGGCGTACGGTGTCCCCTCCAATGAAGGGGTAGAGGGTGGATTCCACAAACCACTGCCTCAGCCGGGGCAGAAAGTAGACGCTGTCCACCGGTCGGTTCCAGGCCTGCATCAGATCCTTCCCATAGCCGGACAGCACACCCACCAGTACGGTGCGGATGGGCACATCCTCCTGTCGCAAAATGGGGTCCAGGGCACTCATGCGGAAGCCGGGGTGCATCAGGTCATCCACGAGAATGACCGGACGGTTGAAGGACTTGATCGTGCGGATTTGGCTGGGAATGGGGCTATAGTAGGGGAAGGCCTCGATGGTCTCCTCTTTCAAATCAGGGGAAAAGACCTTATCTGTGTGGACGGTCTTAGTGACGGTGTTGGGGACAATTTTGCCCCGGAGAAGCTTGCCGAAGGGGACACACATATTCTCCCCCAGTACTCTGGGGCTGGTAGGCACAGAGGGGACATGGTTATAGGCGGTAATTTTTTCTAACAAGCGGTGGTGGATAAGATCGGCGGACAAAGTGAGCACAAGGCTTCCGGGGTAAAGGCCGGTAAGGGCCAGCTGCAGAAGCCGGTGGCCCCGGCTGATGGCGGAGAGCACCCGGCTGTTGCGGCAAAGGGGCTCCTGAATGGTGGTCTCCAGGTTTTGGATAAGGACAACGGGGGTGTGCATATCCACTTCCCGAATAGGGGAGTCCCCCTCCTTGGCCACAAAGCCCTGGCGGGCCAGCACATCCTCCAGCTGAGAATTGAGGTGCCCGGAGTGGGGACGAAAGACCGCGTAGACACATTCCAGCTCCAGGGCCCGGGCCAGCAGCTCGCTGAGCAGCAGCTGGGTGTAGTCCTTGTGCTTGTCGGAGGTGTGGGCGGACAGGGAGGTGATAAGCAGCACATTGCCTGCCGAGCGCAGGCGGATTCGGTTGGCCAGCTGGTGATCTCCCAGGGCGTCAAACAGCTGGGAAGTGGACAGCAGCCGGTAGCTCACATAGCCCAAAAGCTGCCGCCCCTGTGCGGTGCGGCTGAGCAGCAGCAGCTGATCGCCCTGGCGGGCAATTGCGGAGCGGATGGCTTCGCAGTCGCTCTGCCCGGCGGTGAGCTGGGATACCAGCAGGGGGTCGGGATGGTCCTCCCACTGAAAAGCCAGAACGCCGGCGTACAGCAGGGGCTTATCCTGGCTGTCCCGCAGGTATAGACCGTTTTGGTAAATGAAATCCTGAATCACCGGGTCCACCAGAGTGGAGATATCCCGGTTTAAATCCACATTTTCCCGAATACGGGAGGAACTGATGTCCTCCAGATGGGGGGGCAGCTGCAGCTGGATGACGGTGCCGTCAATGGGCAGCTTCTCGGGCAGGGCCGCGTCCCCTGCCCGGCGAAAGATGACGTGGTTCATATGGTGGATGGAGAAGGGCTGAGGGGGGGCCTTATAGGAGGAGGCGTTTGCCACCACATCGCTGCCGGCTACCACGTATACCTCCTGCTGGGGAAACAGAGCGCGAAGGCGCCTGAGATCGGCGGGGTTGGCAATGTTCACCGGAATGTCGTCGGGAAACAGGTGGACGTGGAAATCCCCGGCTACAGACAGGTTGACAATCTGCCGGCGAATGAGATGGGGCTGGGCCTTCTTGGACCAAGAGAACTCGTCCACCGCCAGGTAGACCTCAAAGCCCAGGTCCCGGATGGCGTGGACGATGCCCTTGTGGGATAGGGTGAAGGGGTCAAAGGTGCCGGGGAAGAAGGCAATTTTGTCCGCCTTGGGGAAGGTAAAGGGGCCGTGGTCCAGCCGGCGCAGGGCGATAAAGCGGTTGATATGGGCCAGGGCGGCGGCCCGGTAGAAGAAGGTGAGGCTGTCCTTGCCGGGGGACTCCTGTACCAGGAAGAGGAGCTTGCGGTAGCACAGGGCAAACAGCCGGCCCTTTTCCTCCATGTCCAGGACGGGGGCCTCAAAAAGCAGCTTGCCAATGACCAGCAGAGCCTCCTGACGCACCGCCTCCCGGTAGTGAGCCAGTCCCTGCAAAAGCAGTCCCAGAAGGTCCTGGCGCCGCGTTTCAAAGGCCGCCTCCGGCTCTGAAAAGCGGGTGCGGTAGGCGGGGTAATGCTGCAGCAGCACCCCTGCGGTGTTCAAAGCCCCTGCCACTGCCGAGTCGCTGGAGGAGCCCAGCAGTCCCTTCAGCCACAGAACCTGCTCGTCCAGCTCGCTGGGGTGCAGGTACAGTGCGGCCTGGCCCAGGTACTCGGGGATATACTTGGAGATCTCATACTGGCCCATCTCCAGCCCCTTGCCCAGTTCCACCACCACCTCGTTGCGCTGATCCCGGCGCAGCATCTCCAGGGTGCGCACCAGGGCGGCGCCGGCGCTCTGCCGCACCACCACACGCTCAGATACCTTCACCAGGTTGGAAAAATGGGTAGCAATATGCAGAATATGGGTCCTGACCCCGTGCTCCACCTGATCCCGCAGCAGTTCCACGCCTGCGGCCTTTACAATCCAGGGGGTGGCAATCTTCAGATTGTCCAGGAAAACCTCGCTGGTGATGTCCATCTGGTACAGGGTCTGTTCCATGGCACTCACATCTTCCCCGGCCTGGCGCAGTACTTTACACTGCAGGAAGATGGTGGTCAGCTGTCCGGACTCCACTCCCCGGGCGATAGCGGCGATGCGGCCCAGCTGGGGGTGTCCCGAGGGCAGGGAGCGGGCCGCTTCCAGCAGAAACTCCAAAGCCACGGTTACCAGGCGGGGGTCTTCCTCGTGGGTGCAGCGGGCAGCAAAAGCAATGAGCTTATCCCGGGTGTCCTCCCCGTAGTACCGGGCGGGCAGGTAACGCACCGCGTCCAACAGGGTGAAGGCGGTGTCCGGGGCCGCAGCCTCGGGGTGGTCAAAGTAGCCCAGGAAGATGGCCAGAAAGCGGGGGATATCTCCCGGCCGGGCATGCTCCAGCATGGAGCCCACCACCAGCTTCAGGATATAGCTGATGTGGGAGCGCTGCTGGGGCGTGGTCTTGTGGTCAGGGAAAATAATCATGTCCAGATATTGGCTCCACAGGGTAAAGGGCACTTCCTCCGCAGGGTCGTGCTGGGCATCGGCAGGGACCTCTTTGCGGTAGACCAGGTGGAAGCGGGCGATGATCTGGCCGATAAGGCTGCCAGCCTGGCGGCGGATGTCACCCTCCCGGTGGACCAGCAGCTCGTAGAGGAAGGACAACGCCTGGGTTTTCTGGCGCACAGACAGGTAGGTGAAATACTCCCCGAACACATTGAGGTAGGCCCGCAGCTGCTGCCAGCTTTTCACAGATCGGGCGGCCTCAATGATATTTCCGAACTTCTGCTCATTGGACAGCAGGTGCATCAGTTTCAGGTTGTGCTCCACCGACAGGAGAATCAGGCTCTCCAGCGTCTCCTCCGGATCCATGAGGGCCGGGTCCTTCACCGGGGCGGGGGGCTGGAGACGGCCGGTCAGGCCGATGTCCACCCCCAACCGGCGCATGTAGTCCTCAAAGTCGTGGAGCTTGCCATACACCAGCTCATAGCGCCGGCGCTTCTTGCCATCTACATCGTCCAGCTTGGACAGAATGACCTGGAAGGACTCATCCAGAGGGTAGAGGACGGTAATCTCGTTGCCCTGGGTGTCCCGGCCCTGTTTGGAGCGGAAGTCGGCGTAGATGAGCAGCAGGGATTCCACCGACAGGGACTCCAGTTCCAGATCCCACACGGAGTGGTTGGAGGCGATGTGGCTAATGCCCTCCATCCCGCGGGCAGTGAGCCACTTGTCGGTGTAGTAGTAGTGCAGGTAGGGTACCCGCTCCCCGGGGCGGCATCCGAATTTACCCAGGTCGTGGGCTGCGGCGGCGCCGGAGATGAGAGCCATGTCCACCTCTTCCCCGGCTTCGGCCAGGCCGTGAGCGGCAGTCATGGCAACGTAGTGTACCCCCGCGATATGGCTGAGGGTCTTGTAGGGGGTCAACTCTTGTCCCAGGCGCATCAGCTCATAGACATACTCCTCCCGCCAGTAGTGCAGCAGCCGGCGGTACTCACCGGAGTAGTCACAAAGCTCATATTCTCCCTCAGACAAAAAGCGGATATCCAGCAGGGGGTCAAAGGGGAGGGCGGCCCGCTCGTGGTCCAGGAGAACCTGCAGCACCGTAAGATAGACAACGGCCCCATCGGTATGGGGGGAGGGAGGGGGGGCAAAGCCGTTTTCCGGGAACATAATGCCCTGGATATACCGCCCGCAGAAGAGCAGCCAGCCCTCTTCCGGCTCGCGGGGGGCCAGATGCCCCAGCAGGGGCCGGCACACCTCCAGCACCTGCCGGCAGGTCAGACGGGTCTGAATGGGGAACAGGGCAGCCAGTCCCTCCAGCCACTGCTCTTCCTTAAGCAGGAGTCGGAGGGAGCGGCGGCCGGGGAGAGAAGCGGGACGCCGTTGGGCCAGAGCCTGAGCAATTTCACCGTTGACTTGTCGGATTAATTTATCGTTCATACCTTCCACCTCTTGGGAGTCCGCCGGGAGGGCGGGATAGGTGTGCAAAATTTATCTTAATTTTACCATGTTTCTCTCCATTTGGAAAGAAAAAGCGGGGCCGCCAGAGGCGGTCCCGGAAAAATTATTTCTTTGGGGCCCGGTTTCTGTATCCGCCCAGCACCCGGCTGGCCACCGCCCCCAGCAGAAGAATATTGCCGCAAAAATACAGCCACACCAACAAGATAATCAGGGAGGCCAGGGAGCCGTATACCAGGGCATACCGGGAGGACATGCCGATAAACCAGGAGAAGAGGATGGAGCTTGCCACCATGGCCAGGGCAGTGAACAGGGCGGACAGACGCAGGGTCTTCCGGCCCAGGGCAGACTTGGGAGTGCCCACCCGGTAGATGGCCAGCACCAGCAGCAGCACAAAGCAGAACAGCAGCAGATAGCGCATCCAGACCCACAGTCTGCTCAGGGTGACCAGGGGGAACAGAGCAGCCAGCTGAGGAGGCAGATGGGTCTGCAGCAGCCCGAAAAACCAGTCCCCGGTAAAGATGACCACAATAGACAGATAGATAGTCAGCAGAAAAAGACCGGCCAGGGCCACGCTCAGAACAATGCGGCTCAGGCCATTGTCCCGGCGCACGCCGTAGAGCTCATCCATGGTGAGAAACAGGGTGCGCAGCCCGGCTGAAGCGGACAGGGCAATGGTAAACAGGCTGGCCCACAACAGGGCGGGAGACTGGATTCCTGCCGCATAGCCCAGATAGTCGGTAATAACAGACACAACCCCTTGGGGCAGAAGCTGATCTAGGGCTGATACTACTTGTTCCAGGTTCAGGTGAAACAGCCCGATGAAGAAATTCACGCACACAAGAAGCGGAAATAAAGTCAAAACCAGAAAGTAGGCCAGAGCAGCTGCGGAGCGAGACACCCCAATCCTGCCGTAGACCTCCCATACCTCAAGAGCAAAGGATACCGGGGGCAGGGCGGATATACGTTTGAACATGGGAGGCCTCCTTCCGGCCATAAAGTCAGAAAAAAGGGGAAAATGTATGGAAAAAGCCGTCTGTAAAACAGACGGCTTTCGACCAAATGCTGCATCAGGCCAGCTTGTTGAGCTTGATGGTCATGCTGCTTTTTTTGTTGGCGGCATTATTCTTGTGCAGCAGCCCCTTGGCAGCGGCCTTGTCCACCGCCTTGACGGCCACCTTGTAAGCGACATCGGCCTCGCTGCGGTTGCCTTCCGCCACCGCGGCGTCAAACTTCTTCAGCTCGGTCTTCAGCGCGGACTTCGCGGCCTTGTTCTGCGCGGCCTTGGCCTGGGACACCAGCACACGCTTCTTGGCAGACTTGATATTGGGCAAACCAAACACCTCCTCCGATTCTTCATCGTTTAATTCAGACGCAAATCGCCTGTGCAGATACGTATTGTACCATTGCTTGGGGAAAAAATCAACTCTTTTTTTGAAAAAA
>CALWYD010000047.1 GCA_944385675.1 uncultured Oscillospiraceae bacterium
CGCCCTGGGCGTTGGTAAGGAACTCACCCATCAGCTTCTTTTCGCCGGTAGCAGGGTTACGGGTGAAGGCGACACCGGTGCCGCAGTCATCGCCCATGTTGCCGAAGGCCATGGACTGTACGTTGACAGCGGTGCCCCAGGAGCCGGGGATGTCGTTCATACGGCGGTAGACAATGGCGCGGGGGTTGTTCCAGGAGCGGAATACGGCCTTGATAGCGCCCATGAGCTGTTCCTTGGGGTCGGTGGGGAAGTCGGAACCAATCTTTTCCTTGTACTCGGCCTTAAACTGGAAAGCCAGCTCCTTCAGGTCGTCAGCGGTAAGCTCCACATCCTGGGTGACGCCCCGCTTGGCCTTCATCTCATCGATGAGCTCCTCGAAGTACTTCTTGCCCACTTCCATAACCACGTCGGAGTACATCTGGATAAAGCGGCGGTAGCAGTCCCAAGCCCAGCGGGGATTGTTGGACTTCTTGGCAATTACGTCCACCACGTCCTCGTTCAGGCCCAGGTTCAGGATGGTATCCATCATGCCGGGCATGGAGGCACGGGCGCCGGAACGCACGGAAACCAGCAGGGGATTATTCAGGTCGCCGAACTTCTTTCCGGTGATCTCTTCCATCTTGACGATGTACTCCATAATCTGAGCCTGGATCTCGTCGTTGATGGTCTCGCCGTCCTCATAGTATTGGGTGCAGGCCTCAGTGGTGATGGTAAAGCCCTGAGGTACAGGCATACCCAAGTTGGTCATTTCAGCCAGGTTAGCGCCCTTGCCGCCCAGCAGCTCACGCATCTTGCCGTTGCCTTCGGAGAAGAGGTACACGAATTTTTTTGCCATTTACGTCATTCCTTTCTTCAGTAGCGACACCAGCCATCCGCGGTCCTATGTCCGGTGTCGGAGGATATAAGTACAGCGGCACATGGGCACTGCCCCGTAAATACCGCAGAAAATATTATACCATTTGCAGGAAATATTGCAATGTTTTTCTTTGAAAAATTGCAACAAAATTTTAAAAAATACAATAGATATTCCGTTGGAAACAAGGGATATGAGACGAAAATTAGAAATGAACAAAAGGTAAAACACGAGATAATAATAGGAGAAATAGATACTTAAAGAATGGAAAGGAACAAAAAGCACGGGGGATAAAAAATATAGGTGGTAAAAACAAAATTAAAGCGCAACTTAAATTAAAACTCAATACCAATTCTGGCGGGGAGACCTGCATCGAAAGGGTGACGAAGCTTTTTCATCCGGGTTACATAGTCCGCCCGGTTTATAAGCTGGGGGGAAGGATTATGACCAGTAAGTACTGCCTCACAAGGCAGTCGATCCAGACAGGACAGCACGCAGGACAGAGGAAGCAGGCCCAGTTCTGTGGCCGTACACACCTCGTCCAGAACCAGTAAAAAACAAGAGGGGGCGGCCTGCATGGCCAGATCCAGCAGCTGACGACAGCTCAGTTCTGCCTCCCGGCGTTCCTGAGGGGTCATAGAAAAGGTGAATTTTACCTGCTGAGGGACAGGCAGAAGGGTGACCTGAGGAAGTTGGGCCAGAGCGGCCCGCTCCCCGCTGTCTGCCCCCTTGAGAAACTGAGCCACCACCACACGTTTTCCACGACCTGCTGCCCGAAGAGCCAGACCCATGGCCGCAGTCGTTTTCCCTTTTCCATCCCCGCAGTAAATGTGAATCACACCTAAGACCTCCCTATGATTCCGATAAACAATAAAAGAGCGCCGCTCTATTTTGGGCGGCGCCTTGAGAAGTTACTGTGAGTCCTCAGTCTCCAGCCGTTGCTTGAGAACCTCAATGGCATAGTCCACGGCAGGAATGGCCTTGGCGGTGCAGTACTGCTTGATCTGTTCCAACTCCCAAATGGCCTGCTTGGCGGTCATAGAACCCACTCCTTATATGTACCAGATGACTCATTTTACCATGTAGATTCTTTGAAATGCAAGGGGAGATTATCGTTTCCGAAAACCGCCGCCCAATAGGATCAGGCACACCGCCACGACCAGAAGAAGCCAGGACAGGAGGCTGCCCGCCTGGATAATCCCGGCAAAGACCAAAAGTACCATCAATAAGGCGGAAACCCGTCCTGCCCAGATAAGGATCATATTTTTCACTGCATTATAACCTCCTTCTTTATAAATTTTTGAGAGATCAGCGCCGCCGAAGGCAGCAGGCGGCAGCCAATATCAGGGCCAGAGTCAGCAGCCGCTCCCGGGGGGAGGCCACAAAAGCAAAGCGAAGGGCGGCCAGGGCAATAGCCAGCAAACAGCCGCTGCACACGAGAAGGGCACCCGTCTTCATTTTAAAACTCCTTTTGTTCCACAATGCGGCAGGAGATCCAATAAGACACCGGAAGCCCCAGCAGGATAACCAGGGGAATAAGGGAGAGCAGAGGCAGGATGAGGGAGGAGGGAAGCTGCTCCAGATGATCCAACCAGCCCATTCGGGCGGCCAGAACCATCAGAATAACAGGGATGAAGATAATGGCGTACAGGTAGGGGCGGGCCCGCTCCGGCCCCAGCTTGTAATTAAGGGGCAGCGTTACGTCTACCGCAAGCAGGCCCACTGACAGGGAAGCCAGCCCGGTGGCCAGATTTTCCCATACCGGTTCAGCGGCGGTGATGGACAGGGCCACACAGGACAGCAGAGCAAAAGCTGCTGCAATCAGCACCATGAGGAGTGCAAACAAGTACTTTGCCCGAACCACAGCTCTTCGCCCCAGGGGCAGGGTCATGGCATACCGGTTCCACTTGGCCTGCTCATCGTAGGCGAAGGAGGATATGGGCAGAATCATAACAATTATCTGTACGAAGGCGGTAATAAAGGCGATGGAGAACAGGCCCACGATGGCCATGACAAAGTAAAAAATTAAAAACAGGATATAGGTTTTCATCGTTTTATTTAATACTAGCACATCTTTTAAAATAAGGCCAGTCATTTGGACTTCTCCTTTCCAATAAAAAGCATGAGATCCTCCAGTGCTATGGGCTCCACCAGCAGGCCGGGATATTTCCGGTGGAAGGCAGCCCGGTCGCTGACCAGCGCCTCGCACCCGAAGGTGCCCCGCCGTACCCGAACCAAGTCCTCTTTTTGAATGTCCTCCAGCTGTGCTGCAGTGCATCCCACCCGGCCGTAGCTGTCCAGGATGGTATCCTTAGCATCAGAGAGCACCACGCGCCCCCCATGGAGGTAGGTGATGTAGTCGGCCGCTTTCTCCAGGTCGGAGATAATGTGGCTGGAGATAAGGATGGAGTGTTCCTCGTCACAGATAAAGGTCAAAAATTCATCCAGGATTTCATCCCGTACCACAGGGTCCAGCCCGGCGGTGGCCTCGTCCAGGAGAAGCAGCTTGGGACGATGGGCCAGGGCGGCGGCCAGGGACAGCTTCATCTTCATCCCCCGGGAGAATTCCTTGATGAGCTTGTTCTGGGGCAGTTGAAACTTGTCCAGATAGTCCCCGTAGAGTCCGGCGTCCCAGTTTTCCCGGTATACGGGGGCCAGAATGGCACCTACATCCCGGGGACGCAGGTTGTCATGGAAGAAGCACTCATCTAACACCACGCCGATTTCCTCTTTGGCCTGGCGTTCCTGGCGGAGATTGTCCATCCCCATAAGGGTGATGCTTCCTTTGTCTCGCCGTACTAAATTGAGAATGCATTTGATGAGTGTTGTTTTGCCCGCTCCGTTCTCTCCGATGAGTCCCATGATAGCCCCTCCGGGCAGAGTGAGGTTGATATCCTGAAGGGCAAAGTCTCCATAGGACTTGGTAAGTCCCTGAATTTCTATACTATTTATCATAAATCGTCACCTTTATACAATAAGTCTAGCATTTCCTTCACCTGGGACAGAGGAATTCCTCCCCTCCGGGCCTCCTCCACCGCCTGAGACAGGGCGCTTTCTATCCTGCGAAGCAGGGTTTCTCGCAGCAGTTCCTGATTTTGAGGAGCGACAAAGCAGCCCTTGCCAGGCACATTTTCCAAAAAACCCTCCCGCTCCAACTCCTCGTAGGCCCGCTTGGTGGTAATGACTGAGATACGCAGTTCTTTGGCCAGCAGGCGCATAGAGGGCAAAGCGTCCCCCGCCGAAAGTGCCCCGGTCATAATCTGCTCTTTTACCTGGTCGCTGATCTGCTCATAAATAGGTTTTCCACTGGAGTTACTGAGAATAATGTCCATTTACAGCACCTTCTAAGCAGCAAGGGAATATCTGTGCTGTCGGCCCGGCGCCTGGGTCCCACGCAGGATACCGCCACTGCTGCCACTCTTAAATATCGTATATATACTATATATACAGTATAACACTGTTTTTTCCTGTGTCAATAGGGCAAAGAAAAAAAGGATATTCTATTCTTGGAATTTTCCCGCTTTACAGGCGGAAAGCGGCCGCTTCCGACCCAGGGCCTGTCCTATAATAAAACCTGCTGAAAAAATTGGAAAAGGAGGGGATAAAGTATGCCAGTGATCTGCAGGGAGGAGGGGCGGACCCTTGTGGCCTCAGTGTCCGGGGAGCTGGATCACCACCAGGCTAAGGCAGTGATGGAGGAGCTGGAGCGGCGGATTGACCAGGCGCTTCCCCGACAGCTGACACTGGATCTCGAGAAGCTGACCTTTACTGACAGCTCGGGCATTGCCGTATTGCTTAGAACATGGCGCAGAATGGGGCAGATACAAGGTTCTATGCGGGTAATCCATGCCCCTGCCCAGGCCAAGCGGGTATTTCGGGCTGCGGGGCTGGAACGGATGATCCGCTTTGAGTAATGGTCTTTCCCGGGCCCATTTCCAAGCCAAGGAGGCGTTACATAATATGAAAAAAGAAAACTATGTATCTATGGAGTTCCCCAGCTGCTCAGCCAATGAGGGGTTTGCCAGGGCGGCAGCGGCCTGTTTTGCCGCCCAACTGGATCCCACTTTGGAGGAGATCAACGACATAAAAACCGCAGTAAGTGAAGCGGTGACCAACGCGATTGTCCATGCCTACCCGGATACCATTGGAAAGGTTGTCATGCGCCTTATTCTGCGGGAAGAACGTGTGGTGGAGATTGTGGTAAAAGACTGGGGGGTGGGCATGGAGGATGTGGAGCGGGCCAGAGAACCTATGTTCACTACGGGCAATGAGGAGCGGGCTGGCATGGGCTTCACTATTATGGAGAGCTTTATGGATGTGCTGAAGGTGCGCTCCACTCCCGGTAAGGGGACAACAGTGACTATGCGGCGGAAGATCGCCCGCCGCGGCGGGCGGTGAGCGGCACGCCTTCAGCCGCCGAGCTTCTGCAGGCCGCCCGTGACGGAGACAGCCAGGCCTGTGAGCAGGTGCTGGAGGAAAATAACGGTCTTATTTGGAGTGTAGTGCGTCGCTATTACGGTCGGGGCGTAGAGCCGGATGACCTGTATCAACTGGGGTGTATGGGTTTTTTAAAGGCGGTACAGGGTTTTGATCCCCAGTATGGCACACAGTTTTCTACCTACGCCGTACCCAAAATCGCCGGGGAAATTCGACGATTTCTCCGGGATGACGGACCGGTCAAGGTAAGCCGGGGTCTGAAGGAGCGGGGGGTCAATATCCGGGGGGCTCGGAGCCGAATGTGTGCCCGAATGGGCCGGGAGCCCACTTTGTCCGAACTAGCTGAGGAGACCGGGCTTACCCCGGAAGAGATTGCTGCAGCGGAGACGGCCACTGAGCCGGTCATTTCTCTTCAGACCGAGACCGGGGAGAACGGGTTGACCTTGGAGGGAATGCTCACCAGCGGCGGTGAGGAGGAGATGGTGGTGGAGCGGTTGACGCTTCGGACTGCCTTGGAGGGGCTGCCAGAGCGGGAGCGGCAGGTGCTGCTGCTGCGCTACTATCGAGGTATGACCCAGATGCAGACTGCCAGAGTGGTCGGGGTGTCCCAGGTGCAGGTCTCACGGCTGGAGCGGCGGGCGCTGGAATGGCTGCGCCGAGAACTGGTTCCATGAGACAATACCAGTGGTTTTTGGAAAAAGGGGCGTTGTCAGTTTAAGAGAACTTTTGGGACAAGCTGTATAGGCGGGCAGCACTGCGGCCCAAGTGAATCACAGGGAAAGCGGAAACGACAGATTATAATAGGAGGCAGTTGGCATCTAAAACCTGTAAAAAATCAACAATTTGGCCACTCCACCCCTAAAGAAGGGGCGAGGTGGCCAAATTGCTGTTCCACAGGGTTTTGCACAGTCAGTCCTCCAGCATGCGGTAGCCGATGCCCAGTTCGGTGTAGATGTAGCGGGGCGCGGAGGGGTTTTCCTTGAGTTTGCGACGAATGTTGGCCATGTTGACACGGAGAATTTGATTGCTGCTGCCCCCATAAGGGCCCCATACGTGTTCTAAAATAAAGTCGTACGTCAAAACTTTTCCGGCATGGATAGCCAGCAGCTCCAAAATTTTAAATTCATTTTGGGTGAAATGGATTTCGTCCTCTCCCTGAATCACTTGGTGCTTGGCAATGTCCACGGTGAGATCTTTGACCTGGTATACGTCACGTTGGATTCCCTGGTTAACTTTCAGTCGGTCGAATCGGCGCAAGGAGGAGCGAATACGGGCCAGCAACTCAGACACACCGAAGGGCTTGACCACGTAGTCATCCGCTCCCATGTCCAGGGCTTTAACTTTCTCTGATTCCCGGTCTCGGGCGGAAATAATAATAACAGGCACCTCTTGAGGTAACCCTCGAAGCTGAGAGAGTACTTCTAATCCGTCCAAGTCGGGCAGTCCTAAATCCAGCAGTACCAGATCAGGACCGTGGGAAAAGAACAAAGACAACCCCTCCTTGCCACTGGCGGCAGCAAGGGGCTTGTAGTCATTGGCACTCAGAGCCCGACAAATAAAGTTGCTGATGGCGTGTTCATCCTCGATCACTAGAATGGTGCGTTTTTCACTCATTTGGAAAATCCTCCATAGGAAGGCCGAAGCGGAACACTGCCCCACCTTCCGGATTATTGCCCGCGGCAAAAAAGCCGCCGTGGGCCTTAATAATACTCTGGCAAACAGAAAGGCCAATGCCCATTCCCCGAGTGGTGTCACCTGAGAGATCTCTGGATATAGGACGACCAGACTGGATGGCCTGACACAGCTCTGGGGACAGGCCTGTGCCCCGGTCCCGAACCTCTGCGACCGCCCAGTTGTCCTGGCGGTAGAGATGCAGGGTGATGTGCTCCCGATCTCCCGAGTGGCGTACGGCATTTTCCAGGAGATTAACCATCACCTGCTTGATCAGCATGGGGTCCATGGGCAGATACAAAATGTCCTCGGACAAAACCAGTTCCACCTGAAAATCGGGGAAGCGGCGGCGGGTGGTGAGCACTGCGTCTCCTGCCACCTCCTCCAGCACCTCCTCCCGCTTTTTCAACGGAATGGTGCTGTCCTGGATCCGAGTAACAGACAGGAGATTTTCCACCATGACAATCAGATCGTCCGCGTCCGCTTTAATATCCTTTAGCATAGCGGCGTTTTTCTCTGAGATCTCTCCGCTGGCCAAGAGCACAGCTGCCGAGCCGGAGATAGAAGTAAGTGGGGTGCGCAGGTCATGGGACACTGCCCGGAGGATATTACCCCGGATCGTCTCCCGGGCTGACTGGAGCTGGATGTCTGCTTTCTCCTGGTTGAGGCGCTCGTTAAGCTGATAGAGGGCCTTTGCCTTTTTTTCCCGGCTGACTGCCTCTGCCGCCTGAAGCTTGACCCGGGCGGTAAGGGCGCACACCACACAGGAGATGGCCACCATGGACAGCATGGCCACTGGATAGCCGGCGTAGCTCAGGGAAAACTGGGAGTAGGGGACCATAAAATAATAGTTGATACAAAAGGTTCCTATAATAGAGGCCAGAATACCGTAACGGTACCCACTGGTGAGCAAAGAGATAAGTACCACCGCCAGGACAAAGACCAGAGCGGAATTGTTCTCCCCGCCGGTGTGGCCCATAAGGATATCGCTGATAAAATAGGCACCGCATAAAAACCCCCCGGTAATCAGGACGTTGCGGGGGACGGAGGGGATGCGGTGAAACTGGGTATAAAGCCACTGGTAGAGAGCGGAAAACCGGCGGAAAAAGGACATGGGCTCACCTCCTGGAGGGGACGTTAGGGGAAACTCTCTTTATTATAGCAACTCTTTTCCGGCACGTAAAGAAAAAAGCGAAAGAGAGGATTTTCACAGGAAAAAATAGGGCGGATTTCTTGTGCCCGGGGGAAAAGAATGATATAATAATTTGATTTCCGGCGTTTACTGGACAAACTGGAGAAAAGAGGTCGAACGGGATGACATATAAAGAGGAGTTTATCACTTTTATGGTGCGCTCTGGCGTACTCACTTTTGGGGATTTTGTGACTAAATCCGGGCGAAAGACCCCCTATTTTGTCAACACGGGAAACTACAAGACGGGGGCTCAGGCGGCCAAGCTGGGGGACTACTACGCCGCCTGCATCCAGGAGAACCTGCCCGACGGGATCACCTGTCTGTTCGGCCCCGCCTATAAGGGGATCCCCCTGGCTGTGGCTGCCGCCTCCTCTCTGTACCGAAACTACGGCAGGGATCTGCCCTACTGCTTCAACCGCAAGGAGGCCAAGGATCACGGAGAGGGGGGCTCTATGGTGGGCTATAAGCCCCAGGACGGGGACGACGTGGTCATCGTAGAGGACGTGGTTACGGCCGGTACTGCCGTGCGGGAAACCATTGAGCTTTTTAAGCACGTGGCCGAAGTGAATATGAAGGCCCTCATTGTCTCTGTGGATCGGATGGAGCGGGGTACCCGTGACTGCTCTACTCTGGATGAGCTGCGGGAGGACTACGGCATTGCTGTCTATCCTATCGTCACTGTCCGGGAGGTTATCGATTTTCTCCATAATAACCCCGTGGACGGCAAGATTTATATTGATGACGATGTGAAGGCCAAAATGAATGCCTATTTGGCCCAGTATGGGGCAAAAAATTGACCCCGTCTTTCCAGAACGGGGAGCGCGGCATGAACCAAGGAGAGAGGGAGTGATGAGCCCATGTCCATTCATGCGGGACACCGCAGGCGGGTAAAGGATGAATTCAACGCCCGAGGACTGGAGGGATGGCCGGATCACCGGATCCTGGAACTGCTTTTGTTCTTCGCTATTCCCCAGGGCGACCTCAATGGACTGGCCCACGACCTGGTTGACCGCTTCGGATCTCTGGCAGGGGTGTTGGACGCCTCTGCGGACGAACTGAGGAAGGTGCCGGGAGTAGGGGAGCATACGTCCGTTCTGCTGCGCCTGATTCCCGCCATTGGCGCCCGGTATCAGAAACAGCGCAGTGAGCTGGGGGAACTGGTACACACGGCTGAGGAAGCCGCCGCCGTGCTGGAGCCCTATTTCTACGGGGCCAGGAATGAGCAGGTCTACATTCTCTGCCTGGACAGCAAGGGCAAAGTGCTGGGTGTGCGAAAGGTATCCGAGGGAAGTATCTATGCCTCCGATGTGAACATCCGCCGCATTGTGGAGGAGGCTATGGGTCTGCGGGCCGCGGCCATCTACCTGGCCCATAACCACATCAGTAACTTGGCCTTCCCCTCCCCGGAGGACTGGCAGGCCACCGACACCATCCGGGCGGCCCTGGGGCCGGTGGGTCTGACCCTGGTGGACCACCTGGTGTTTGTGGACGGAGACGCGGTTTCTCTCAACCAGTCTGAGCGGGACGGCCGCCGTCCTGTGTACCAGCTGCTGGGAGGGCCGCTTTGATGCTGCAAAAAAAGTTTTTACCCCCTTGAATTGAAACATTTGTTCTGATACAATAGGGGACAGTGCCGCCCGGTTGTGAGCGGCAGGGAGGTGGGCCTGTGCCGAAATTTGAAGTGGTATCGGAATATACCCCCAGCGGCGATCAGCCCCAGGCCATCGCCGCCCTGGCGGAGGGGATTGAAAGCGGTCTGGACGAGCAGACCTTGCTGGGAGTCACCGGCTCGGGCAAGACCTACACCATGGCCAAGGTCATCGAGGCGGTGCAGCGGCCCACCCTGGTGCTGGCCCACAACAAGACCCTGGCCGCTCAGCTGTGCGCGGAGTTTAAGGAGTTTTTCCCCAACAACGCGGTGGAATACTTTGTCTCCTATTACGACTACTACCAGCCGGAGGCCTACATTCCCCACACAGATACGTTTATTGAGAAGGACTCCGCCATCAACGAGGAGATCGACCGCCTGCGCCTGTCCGCCACCGCCTCTCTGCTGGAGCGGCGGGACGTGATTGTGGTATCCTCGGTGTCCTGTATCTACGGCCTGGGGGAACCGGAGGACTTTGAGAAGATGATGGTCTCCCTGCGGGTGGGGGCCCAGCTGGAGCGGGACGAGCTGCTGAAAAAGCTGGTGGCTATCCGCTATGAGCGCAACGACATCGCCTTTGAGCGCAACATGTTCCGGGTGCGGGGGGACACGGTGGAGATCTGGCCGGCCTATTGGAAGGACACGGCCATCCGGGTGGAGTTTTTCGGGGACGAGATTGACCGCATCAGCGAAATCAATGTGGTCACCGGCACTCCCATCCGCCGCCTGACTAACATCCCTGTCTGGCCTGCTACCCACTATGTGACCCCCAAGGAGAAGATGGACGCCGCCATCCAGGAGATATACAAGGAACTGGAGGAGCGGGTGGCCTTTTTTGAAAAAGAGAACAAGCTTATCGAGGCCCAGCGCATCAAGCAGCGCACCATGTATGACGTGGAGATGATGCAGGAGCTGGGCTACTGCTCTGGCATTGAGAACTACTCCCGGGTGATTGAGGGGCGGCCGGTGGGCTCGCCCCCCCACACCCTGCTGGACTACTTCCCCAAGGACTTTGTCCTGTTCATTGACGAGAGCCACGTCACCCTGCCCCAGGTGCGGGCCATGTATAACGGCGACCGGGCCAGAAAGACCTCCCTGGTGGACTACGGCTTCCGCCTGCCCTGCGCCTTTGATAACCGCCCGTTGAAATTTGAGGAGTTTGAACGGAGGGTAAACCAGGTGGTCTACGTCTCCGCCACCCCCGGGGAGTACGAGCGCACCCGCTCAGGGCAGATTGTGGAGCAGGTCATCCGCCCCACCGGCCTGCTGGATCCCAGAATCGAGGTGCGGCCGGTGGAGGGGCAGATAGACGACCTCATTGGAGAGATCAACGACCGTACGGCCCGCTCCGAGCGGGTGCTGGTCACCACCCTCACCAAGAAGATGGCCGAGGATCTCACCGCCTACCTCCAGGGGGCGGGCATCAAGGTGCGCTACATGCACCACGACATCGACACCATGGAGCGCATGGAGATCATCCGGGATTTGCGCCTGGGCACCTTCGACGTGCTGGTGGGCATCAACCTGCTGCGGGAGGGCCTGGATCTGCCCGAGGTCAGCCTGGTGGCTATCCTGGACGCGGACAAGGAGGGCTTCCTCCGCTCGGAGACCTCCCTCATCCAGACCATCGGCCGGGCGGCCCGGAACGCCGACGGCATGGTGGTCATGTACGCCGACACCATCACACCCTCCATGCGCCGGGCCATGGACGAGACGGAGCGCCGGCGCCAGAAGCAGGACGCCTTCAACAAGGAGCACGGCATTGTCCCCAAGACGGTCATCAAATCGGTGCGGGACTTGCTGGACATCACCGCCCAGGACGAGGAGAGCGACGCCCAGCGCCGGGGCGAGGGAAAGGCCCTCACCAAGCAGCAGAAGGCTGAGCGCATCGCAAAGCTGGAGAAGGAGATGAGAGAGGCGGCCAAGATGTTGGAGTTTGAGCTGGCGGCTGCGCTACGGGATCAGATCATTGAGCTGAGAGGAAAGTGATGGGGCCGCCTCTTTCCACCCGCGCACCGCGCGGGCGCGCCGGGAGGCGCGTACAATGGTTTTGTGAAGCAAAACCATTGCCGCAGGCGGAATTCATTTCCGCCGAGGATGAAAAATACCGGGGCCCCCGCGGGCTCTGCCTGTGGGGCGGCGGCTAAGATGTTGGAGTTCGAGCTGGCGGCCGCTTTAAGAGATCAGATCATCGAGCTGCGGGGAAAGTAGGATCCTCCGCCCACTGATCCTCCCCGGGCACGTTCCGTCCCAGGAGCATGCCGATGCGCAATCCACGGAGAAAGGCGCCGGCCCCCCACAGGAGCCTGGTGCTGTCCAGCAGATCCACGCACAGCAGCCGCTCCCGGCGGGGCAGCCCCTGGAGCACCTGCTGCCACTCCTGCTTCTGCAGCCGGTAGCTGGCGGGGAACTCATCCTCACACAGCCAGGGGGCGGCACACCGCTCATAGAGCCAGATATGAAACTCGGTCACAACAATCCCTCCAATATGCGATAATATATATCGCATAAAATGATTATATACGATTTTGCTTATCGCGTCAAGGGGGCGGACTGGCATCGTGGAAGAAAATTTAAAAGAATTTGGCGCACGCCTGAAGGCGTTGAGAAAAGAGAGAAAGCTCAAACAGACGGAGATGGCCGAGGTTATGAAGCTTGCCCCGCGCAACTACCAGCGCATCGAGTATGGAAAGACGAATGTGACCGCTACGACGCTGCTGTTTTTGTGCGACTATTTTCACGTCTCCGCCGACTACCTCCTGGGCCGCACGGACAACCGGGAGGTCAACCGCTGACGGGCGGCAGAGTAGGGGGCGCCGGGATGGAACTGCCCAAACGGAAGCCGAACCGCCTGCCGGGCTATGACTACAGCCGCCCGGGGTGTTATTTCATCACGATCTGCACCCAGGAGAAGAGGCACGTGCTGGGACGGGTCGTAGGGGGCGATGTCCTCATCGCCCCGCGGGTCGTCCTTTCGGACGCGGGACGGGTGGTGGAGGAGGTCATTTCCACCATGCCCTGCGTGGAAAAATATGTGATTATGCCCAACCACGTTCATCTGCTGCTCCGGATCCCGGAGGGCGCGGCCGGGCCGGTGAGGACACCGGCCCCTACGGAGGGCGCGGCCGGGCCGGCGGGGACGCCGGCCCCTACGGAGAGCATGGCTGGGCCGGTGGGGCCGCCGGCCCCTACGGAGGGCATGGCCGGGCCGGCGGGGACGGAAAGCATGTCCGTCCCACAGCTGACAGGGTACCTGAAGCGGCGCGTCACGCGGCTTCTGGGCCGTCCCGTATGGCAGCGCAGCTACTACGACCATGTCGTCCGGACGCAGGCGGACTATCTCCGCATCTGGGACTATATTGACACAAACCCCGCCAAATGGCGGGAGGACTGCTATTTTACGGAAACTGAGGAAATCTAAACATGGCAAAGCAGAAAGAAGAAAAGACCAACGTGATGCGGGTGCTGGAGCAGAAGGGGATCCCCTACACCCCCCACACCTATCCCCATCCCGAGGGGGAGGCGGTGGACGGGGTGACGGTGGCCCGCTCCCTGGGCCAGGATCCGGAGTGCGTGTTCAAGACCCTGGTGGCCCGGGGGGCCTCCGGGGGGCTGTATGTCTTTGACATCCCGGTGGGGGACAGCCTGGATCTGAAAAAGGCGGCAAAGGCGGTGGGGGAGAAGTCCATCGCCATGATCCACCAAAAGGAGCTGCTCCCCCTCACCGGCTATGTCCACGGGGGCTGCTCCCCGGTTGGGATGAAAAAGCAGTACCCCACCGTCTTCCACGAGACGGCGGAGATCATCGACACAATTTTGGTGTCGGCGGGGAAGATCGGCTACCAGGTGGAGCTGTCCCCCGCCGACCTCATGGCCCTGGTAGGGGCGGGCACCGCCGACCTCACCGTTTAAGAAGGAGAACGCAGCCAATGCACACACACATCATCGTCAAGGGCGCCCGGGTGAACAACCTGAAAAACGTGGACGTGTCCATCCCACGGGACAAGCTGGTGGTGCTCACCGGCCTGTCCGGGTCGGGCAAGTCCTCCCTGGCCTTTGACACCATCTACGCCGAGGGGCAGCGCCGGTATGTGGAGTCCCTCAGCTCCTACGCCCGCATGTTCCTGGGCCAGATGGAGAAGCCGGATGTGGACTACATCGACGGCCTCAGTCCCGCCATCTCCATCGACCAGAAGACCACCAGCAAAAATCCCCGCTCCACCGTGGGCACGGTGACCGAGATCTACGACTATCTTCGTCTGCTGTGGGCTCGGGTGGGCACCCCCCACTGCCCCATCTGCGGCAAGGAGATCCGCCAGCAGACCATCGACCAGATCATCGACCAGGTGATGGCCCTGCCCGAGGCCACCCGCATCCAGGTTATGGCCCCGGTCATTCGAGGAAAAAAGGGGGAGCACGCCAAAATCTTCGAGGACGCCCGGAAGTCAGGCTATGTCCGCTGCCGGGCGGACGGCTCCCTGTACGAGCTGACCGAGGAGATTAAGCTGGACAAGAACAAGAAGCACAACATCGAGATCGTGGTGGACCGCCTGGTCATCCGGGAGGACATCACCCGCCGGCTCACCGACAGCGTGGAGGTGGCCTCCAACCTGTCCGGCGGCCTGGTCATCATCAACATCGTGGGGGAGGATCGGGACATCCTGTTTTCCCAGAACTACGCCTGCGAGGACTGCGGCGTGTCCATTGAGGAGCTCACCCCCCGCATGTTCTCCTTCAACAACCCCTTCGGGGCCTGCCCCACCTGCATGGGCCTGGGCTCCCAGATGAAGATCGACCCCGACCTCATCATCCCCAACAAGAACCTGTCCATCA
>CALWYD010000048.1 GCA_944385675.1 uncultured Oscillospiraceae bacterium
GGCCGCCCTGGAGCTGGACGAGGCCCTGCCGGAGGCCTGGCTGGGCCTGGCGGACACATACATCCGCTGGGGGGACTTTGACCAGGCCCTGGAGACCCTGCGGGGGGCTTTGGAGAAAACCGGGAACGACCCGTCTGTCGCGGACAAGCTGGCCCAGATGGAGGGGGGCAGCTTCACCGACTCCGACGGCAACGAGCGGCGGGTCCCGGTCTACGGCGCGGACGGGGAGATCCAGGAGTACATCCATGTGAAGGTCTTCCACGCCGCCGACGAGGACGAGCTGCGGGACGCCCTGAACGATGCGGGGAACGGCGCCATCATCACCCTGGACAGCGGGGATTACAGCGTGGGCTGTCTGTCCCTGTGGGAGCTGTCCCATGTGACCATCCAGGGGACCGGGGAGACCCGCCTGCTGAGCCCCTATGGGGACGACACCATCCTGGAGATCGTGGGCTGTGACGACATCACCCTCCGGGGCCTGATCATGGGCCACGAGCTGGAGGGGGAGAACATGAGCTGCACCACGGGGGTGCTGTGGGCGGACAGCTCCAGCGTCTCCCTGTACGGCTGCGAGATCTTCGGCTGCGGCCTGGAGGGCCTGTGGGCCTATGAGAGCGACATCTATGCCGAGGACACCACCATCCGGGACTGCTCCATGTGCATCCTGGAGTGCGTGGGCGGCCGCGGGGAGTTCCGGAGCTGCACCTTCACCGGCAACGGCTACGGGGAGCCCTTTGAACACGCCATTTGGGTCAGATGGGAGACCCAGCTGCTCTTTGACGGGTGTGTCTTCCGGGGCAACTTCAACCCCAGCCTCTACAACGACGACCAGTCCAACCAGGGGAGTACGGTGACCCTGGAGGGCTGCACCTTTGAGGGGAACGCCTGGGACGCCCCTCAGCCGGCGGAAGAGGAGGAGCCTCTGGACAGCGCCGGGGACTGGATGCCCGCTGATTTCTTAAGCATGACCGTCGAGGAGCTGTCAAGCCGGTTCGGCGGGGATTTTACCTACCTTGACTACTGGTATAACGGCACGGCCAAGGGCCTCTATTATGAGGACCTGCGGCTGCCGCTGGTGTTCTACTTTTTGGATGCGGAATACCGCGGGTACGCGCTGGGCGGGGAGCGGATCGCCATTGTGGAGTGTTCCCCGAAGGAACAGCCGGACAGTCCCTGGCTCGCGCCGGGGATCCCCATGCAGGTCACCTATGGGGAGCTGCTGGAGCAGGGCTTTGAGGGAGATTTTTACACAGAGGGGGATGACTGGCTCCAGGAGATGGGGGAGACCAGCATGCTCTTCCTGGACATTAGTCCGGAGCTCTCCATCCAGTTCTACTGGTTTGACTACGCCGACCCCTATACCGAGCCAGCGGATATCGTGCAGCTGTACGGAGGGCTCTGAGTGATCGGAGACAGGAGAAGAAACTGTTGACAGGAGGAAAAACATGAACGTACGAACTTTGTTATGCCGGTGGCTGGTCCCGTGCCTTTTGCTGAGCGTTCTGTGCGCCTGCGGCCAGAGCGCCCCCACCTGGCAGGAGCAGTACGACCTGGGCGTGCGGTATTTATCCGAGGGCAATTACGAGGAGGCCATCATCGCTTTCACAGCGGCTATTGAAATTGATCCAAAGCGGGCGGAGGCCTATGTGGGCCGGGGCGACGCCTACATCAGTTCTGGGGAGACGGCGGACAACCTGACCGCCGCCCTGGCGGACTATGAGGCGGCTTTGGAACTGTCCCCCGGAGATGTGGAGCTCTATGTGAAGCTGGCCGATGTCTCTGACAGGCTGGGGGACAGCGAAGCCGCCGCCGCCTGGCGGGCGGAGGGCTATGAGCTCACAGAGGATGAGCGCCTGGCCCCGGTCTGCGACCACGACTGGGCCCCGGCCAACTACCAGCAGCCGGAGACCTGCCGCCTGTGCGGCGAGACCCAGGGCGAGCCACTCCCGGCAGTTCTGGATACTTACACTGGGCTCACTCAGATGGAGGTGGGCGTTGCCTACCCCTATGAGACTCTCTGCTATGAGGATTCCTCCCTCACCACCGTGGGGCAGGCGGTCATCTCCAGCTATGAAACAATTTCTTCGGATGCGACCCACTCGGCCAAGGAGGGCTATGACTGGCGTCTTGTCAATCTGACGATCACCTTCCAGGACGACAACGCCTGGGAATATGGGATGAGCAACCGGACAGGAGATCTGGATTACTACACTGGTGCTCCCTTTACCTATCTGGATGATTCGGGGGAGATTTTTACGGTCAGCTACAACGGTGTGGAGTACGAATGCCTGGGGCGGGTCAATGTCGTTGACAACCAGTGGGACGGAAGAGTTTTTACGTACAGCCTGGACTTCGAGTATCAACTCCCGGTGGGGTATGACGGCTGTGTTCTGGCGTCCTATCATGCGAAATATAAGCCGGTCGGTAGTGATGTGGAATTCTCTGAGATCGTCGACCAGATGTTGGCCGACGAGGGGACGATCCTCTTCCGGCTGGACTGAAACGGTCGATCCTGTGGGCGCTCCCGCCCCCCGCAGGGGGCGGGAGCGGCAGGTAAATTTGGAACCCGGGAACGCAAAATCGAATTAGGAATACAAAAAAGAGAGAGGAGAAACAAACCATGAAGCACAGAGCGGCAAGCCTGATCCTGGCCCTGGCCCTGGTGCTGGGCCTGCCCGCCTGTGGCCAGAGCGCCCCCACCTGGCAGGAGCAGTACGACCTGGGCGTGCGGTACCTGTCCGAGGGCAATTACGAGGAGGCTATGATCGCCTTCAACGCCGCCATCGAGATCGACCCCAAACGGGCGGAGGCGTACATAGGATTGGCCGACGCTTATGAGCTCACTGGTAATGTGGAACAGGCGATTCAATTGTTAGAAGAAGCATTGAATCTTATTGATGATAAGGATGCTGTCCAGGCACGCCTAGACCAGCTATGGGAAGAATCAGAGTTCACACAGCAAGACGATACAGAAAACAGCGCCCTCCCTGTAAAAAATGGCATAGTTAATTTTAGTGGGAACGAATATATGATGCAGATATCGCTCACCTATCCTGACCTACCGTCCGAAGTGTACGCACAAGGGAGTAATCACGCACATGATGCAGTTTTTACTGCCTCATTTTCTGATGGTCAAACGACATTTCGTGTCTGGACGCAGGTAGCTGCTGGGGAAGGCAATACCCAAATGGTTGCTGTTCCCAACGGTGATGTATGCAAACAGCTACTGACAATAGCCGTTTATGATGAAGAGGACCCAAACGATTGGTGGTGGAACCATCTGGAGACACCAGTTACAGCGACTCGCGACGATGACACAATCGTCTGGACATTCACCATGCCGAAGCAGAGCTTTACTGTGGCGGATATCCAATATATTGGGTATCACCTGTACTATACTGCTAATCCAGAGGCAGACGAAATTAATCAACAGGCAACCTTCTCAGTAGAAAACGGCGCCTTGACCTATCTGAATGAAGGAATAGTGGAGGAATTGGGTTTTCTGATTTCTGACAAGGATGCAGATCAGTACTATATGGGCTGATCATGTCAAAAGTTGCTGAAAATAGTATAGGAGTAGGTGATATAAAAATATGACAACCACCTTCAACGACACCTACGAAATCAAATCCGTCATCGGCCAGGGCGGCATGTCCACCGTCTATCTGGCCGAGCACAAGCGCCTGCACACCAACTGGGCGGTGAAGGAGGTGCGCAAGGATCAGTCGGCCCGGTTCGACTTCCTGGCCG
>CALWYD010000049.1 GCA_944385675.1 uncultured Oscillospiraceae bacterium
TCCATGCCGCCCCAGGTGTGGCCCCGATCCTGCTCCTGTTCCGGCTGTTGCAGCTCCGGCACAGGCAGCAGCTCCCGCGCCCTTTCCAGCATAGGCCGGAACTGCTCCGGCAGGTGTCGATCCAGGAAGTCCAGCACCGCCTCAACCCCTTCCAGGAGCCGGGACGCAAAGTTGCGCTCACTGTCCAAGCTGTTCTCCAGATACTCCACCTGTACCTGCAAATTACGGTTTTCGTTGATAAGCCGCTGTCGCTCCTCGGCCTCCTTCAGCCGTTCTCTGATAGACGGCATTTGGCTGTGGAGCTGCCGGTTTTCCTTCTTCAGCTCCAGCACATCATGCTCCGCTGCGGCCCCACGGATCGCCGCCGCCTTCAGCTCCTTCACCTGCTCCACCGTCACGCCCTTCACGGCCCCTGTAAGCGTTTTTTCGGGCCGGATAGCCTCCAGATCGACCCGCACCTTCTCCGCCGCCTGGAGCCGCCGCACCGTCCCCTGCAGGGCCTTCTTCTGCTTCTCCAGCTCAGCTATATCATGCTCCGCTGCCGTCACCTGCTCCTGGACGGCCTCCAGCCTCTGTGCCGCCGCCCGGTACTCCGGCAAATCCATGTGGGGACGGCCACCGCCCAGGCTGATGATCTCAAACTCATGCGCCTGGGCGATCTCCTTCAAGGCCGCTTTCTCCCGATCCATCCAGGCGTTCCATTCCGTCTGCTTTCTCCCCTGGCCCTCAAAGCCCTGCTGCTTTAACGCCTGTTTCATGGAAACCCTGGTGGAGAGGCCCCGGCTCTGCTCCGTGGCTACTGGTATATAGTCCACATGAAGGTGTGGCGTAGCCTCATCCATGTGCAGCACCATATTAAACACCCGCAGATGGGAATTGCGCTCCTGGAAGCTCTCTGCAAATTCTTTGAGAGCTGCCGCCGCCCGTTCCCCTCCGGGGGAGCCGCACCCACAGTCCTCCAGGTTGCCGATCTGGAAGATCGCCTCGTGAAATAATTTCTCTTGCTTTCCCTGCCGGATATGCTCATAGTAGTCTGGTATCTTGTCCCTGGTCTTTTTCTTTTTGGCGTTGTAGGCAGCCAGGGCCTCGTCGAAGATCTCGTGGTAGACCTGTTTCAGATCATCGTTGCAGTAGGTCACATTCTGCTCCGTCCGGCTCCGGTCTACATTCGCCGCAAAAAACTTCCGGTTATTGTGGCTGATACTGCCTGGGCCCATCATGCCGGATATGGTTGTACCGATAAAATCACCCGTCCTTTCTATCGTCCTAACCTCTTACAAATCCCATCTTACCATAGCCCCCGCAAGGGGGCAACCCCTCTTTGTTACTTTCTCCGGGGAGAAAGTAACGCAAAAGCACTTTCACACTGCCGCCCCGTTGGGGCTGGCAGTATGAAAGTGCTTTTGCGCGCTCCCGCGGGGGATGGCCAGGGCTGCCAGGGGGTGCGGTTTCCCGCTACCCCCGGTCTGCCCCGGCTGGGGCTCCGGCCCCGCCGCCTGCAGGCGGCTCCCCAGGAAACAGGGATCAACAGATAAAATTTCTACATAATCACATCAAAATAATCTTCGCACTCCCGAAATCGCCGCAACGTCGCATCCCAATGCAGCTTAACACGATAACCACTTCGTAGTGTATCTCGAACAAGATGCAAATAGTCTCCTTCCAGGTGCCATATCGCATCCACGAGATCTTCAATTGATGCTGGACACTCTTCAATACAGAAAATCGCAGGCGCATTCAGTTTATGGGCAGTTTCTTTAAGCACCTTACATACCTGGACATATTCTGCAACCGTCTGGCTTGTCTCTGTATCTGGACTAAACAGCAAAACCCCAAAACCGGCTTTTGCAGCGTTAATCACTATTTGACCGGCCAGCGCAATTCTCTTCTCACCTGTCAATACTACAAGTTCCTTACGATGCAGAACACCATATATCTCATCGATCTCCGGATACCCGGATGGAATCACCATTTCATCATCTACCTGCATACTAAGTTCACCCTCTGCTCTGTTTCGGCACAAAAGTTCTATGTACTAATATCGCAAAAAAGGTTCTCCCATTTTGTGATAGAGTCAGGAAGAATACCTTTATAGTTTTGATAAAATTCCATTAAATCATCACGAGATATATAAACAATGTCCCCATTATAATCCTTTACGTAATGTGGTGCGTATAAAAACACCCTATACCCGTGGGCCAAAAAATCCTTATATGTACTGGCAACCAGCGCAATATCCTTCCCACCCTTTACCTGAACCACCGCACGACCTGGGTGTAAAAAATCTCTTGAACGAAACTCACACTCAACCGCAATAGTCGTAGACTTGTTCGCAATAGAATTTGAAAGCAGATAATAATTGTACTTGAGCTGGATATAATCAATAACCAGTTCCTCCAGTTCAAACTCTGGTAAATTATCCAGTAAATTTCCGTTTATTGGCTCCACTTGGTACTTTTCTGTTTTTGAAACAGCATTGAACGCATACCGAGAAAACTCCAGGATTGTCCTGTCATAAATACGTTCTGCCGTTCCTCCACGTGGCCGGTTAAACGATGCTTTGATCTGTCCTGGTACTTCCAAGCCGTACAGATATGCTTCCACAGGAATTACGGCACCAATGTCTTTCTCTTTATCACAAAAAGATTGTGCCCCAACTTTAGCTCGGCAAATCCAGTAATAGCCGTTCATATCCCTTGTCCAAAATAGGTCGTTTTCCCGTGCCGCATTAAAAATATGATGCGCCGGGTTCATACGATGCCCGTATGATTTCTGATACTCAGATACAGCTCTTAGGTATTCTGTATAACTATGAGTCCCCTCAGCCAAAAAGCTCCAGCCAATAGCAAGGTATTGCTCTTTTGGATTTCCCAGACAGAATTTAATCAATTCATCTCGATTTTGACAGTCAGTTTTCAAATGAATCCGCACTACATAGTCATTGCAACACATAGCCTGTTTTTCCCTTTCTATGACAGTATGACAATTTGA
Organism: uncultured Oscillospiraceae bacterium; assembly: GCA_944385675.1. Lineage (GTDB taxonomy): Bacteria > Bacillota > Clostridia > Oscillospirales > Oscillospiraceae > Lawsonibacter. Next base: position 2,992 of record CALWYD010000049.1, read on the forward strand.
AAACTTCTTAACCACGGAACCATTTTCTAAACCATCCTCTCTTTTTTTCCGGTTCCTTGCCTTGCTGCTCCACCCCATCCTCACAAGCCAGAACTTGCTGAATCGTCCCTGCATGGAGGGCCTGGGCCGCTGCCGCCGTCTGCTGGGCGGCGGCCAGCGCATCGGTAAGCCGGGTAATGGTCTGGGCCTGCTGCTCGATCTGCCGATCTTTTACTTCAAGCTGCCCCTGCAGCGTGTCGATGGTGGCCTGTAAAACTGCCACCACACCGGCATCTTGCGACTGCTCCGGTACCGCTCCAATGGAACGCTCCGTATGCGCTCCATTGGAGCAGTCATTTTGCAAAAAGTCTTGTTTTATCAGCGTTTCAGCCTGCTCCGATAGATACAAAACCCCCTGTACCGTATGCGCATACGGAGCGCAAACCGTATGCAGCTTGCCTTTGTACCGCTTATAGACCGCCTGCTTTGATACCCCTATCTCGTCGGCTATCTGCCGGATCGTTTTCATACCTTCACACTCCCCGCACTATCGCTGGCGGGTGTGTCTGGCTGCTTTGCTATGTACTCCATCAGTTCCTCGTCAAGCTCAAATGGGAACCTACCCAGGCGAACGGTTTCCTCAAAAAATAAAACCGTCGCCTCCTCCAAAGTCAGGCCATTTTCCAAGCAGACCTTTTCTGCCTGTTCTTTCAGCTCCGCATCGATCTCCAGCGTAACTTCAACTAACTTCCCCATTTCCATCACTCCAACAACCGGCCATAATCCCGTTTCGCATAGACTACACGAGCGACCGTCACCAGCTTTTTTTCTTCGTCCACCCAATAAAACATCAGATAATTTTGCACCAGGATCTTTCGATACTCATGTTTCAATGGACGGATCGGCTGGTAGGCCGGAGTTGCATATGGAAATGTAAGTACACTCTCCGCTGCATCAACCAGCTCCACCGCCAAATGATCCGCCGCATCCGGGTTTTGCAGTTCCCCGCTGATATACCGCACGATCTCAAGCATATCTTTTCGGGCAACAGGCAAATACTCTAATTTATACAACCTGTTCCCCTCCAATAGCGGCCTTCATCGCTTTCAGCACCTCTTTGGAAGAATAGCGCTGATCCGTCAGCTCGGCCTCTCTCTCAGCCTCCTGCAACTTGAAATATACCTCGCTCTCAAATTGCAGATTTTCAAATGCCTCCATGCTCAGAACAACCATATCACCATAGCCATTCTTTGTCAAAAAAACAGGTTGAGCGGTTTCATGCACAGTCTTTGAAATGTCAGCAAAATTATTTCTCAAATCAGAAACAGGTCTAATCATATTCATAACATCAGCCTCCTTGCCATTATTTTAGCACAATTATGCTAAAATATCAAGACGTTTTGTTTCAATTTATTCTCCCAACTATGTGGACATTTAGAGGGTAAAAAAGCCTTGATTTATGCGGCTTTCCGAGCGCAGTAGAGAGGGGGGCGGTATAGTTGCCCTCGGAGGAGCGAAAACGGCTCCTAAAGCGTAACAGGGGCTATTTGGGCCCTATTCTTCAACCTTGCCGCGCATGGCTTCCACCAGCATATCGCTCACCGCCTGGGAGGGGCTGACGCGCACCGTGATATGGCCGTCCTGGACACACATGGACGGCGGTGGGCAGTCCCACCACTTGCGGATCGTTTTCGGATCAAGACCCGTGTCCCGGTGGCAATCGGCCTTGCGGCCCTCCGGGTGCTGCCGCCGCCATTCATACACCCGATCCTGGGCCGATGGGCGGCCATTCCCTTCCCGCCAATTATCGTGAATTATGTCCCTCGTTGCCCTGGCAATCTTCAAATGCTGCGCCTGCTTGCGCCAGTTCCGCTTATTGACGGGCATAGTCAGACCGGAAATCTTAGCAATATCATCCCTGGGGAATGTCACATAGTCCTCGTTGAACATCTCCAGGGCGCACACCACATCATCCTTCGTAAAGCGGTTGATGTCCTCCACGCTCATATCATCATAGGGTTTCAGCAGAGAAAAAGCGTCCCGGCGCAGCTCGTCCTCGTCAATGTCGCACTTCTTCGCATAGATCGCCAGCGTCATAATGCCGTAGAAGCGATGGCCCACCCGAATTTCATCTGCAATACGGTGCAGCCACCAGTCATAGAGATCCCGCTTGACCGTCCAGCGGCCCCGCCTCTCCTTCTTGACGATCCGCCGCTCGTACCAGTCTGGGTATTTCTCCTTCGCCTCGGCCAGCGAAAGCCGCCCCTTCCGCATGAGGCCCAGGAGCTGCTGCTGCTCCCCGTTGCTGTCCGGGATAAACTCCAGCAGCTTCTCCAGCGTCACCCTCCCACCGAGCCGATAGGCCGTCACAGGGTACTCCCGGCCAAGTTTGGAGCCGGAGCCGACCACCCGGAAGCCCTGCAAAATGCCCTGCATTTGTGGCTCCTTGATGGTGGAGGTATATCTGTTCCAAATCTGCCGGGTGAGGGAATACTTCAATTCCTTCAAACATTTCTGATTGTGCGGGTACATAGGGATCGGCTCTTCCAGCACATAATACAGGTGAAGCCCTGTCCCGCTATTTACGACAAAGGTTGCCTGGGGAAGAATATCCTTGTTCATCTGGTGCAGCGTGTCACGGAGCTGGGGCATACCTACCCCATCCAGGTCAAACACCAAGGCATAGAGATACCGGGCGTTCTTGCCGCACCGCCGCCGCCCAAAGTAGGACAGAGGGGACATGATGGTGAAGTCCGTATTAAAGACTTCCGACAGCTCCGACAGTTCATCGGTGATGGTGTAACGTTTGGCCTTGCCTTCCTCCTGGATCTCCAGGGCAATCCCCGCAGCCTTCGGCGGCACCGTCACCGCGATCCCATTCCCCTTTGCGTCCTCAAAATGGCCCTTCCGTTCAAAGCTGCCCACAGGGAAGATCTCCCGGTAAAACTCAAAGGGCGTGACCGGCTCCAGGAACTTCTCCAAATGCTCATTCTTTTCCCGGTACAACTCCTGCAGCCGCTCCATAGCGGCCTGCTGATCCATAGCCATGCGCTCACCTCCAAAAGAAAAAGTAGCAAAAAGAAAATCCGCTGCGGCGGGGATCGCCTACGGGCGGAAAGGGGGGAAAGGGGGAGCCAAAGAGCGGCCCCTTCGGGGCCTTAAAGAGAAAGTCACCTCCCCCTTTCCCCCCTCGCTCCGGCTATGGAAATGATGGAAAACCCTATCGGGTTTACCACATTACCACAGCCTCCGCTCACCCCCTTTTTCCCCTCCGACTTTCTCCCTGTCCGAGAGAGAAATTCAAGAGATTTTTTGAAGGGCCTAAAGGCCCTTAGGGGGGCATATATTATCAATATATTTTTTCCCTATTTTTCGACAGCCATAATTCCGGCCTTTTTTCTATCTCTCCCAGGCCCTCTTACACGGCATATATTATCAATATATTTTTTCCCTATTTTCAGTTGTTATTATAGCCTGTCCGGGCGGCACTTTCAAGTCCCCGGACAGGCATATATTATCAATACAGTTTTTCCCTATCAAAGCTCCATGCCGCCCCAGGTGTGGCCCCGATCCTGCTCCTGTTCCGGCTGTTGCAGCTCCGGCACAGGCAGCAGCTCCCGCGCCCTTTCCAGCATAGGCCGGAACTGCTCCGGCAGGTGTCGATCCAGGA
>CALWYD010000050.1 GCA_944385675.1 uncultured Oscillospiraceae bacterium
AGTCGCTGAACATTTTCGGCGACCACTCTGACGTGATGGCCTGCCGTCAGACCGGCTTTGCCATGCTGGCCGAGGGCAATGTGCAGGAGGTCATGGACCTGGCCCCCGTGGCCCACTTGGCTGCCATTAAGGGGCGCGTCCCCTTTGTCAACTTCTTTGACGGGTTCCGTACCTCCCATGAGATTCAGAAGGTCGCCATCTGGGACTACAAGGACCTGGCCGAGATGGTGGATATGGACGCGGTGGAAGCCTTCCGCAAGCGCGCCCTGAACCCTGAGCATCCCACCATGCGCGGTTCCCATGAGAACGGCGATATTTTCTTCCAGCACCGCGAGGCGATTAACCCCTACTACGAGGCTCTGCCCGAGATCGTAGAGGAGTACATGGGCAAGATCAACGCCAAGCTGGGCACTGATTATCAGCTGTTTAATTACTACGGCGCTGCCGATGCCGACCGGGTCATCATTGCCATGGGCTCCATCTGTGACGTAGCCGAGGAAGTTGTGGACTACCTCAACGCCCACGGGGAGAAGGTAGGCCTTGTGAAGGTTCGTCTGTACCGCCCCTTCCGGGCCGACAAGCTCATCGCTGCCATTCCTGCCACCGCCAAGAAGATTGCTGTGTTGGATCGCACCAAGGAGCCTGGCGCTCAGGGCGAACCCCTGTATATGGACGTGGTTACTGCTCTGGCGGGAGCCGGCATTGCCGGCAAGACCGTGGTGGGCGGCCGCTATGGCCTGGGTTCCAAGGACACCCCGCCCAAGAGCGTGTTTGCGGTGTATGAGAATCTGGCCAAGGCCGAACCCAAGAACCACTTTACCATCGGCATCGTGGACGATGTGACCGGCGCCTCCCTGGAGGAGCACGATGCCCCCAACACCGCTGCCGAGGGTACTATTGAGTGCAAGTTCTGGGGCCTGGGCGGTGACGGAACCGTGGGTGCCAATAAGAACTCCATCAAGATCATCGGTGACCACACTGACAAGTATGTGCAGGCCTACTTCCAGTACGACTCTAAGAAGACCGGTGGTGTAACCATCAGCCACCTGCGTTTTGGCGACAAACCCATCCGCAGCCCCTACTACATCAATAAGGCAGACTTTGTGGCCTGCCACAACCCCTCCTATGTGACCAAGGACTTCCCCATGGTTCGGGACGTAAAGCCCGGCGGTGTGTTTATGATCAACTGCCAGTGGTCCGATGAGGAATTGGCCCACCACCTGTCCGCCAACGCCAAGCGCTACATCGCCCAGAACAACATCCAGCTCTATACCATCAACGCCATCGACCTGGCTCGGGAGATCGGCATGGGCAAGCGCACCAATACCATCCTTCAGTCCGCTTTCTTCGCCCTGGCCAAGGTGATGCCCGAGGCTGAGGCCATCCAGTACATGAAGGATGCTGCCACCCACTCCTATCTGAAGAAGGGCCAGGACATTGTGGACATGAACCACAAGGCCATTGACGCCGGCGCCACTGCCTTCAAGAAGTACGATGTGCCCGCCTCCTGGAAGGATGCCGTGGACGAGCCCAAGCAGAGCCAGCTCTCCGGGCCCGCCAAGCTGATCAAGATGGTAGAGAACATTCTGGAGCCTGTGGACCGTATGGACGGCGACAGCCTGCCCGTCTCTGCCTTTGTAGATCACGTGGACGGCACCTTTGAGTTGGGCGCCTCCGCCTATGAGAAGCGGGGCGTGGCGGTCTCCGTGCCCACCTGGGATTCCACCAAGTGTATCCAGTGCAACCAGTGCTCCTATGTCTGCCCCCACGCCACCATCCGCCCCTTCGCCCTCACCGAGGAGGAGGCCAAGAATGCTCCCCAGGCGGCCAAGATTGTGGATGTGAAGGCTGGCAAGGGCAAGGGCGTCTACAAGTTCTCCATCGCTATCAGCCCCCTAGACTGCATGGGCTGTGCTGTGTGTGCCAACATTTGTCCCACCAAGTCCCTGACCATGGTTGGCCAGGAGGGCGAGCTGGCCCAGCAGGACGTGTTCAACTACATGGTGGAGAAGGTCTCCCCCAAGGCGGACATGGCCGACCTGACCGTAAAGGGCAGCCAGTTCAAGAAGCCTCTGCTGGAGTTCTCCGGCTCCTGTGCCGGCTGTGCCGAGACCGCGTATGCCCGGCTCATCACCCAGCTGTTCGGCGATCGGATGTATGTCTCCAACGCCACTGGCTGTTCCTCCATCTGGGGCGGCCCTGCTGCCACCTCCCCCTATGCCACCAACGCCGAGGGCCACGGCCCCACATGGGCCAACTCCCTGTTCGAGGATAACGCGGAGCACGGCCTGGGCCTGTACCTGGGCCAGAAGGCCATCCGCAACCGCCTGGCGGCCAAGACCCAGTCCCTCATCGCTGTGGAGTGGGCTCGTCCCGAGCTGAAGCAGGCCGCTCAGAAGTGGCTGGATACCATGGAAGACGGTCAGGCCAACGCCGAGGCCACCAAGGCCTATGTGGCTGCTCTGGAGGCCAGCCTGTGCACTGTGGATGAGCTGATTGCCCACGATAACGAGAAGCTGAAGGCCCACGGCCAGGAGCTGAAGGCTGCCGGCAAGACCTACTGCGACTGTGATGCCTGCAAGCTGGTTCAGGAGATCCTCCAGGAGAAGGAGTATCTGGCCAAAAAGTCCGTGTGGATCTTCGGCGGCGACGGCTGGGCCTATGATATCGGCTTTGGCGGCGTGGATCACGTGTTGGCCTCCGGCGAGGATGTGAACATCTTTGTCTTCGACACCGAGGTGTACTCCAACACCGGCGGACAGGCGTCCAAGGCCTCTAATATCGGCCAGGTTGCCCAGTTTGCCGCTGCCGGCAAGACCGTGGCTAAGAAGTCTCTGGCGGAGATTGCCATGACCTACGGCTATGTGTATGTGGCCCAGGTGGCTATGGGCGCCAATCCCAACCAGACTCTGAAGGCCATTGCTGAGGCTGAGGCCTATCACGGCCCCTCCCTCATTATCGGCTATGCTCCCTGTGAGATGCACTCCATTAAGGGCGGCATGACCAACTGCCAGGCCGAGATGAAGAAGGCTGTGGAGTGCGGCTACTGGAACCTGTTCCGCTTCAATCCCGCCGCCCGGGAAGAGGGCAAGAACCCCTTCACCCTGGATTCCAAGGCGCCCGCCGGCGGATATCAGGAGTTCCTGATGAACGAAGCTCGTTACTCCGCCCTGACCCGCTCCTTCCCCGACCGCGCCAAGGAACTTTTCGCCCTGAGCGAGGAGACTGCCAAGAAGCGCTACGACAAGCTGACCCGTATGGTTCAGATGTACCAGGAGCAGGATTAAAACGGAATAAAGCACAAGATGAAAAATCCCGGGAGCGGAATTGTCCGCTCCCGGGATTTTTATGACTTCAAGGCAGAATCCAAAACAGCACGCCTTCCACAAAATTTTTCAGCAGGCCGGGAAGATGGGAGAGGGCCTGGGAGACGGCCTGACGCATGAGGACAGGGTCGCTGTCCCAGAGGAACGTTAAAACTCCGGTAGCAGATTCCTTACCGATAGCCAGAGGGGCGGAGGCAGAACCGCCAACAGCAATTTGGGAAGCTACGGCACCGCCTCCTATGGCGTAGACCCCGAAGGCCCCGCCGCCCACAGCCATCCAGCCCACGACGCAGCCGCCCAGGGCCAGCAGGCCGACAGCCAGCCCGCCAACAGAGATCCCTCCCACGGCCAACCCACCTAGGGAGAGCAGAAGCCCCAGAGAGATTCCCCCAAAACTGAACAGCCCCAGGGAGATGCCGCCCACCGTGAAGAAGCCCACGGCAATGTTGCCCACGGCAAAGATCCCTCTGGCTACGCTCATACCCCGGCGGCCCAGGACGATATGAACCAGAGGCAAGCCGAAGAGGGTGCGGCGGCTCTTATATTCATACTGGATTCCTGTGTAGTAATTGTTCACGATAGTGGTGGACGGTCCGGCGGCAGGCGGCGACTCCTGCCCTGTGACTAGATAGTCCAGGGTAACATTGAAGTACCGGGCCAGGGCGATAAGGTTGTCCATGTCGGGGCGGGAGGTGCCCGATTCCCACTTCTGAACCGCCTGGCGGGTGACCCCAAGCAGGTCGGCCAGGCCCTCCTGGGACAGGCCGGACTGCTTTCTCAGCTGGTAGAGCCTTTGGTGAAATTCCATGAAGAAATCCTCCTGGATACAAAATATTGCAAGAGCCTCTTGGCAAAACCGAGGGTAGCAAACAGGAAACAAATTTTCAACCCAAAAGGGGATACAATTTGACAACTGTTGGTTGCAGTCAGGGAAAAAGAGGGATTTTCCGGTCTCTGGCCGGAAAATCCCTCTTGGAAAGGGCTACCACACCTGCTCCAGGTGCTTTTGCAGCTGAGTCAAACTGTCAAACCGCCCCCAACACAATGCCTCCAGTTGAGGGGTGGAGGGGATAAGATCAGGCACCATGGCCACGGGCATTCCGGCCGCCTGGGCGGACAGAACACCATTGGGGGAGTCCTCTACAGCCAGGGTGCGGGCTGGGACGGAGTTTAGTGCCCGACATGCGGTGAGGTAAATTTCCGGATCCGGCTTGCCTCTGCTGACCATGTTTCCGGTAATGACAGTTTGAAAATAAGGTTCCAGGCCACTTTGCTCCAGTTTGATTCGGGTACCGGCGGCGCCGCTGGAGGTGGCCAGGGCAATGGGAATATTTTTTTGGCTGAAAAATTCTAAAATCTCTCTGGCCCCCTCTTTCACAGGTACGCATTCTTTCAGAGCGGCCCTGCTGCGCTGGACGCAGGTGTCCATAAATTCCTCCAGAGGAAAACCGGGGGGGCATACCTGACGCAATAGGGAAACAATTCCGTCATGGTTTCGCCCAATTATCTGGAAATAGTGGGCCTCAATGGCGGGGACATTCCACTCCCGGGCGGCAGCCAGCCACACCCGGCGGGACAGCCGCTCTGTGTCAAACAGAGTGCCGTCGGCATCAAACACCACACCCTGTAAATCCGGTATTCTCATACCCGGCCAATGTCTCTTCGGAAGTGCATGTCCTGGAAGAAGATGGGGCGGGCGGCGGCATAGGCATTGGAGATAGCCTCCTCCAGATTGGTGCCCCGGGCGGTCACACCCAGCACCCGTCCGCCGGCGGTGAGGTACTCCCCATGCTCTCCCAATTTGGTACCCGCGTGGAAGACGATGGCGGATTTATCCACTTCATCCAGACCAGAAATGGGGTAGCCGCTCTGATATTTCACCGGATATCCGCCGGAGGCCAATACGATGCAGCAGGCCGCTCCCTCTTTCCAGCGGATGTCCGCCTGGTCCAGTGTGCCGTTGACACAGGCCTCAAAGATATCCAGCAGATCGCTGTCCAGCATGGACAGGATGGGCTGGGTCTCCGGGTCACCGAAGCGGGCGTTGTACTCCACCACCTTGGGGCCGTCCTTGGTGAGCATCAGGCCAAAGTAAATGACCCCCTTGAAGGGGCGCCCCTCTGCCTTCAGAGCGGCCACGGTGGGCAGAAAGATTTTCTCCATGCACTCCTTCGCCACGGCGGGGGTGTATTTGGGAGAGGGGCAGAAGGCCCCCATACCCCCGGTGTTGGGGCCCTGATTGCCATCGTAGGCCCGCTTGTGGTCCTGGGAGGACAGCATGGGCACCAGGTGCTCTCCGTCACAGAAGGCCAGCACAGTGACCTCCGGGCCCACCATGCACTCCTCGATGACCACGGTGGAGCCGCTCTCCCCAAACTTCTTATCCTCCATCATCTCCCGGGCGGCCTTCTGGGCCTCTTCCACGGTGGAAGCTACCACTACGCCTTTGCCCAGGGCCAGGCCGTCTGCCTTGACCACAATGGGGGCGCCCTGTTCCTCAATGTAGCGAAGGGCGCTGCCCAGGTCAGTGAAGGTCTCATACCTGGCGGTGGGAATATGGTACTTCTTCATCAGTTCCTTGGAAAAGGCCTTGCTGGCCTCAATGATGGCAGCATTTTTCCTGGGGCCAAAGGCGGGAATGCCCGCCGCCTCTAAGGCGTCTACCATCCCAAGGGCCAGGGGGTCATCAGGGGCCACCATTACAAAGTCAATGGTGTTCTCCCTGGCCCACTTGACCATTTCCTCCACGTCGGTGGCCTTGATGGGGACACACTGGGCCACCTGGGCAATACCCGCATTGCCCGGGGCGCAGTAGAGCTGGGTTACCCGGGGACTCTGGGCCAGCTTCCAGCAGATGGCGTGTTCACGGCCGCCTCCGCCCACAACTAAAACTTTCATAGTGATACTCTCTCCTTCTCCATTAATGGTGGAACAGCCGAATGCCGGTGAAGGCCATAACCATACCATGCTTGTCAGCGGTGGCAATAACCTGGTCATCCCGGATAGAGCCGCCGGGCTGAACAATATACTGAACCCCCGATTTCCGAGCCCGCTCGATGTTGTCTCCGAATGGGAAAAAAGCATCGGAACCCAGGGTGACTTCGGAGAGGCATGCAATCCAATCTGCTTTCTCCTGCCTGGTGAGGACATCGGGCTTCTGCTTGAAGACAGTCTGCCACACCCCATCGGCCAGCACATCGTCATGCTCCTCCGAGATGTAGAGGTCAATGGCGTTGTCCCGGTTAGGGCGGCGGATATCGTCCAGGAAGGGGAGAGCAAGCACCTTGGGGTGCTGGCGCAGCCACCAGATGTCCGCCTTGTCCCCCGCCAGGCGGGTGCAGTGGATACGGCTCTGCTGGCCGGCGCCCACGCCGATGGTCTGTCCGTTTTTTACATAGCAGACGGAGTTGGACTGGGTGTACTTCAGGGTGATAAGGGCCACCAGCATGTCCCGCTGGGCATTTTCCGGCAGGTTCTTATTTTGGGTGACCAGGTTGGTAAGCAGTTCCCCAGTGATGGCCAGGCTGTTGTACCCCTGCTCGAAGGTAATGCCGTAGACGGTACGCCGCTCCAGAGGGTCGGGCTCATAGTCCGGGTCGATCTTCACCACGTTGTAGCCGCCCTTGCGCTTGATTTTCAGGATGGACAGGGCCTCGTCGGTGTAGCCGGGCGCAATGACTCCATCGGACACCTCCTGGGCCAGGCACCGGGCAGTATCACCGTCGCACACGTCAGAGAGGGCAGCCCAGTCCCCGAAGGAACACAGGCGGTCGGCCCCCCGGGCCCGGAGGTAGGCGCAGGCCACGGGGGACAGCGTGCCCTCTGGGGCCAGGTAGATCTGACGTTCCACCTTATTGAGGGGCAGGCCAAGGGCGGCCCCGGCGGGGGAGACGTGCTTGAAGGAGGCGGCGGCGGGCAGGCCGGTGGCCTGTTTCAGGGCTTTGACCAACTGCCAGGAGTTGAGAGCGTCCAGGAAATTGATGTACCCCGGCCGGCCGTTGAGTACCTCCAGGGGCAGTTCCCGGTCGTGGCGCATAAAAATGCGGGCTGGTTTCTGATTGGGGTTACAGCCGTATTTCAGCTCCAGCTGGGTCATATCACTGCTCCTCCTTCCAGATGGAGGTCTTAGGGGCAGTGTGGATGCGCCGACCATGCTTGTTGAAGATGACAGTTTCAGGGAAGCCGTTGCGCAGGTCAATATAGCGCACAAAGAGGGACACCCGGTTGTCCTCATTCAGGCTCTCCCACAGCTGGTCGGCCAGCTCCCCGGCGCTGGAGGCAGTGATAGCCACCCGCACCGGTTCCCCGGAGAAGGAGGGGACGGGGGAACCGAAGCCTTCATAGGTACTGATGAAGTGGCCGGTCTGGTAGCGGGGAGCGCTGTACTCATAGAAATGGCGCTGGCACACCTCCGGGTCTCCGTCCATGGACTTAAGGATGGACAGGGCATAGCTGCCGTCCCGGTGGACGATGCCGGAGATGCGGGGCGTGTAGTTGGGCTCATCCGGTTCATAGGTGCGGGTGCGCAGGGCCCGGATCCAGCTGTGCTTGTCCCGCATGGCCTGGGCAATGGTGTCCGTCTGGTCGCCGTTGGTGACGATGGTGGTAGAGCCCACCATACGCACCGGGTGGTAGATGATAAGGGAGGGGTCGGTCATCTTGCTCTCATCGAAAGCACGGGTGCGGATGCCATCCTCTGTGGCTTCAAAGACACGGTTGCGGCTGTTCTCGCTGCGGCCCATGATGAAATAGGCCATCACCGACTGGGCCCAGGTGCCGTTGTGGGCCTGGCCCAGCAGGATGCCCCGGCCGGGGTAGGGGCGTTGACGCAGATAGGCGGCCAAATCCAGCTTTTCCATAAAACATCCTCCTTTTATGGTCGGTCAAAAAAGGGCGCACCGCGCTTTCTCAAAAGCGGGTGCGCCCAGACGGTCGGCATACTTCCGGAGCCGCAACGGGCCCGAAAGGCGATACTCCCTGTGGTCACTCCACTTCCGTCAGTCATATCGCTTCTTTATTTATCGTATCATACCCGGTCTCTTCTGTCAAAGGGGCCGGATTATTTTTCCACCGGGTCCAGGATGCGGACAATCCGGCCCTTTACCTGCAGCCGCCCCTGGCAGAACAGGGAGACGGCCTGAGGCAGCAGTTTCCATTCGCACTGCTCCATGATTCGCCGCTGCAGCACCTCCGGGGTGTCGCCGGGAAGCACCTCCACCGCCTTCTGCAGGATGATGGGGCCCGCGTCGCACTCCTCAGTGACGAAGTGGACAGTAGCCCCGGACACCTTCACTCCGTAAGCCAGGGCCTTCTCATGGACGTGAAGGCCGTAGCAGCCCTTGCCGCAGAAGGAGGGGATGAGGGAGGGGTGGACGTTAATGACCGCGTTGGGGTAGGCCTGAAACAGTTCTTCTGTGACGATGGTCATAAAGCCGGCCATCACCACCAGATGAATGTCCAGCCGATGCAGCAAGTCTACCAGCTCCACCATCAGGCTTCGGGTGTCCAGGCGGTTCTGGGGGAGCACATAGGCGGCCACGCCGGCTTTTTTAGCCCGCTCCAGGGCATAGGCCTCCGGACTGGAGGAGAGGACGGCAGTGATGCGGCCGTTCACCAGTTCGCTCCGGGCTTGGGCATCCAGCAGGGCCTGGAGATTGGTGCCGCCGCCGGAGACTAAAACGGCAATGTTCTTGGTCATAGAGACCTCCTCCGTCATATCAGCTCTACGCCGGCGTCCCCGGACACTACTGTGCCCACCTGCCAGGCGGCCTCGCCGGCCTGCCCCAGAACTTCCATGGCCTGAGCGGCCTGACCGGAGGGGAGGGCAAGGAGCATGCCAAGCCCCATGTTGATAGTTTTATTCATATCCCGCTCCGGGATGCTGCCCACCTTTTGGATCAGGTTAAAGATGGGCAGGCGGGGGAAAGAATTCAGGTTGATGCGGGCGGTGAGGCCGTCGGTCATCATCCGGGGCACGTTCTCGTAAAAGCCGCCGCCGGTAATGTGGCTGATGGCGTGGATGTCCACCCCTGCCTTCAGCAGAGCCTTGACGGCTTTGACATAGATGCGGGTGGGGGTGAGCAGGGTCTCGCCCAGGCTTTTGCCCCCCAGATCCTTAACAGGGGCAGAGAGGTCGGCGTGTTCCACATCAAAGACCTTGCGCACCAGGGAAAAGCCGTTGGAATGGACGCCTGTGGAGCCAAGGCCGATGAGGGCGTCCCCCTGGGCCAGACGCTTGCCATCAATAATTTTTTCCTCGTCCACGATTCCAACGGAGAAGCCGGCCACGTCGTAGTCCTGGTCTGGCATGAGCCCCGGGTGCTCTGCTGTCTCCCCCCCTACCAGGGCGCACTCTGCCTGGCGGCAGCCCTCAGCAATACCTTCTACAATCTCAGCGATGCGTACCGGGTCGTTTTTTCCGCAGGCGATGTAGTCCAGAAAAAACAGGGGGGAGGCTCCACCGCAAATGATATCGTTGACGCACATGGCCACGCAGTCGATACCGATGGTGTTGTGCCGGTTCATCAGTTGGGCAAGGCGCAGTTTAGTGCCCACTCCGTCAGTACCGGAGACCAGCACAGGCTTTTTCATCCCGGCCAAATCGGGGGCAAACATGCCCCCAAATCCCCCCAGAGTGCCCAGCACTCCGGGAATGTAGATGGACTCCACCATGGGCTTAATGCGCTCTACCGCCTCGTAGCCGGCGGTGACGTCCACGCCGGCGGCGGCGTAGGACTCAGAATGGGAGTTTTTCATGATAAAACCTCCATAAATGTGGTTATAACGTGGGGCTATTCTTTGCCGCTCCAGCAGTAAGTACACACCTTGTCCCGGTCCAGCCCAATAGCCTCCAGCAGGCCGTCCAGGGACTGGTAGCCCAGGGAATCAAAGCCAAATTTCTGACAGATGGTCTTGAGCATACACTGCCCCCGGGGGGTGTTGGCGTCGGCATATTCGTGCAGATGCTTTTGGCCTTCGTCTCCCTCCAGCTCCTGGACGGTGCGCCGGGCCAGCAGTTCCATCTCCGAATTGCTGCTGGAGAAGTTAAGGTACTTGCACCCATACATGATGGGGGGGCAGGCAGAGCGCATGTGTACCTCTTTGGCTCCGGACTCGTAGAGAAACTCTACCGTCTCCCGCAGTTGGGTGCCCCGGACGATGGAGTCATCCACAAACAGCAGCTTTTTGTCCTGGATGAGCTCAGGGACGGGAATCTGCTTCATTTTAGCCACCTGGTTGCGCACCTCCTGGTTGGTGGGCATAAAGGAGCGGGGCCAGGTGGGGGTGTATTTGACGAAGGGGCGGGCGAAGGGGATGTGGCTGGCGTTGGCATAGCCAATGGCGTGGGGAATGCCGGAATCGGGGACACCCGCCACATAATCCACATCCTGGGCCACACCTCTCTCCCGGTCGGCGCGGGCCATAATCTCCCCGTTGCGGTAGCGCATGACCTCCACGTTGACCCCCTCATAGTTGGAGTTGGGGTAGCCATAGTAGGTCCACAAAAAGGCGCAGATTTTCATGTCCTTCCCGGCGGGGGAAAGGGATTGGAAACCGTCGGAAGTGAGGCGGACGATCTCCTTGGGACCCAGCTCATAGGCGTCCTCATAGCCCAGCTTGTGATAGGCAAAGGACTCAAAGGATACGCAGCAGCCGTCCTGGTTTTTCCCCACCAGGACAGGCAGTCGGCCCAGTTTGTCCCGGGCGGCAATGATGCTGTCGGGGGTGAGAATGAGGATAGTAGAGGAGCCGTCGATCATTTCCTGGGCATGGAGAATGCCCTCCACCAGATTCTCTTTTTGATTAATAAGGGCGGCAGTCAGTTCGGTGGCGTTGACGCTGCCGGAACTCATAGCCATAAATTGGTGACCATGGTCGGAGAAGTATCGCTGTATCAGCTCTTCGGAGTTGTTGATAATGCCCACCGTGGAGATGGCGTACAGCCCCAGGTGAGAACGCACCAGAAGAGGCTGGGGGTCGGTGTCACTGATGCAGCCAATGCCGCAGCAGCCGTGAAACTCGGAGAGATCCCGCTCAAATTTTGTGCGGAAGGGGGTGTTTTCAATGTTGTGAATCTGACGATGAAAGCCGTCCTGCTCGTCATAGACAATCATACCGCCTCGGCGGGTGCCCAGGTGGGAATGGTAGTCCACCCCGAAAAAAATATCTAGGGATACGTCCCGTTTGGAGACGGCGCCAAAAAAGCCTCCCATTGTGGTCCTCCTTGTGCGTGATTGGGGCCTGTGGCCCGAGAAAAAATTATTTACCCAGCAGGCGGCGGCTCATCTCCTGATAAGCGCCCTCCACGTTGCCCAAATCCCGGCGGAAGCGGTCCTTGTCCAGTTTCTCTCCCGTCTTGGAGTCCCAGAAACGGCAGGTGTCCGGAGAGATCTCATCAGCCAGCACGATGGTATTGTCAGCAGTTTTGCCGAACTCCAGCTTAAAGTCCACCAGGGTGACGCCGCACTCCAGAAGGGTCTTCTTCAGAAAGTCGTTGACGGCAAAGGCGTACTTCTTAATAGTATCAATCTCATCCCAGGTAGCCAGCTTCAGGGCAACGGCGTGATAGGCGTTCATAAGGGGATCGTGCAGATCATCATTTTTGTAGGAGAATTCGATGGTGGGTGCGTCAAAGACAATGCCCTCCTCTACACCAAAGCGCTTGGCAAAGGAGCCGGCGGAAACATTGCGAATGATAACCTCCAAGGGGATGATGGATACCTTTTTCACGGCAGTGTCACGATCACTAAGCTCCTGGACATAATGGGTGGGCACGCCTACCTTCTCCAACTGCTGCATGAGAAAATTGGTCATCTGGTTGTTGATGGCCCCCTTACCGGTGATTGTGCCCTTCTTCAGCCCATCAAAGGCAGTAGCATCATCCTTGTAGGAGACGATTACCACGTTGGGATCCTCAGTAGAATAGACCTTTTTGGCCTTCCCTTCATACAACTGCTCCAGCTTTTTCATCCTGATTACTTCCTTTCAAAATATTAATACAGACGTCAACACACTGCCGTTGGCAAAGACAGGCCTCAAGTTCCCAACTCCGCCTGGAGCTTAGCTTCTTTCTCGGCGATCTGCTGGGCCATGTTTTCCCGGGCCTGATCCAGTTTGGCAGCCAGGCTGTGGTCAGAGACAGCCAAGATTTGAGCTGCCAGCACCGCAGCATTTTTCGCTCCACCCACTGCCACAGTGGCCACAGGGATGCCACTGGGCATCTGTACGGTAGCCAGCAGGGCGTCCAGCCCGTCCATCACGCCCCCCTTCATGGGAATGCCGATGACGGGGAGGGTGGAGTTGCCGGCAAAGGCACCGGCCAGGTGGGCAGCCATACCAGCGGCGCAGATGAGTACGCCAAAGCCGTTATTCCGGGCGTTTTTGGCAAACTCCGCGGCGGCGGCAGGGGTGCGGTGGGCACTCATGATGTGGGCCTCATAGGGAATGCCCAGCTCATCCAACTGGGTACAGGCCCCCTTGACCACCGGCCAGTCAGAATCGGAGCCCATGATGACGGCAACTTTCTTCATATGTGGTTCCCTCCTCAAAAAAAGTTCAGGCTATCTGTCAAACAGATAGCCTGCTTAAGTTTGTCAATGACTTTTGGACAGATTGGTGCCCTGAGCATGGGCGCGGGCGTGCCACGGACAGATGGGGTGGAAGCGGACCATGGGGGGTACCTCCTTGCTTCCCAGGCGGCCTCAAAATGGCGCGTCCCAGGTTCCTTAGGTAATAATTGTATCGAAAACCGGCGGAGTTTGCAAGGGGCGGTAACAATTTCGTAGGCTTGTACAATGAAGACGTGGGTTCAGGCGGAAAAACTTGTCAGCCCGCCGCGGACAGCTACAAAAGCCCTGCGGTGGCCAGAATCCTGGAAACTTGTCCCGCTCGGTTGGACCAGGCGGCGGCACTGGCATGAGCCTGACGGCGTTGGGAGGCAAAGCCATGGGCCTCTCCCATGGCGTGGCAGCAGCACTGGACAAACTCCTGGTTGGAGTGGGCGGCATACACCACATCGGGGAACAACTCCACCTGGTCGGGCCACAGCATGGATACCACGGGCTTCCCTGTGGACAAGTACTCGTATAGACGGGATGGGACGACGTCATCGTAGGGGCGGTCCAGCCTTAAAAAATCCAGCAGCACGTCGCAGCGATACAGCCAATCAGGCACCTCGGACAGAGGGCAAGGGCCGGGAATGACGACGTTGGGCAGGCGGCGCAGGCGGGAGAGGAAGGGGTTTTCTTCCTCACGTCCCAACAACAGAAAAGTCCAGTCGGGATGTTCCAGGGCGGCGTGGAGCAGAGGAGAGAGATCCAGGTCCTCCCAAAGAGTACCTGCCCGGCCCAGTACCGGCCCATGGATGTCAGGCAGGGGGTCGGGACGGGGGGAGGCGGCTTGGGAGGAGAAGAGAGGATAGTTGACCCCATTGGGCAGCAGGGCAATGTTAGCGCTGCAGGGGGAGAGCCGATCCCGGAGTTGGGGGGAGGCGGCAAAAACCAGGTCAGCTGCGCCGGCCAGACTCCCCTCCCAGGCGGGGGAGAACTCGTCCCATTCCCGGTCACAGTCGTAGACCAGGCCGCCGTACTCCAGGTGATCCAACAGATGGACATGCTGAGGACTGGTCACCCATAGCAGAGGGGAGGAGAAGCGGTGCCGAGCCGCCCGGTCGGCAACAAAGCGGCTGACCCTCCCTCGATCCAGGCGAAACAGGGGGCCATACCGCTCCTCAACCGGCAATAGGAGAGGCGGCAGCGTATAGACGGTCACGTTGGGGCGCACCTTACGACCCTTTTGCCGGAAAGACCGGTCTAAGCGCCCTGCGGCGGGGGAAAAATATAAAATCTGTGCGTCCCGCAGACGGGAAATAAGCTGCTGGGTTCGGCCGGGAGAGGAGCTCCACGGCTCCCCCGCCAGGCAGAGAATTTGCTTCACGACAGAGGCCTCCTGGACAGAATATCACACGGCACCTTGCGCATCAGGAAGAAAGCAGGTATAATCAGACAAAAGCCGGCGGCGCCGCTGCCGGATGCTGAGGACTAAATAAATTATAAGCGGCCGGCCTGCTCCGGTCAAGAATGGAAGGGTGGAAAATATGCTGGAAACCCTCTGGCAGATGGAGGGTGCCTTTCTGCTGTGGGTGCAGGAGACGGTGCGGCAACCCTGGCTGAATCCATTGGTGGAGTGGTATACCTGTCTGGGCAACGCGGGACTTTTGTGGATTATCCTGTCTCTGGGACTTTTATGCTTTCCCAAGACGCGAAGGGCCGGCTGGTTGGCCCTGCTGGCCATGGTACTGGGACTTTTGTGTACTAACGTAGTACTCAAGCACCTGGTGGGCCGGGTAAGGCCCTGGATTGACGTGGCCGGTCTGATTCCCCTTGTCAACGAGCCGGATCCCAATTCCTTTCCCTCAGGGCACACCTGTGCGGCCTTTGCTGCGGGGCTGATCTGGGCCAGGGCTCTGCCCCAGCGGTGGATGCGGGGGACAGCGGTGCTGATGGCGGTATGTATGGGACTGTCCCGGCTGTATGTGGGGGTCCATTACCCCACGGACGTGTTGGCGGGGGCGGCTGTAGGTGCTCTGTGCGCCTGGGCTGCCTGGAAGCTCGGGGGAAAATTGACGGAGAAAACCGGAGGAAAAGCTCCGCCCCAATAAATGAAAAAGGTGGAACCGGTACTGAGCCGGTTCCACCTGGTTATTTCATGGCCAAACGTTTGAGCACCACCTGTCCCTTTTTCCACACGTACCGCATTTGGCCCAATAGTCCGGCCAGGCAGGCGCAACGCGCCAGGGCGGTGGTGTGAGTAAGGGGATCCTGTTCCCAGTGACGCAGCAGGAGGCGCAGCGGCGGGAACTGCCAGCACAACAGCATGCGGTACCACGCCTGGCTCTCTGGGGAGACCGTCCGCATCCAATAGGCGCTAAACTGCTCCTCCATGGGGGCGTAGAGGATGGCGTCCATCTCCTCCCGGGTATAGAGCCCCTGTGCCAGGGCCATGTCCACAATGTCAGTGCCCGGGAGAAAGTTGAGACCGTGGAGCTGCAATTCATAGGGAGAGGGGAACTGTTTTACAAAAAAATAAGATTCCTTTAAATCATCTATGGTCTCAAAAGGGTGCTGGAGCATAAAGTCGAAACTGCCCCACACGCCTGCCTGCCGGATGGCCCGAACCGCCTGGAGAATGTCCTGCTGACTTTCATACCGGTGAAATACCTCCCGCCGCACCCGCTCTGAGCCGGACTGGCTGCCCATGATGACCTCAGTGAGGCCCACAGCTTTGAGCTGACTCAGGAGCTGGAGCGAGACCATTTGAGGATGGGACCAGATGGTAAAGGGCAGGTGGATGTGCTGCTGATATTCCCGGCAGAACTGCTCCACCCAGCCGGGGAGGTTGGGGAAGATCTCATCATAAAAGTGGATAAAAACCAGCTTTTTACACCGCTTTTTGGCCTCCCGGAGCTCAGAAATGACGCTCTCCACCGACCTGGTGCGCACGCCCGGCGCTCCCCGGGGAAGAAGGCGGCGCAGATTGACGCAGCAGCAGTAGGAGCAGGTAAAGGGGCAGCCCCGGGAGGCGATAACCTCGTAGCTGCGGGTGAACAGCTGAGGGTCTCCTCGGGTCAAAACGTCCTTTTCGATGAAACAGGCATCCCGGCACTCCACAGCGGGGATACCGTAGCTGTCTATATCAGAGAGAAGATCGCCAATGGGGTTTTCCCGCACAACGGTGCCCTCCTGCCAGCACAGGGAAGGCAGCTGCCTCCAATCCTCTCCCCGCCGCAGCGCCTGGGCCAGGCGAACCATGGGGATTTCCCCGTCGCTGCGGATTACAAAGTCGGCCCCCCGCTCCAACAGGCGGGAGGGAAACATGGTGGCATAGGCGCCGCCGCAGACCAGGGGAAAGCCCAGAGGGGACAGGGCGTCCATGACCTGGTACACCGTGTCCAGATACATGGAGCTCATTACCGACAATCCCACCAGTACTGGCCGGGCCTCGGCCACCTCCCCGCGCAGGAGATCCAGTTCGACAGGTGTGGTGGGGGCGGGGCAGACGCTGTTAAAATCCTTATAAAAAATGGTGTGAACCACAAAACCCGCCCGTTCCAGGGTTGCTTCCAGATACCGCACCCCCAGTGCCTTCCTGTTATAGAAGGCCACCAGCACGGCCACCGGGCGCACCAGGGGGTACAAAACCGCTTTATTATCCAACAAATTCATCCTTTCTCCGGCGAAAAAGATAGAAAAAGCCCCGGCGTCCCGCGGGACGCCGGGGCCGTCTGTCAAAGATGTGCATTACTTCCGTTTACGGAATGACCAGCATTTGTCCGATGGGGGTTCCGCTGTCATCTCGCAGATAGGGGTAGTCCACAGACCAGGATTCCAGCAGGTTTACCGGGGCGGTGAGCACTCCGCCCTCCAGAGCGATGCGCTGGGGCAGCGCCTGGTAGGCGGGATCGGATGGGTCGGAACGGGTCTCGTAGCACAGTTCCACCCACTCGCCGTTTGCCCGGTAGCCGCTCTCCCCCACCGTCATGGTGAGGGTAACGCCCCGATAGGAGGCGGCAGCAGTCTGCGTGTTCTCGTCCCACTGGTAGTCAGCTCCCAGCTTCGTGCAAAGCTCCTCCACCGGGAAACGGAAGTAACCATACCCGTCCGGGACGATTTCCGTGCAAGTGAAGGGATAGAGCTGCTCTGGCAGACGGGCGGGGAAGGAGGGGGAGCCATCCGCAGGAAACTCGGTGTAGCCGTAGATAACGGAGACGACCTGGGACAGATCCACTACCGTTTCAAACTGGCCGTTCACTCCTCCCAGTTGGGTCCGGGTGAGAATGGAGCCGTCCTTCATGCGCAGGAAAAACACATCTTCTGCCATGTCTGCAAAGCTGGCGTAGTAGGACGAACCCGGATCTTCCAACAGCTCCGCGTCGATGGAGAAGGAGACAGGGGTGAGGATGAACTCCCGCAATCTTCCTTTGTGACCGGTGTAGGTGTTGTAGGTGACTTCCTCGTTGGGGGTCAGACGGATGGGCTCCACCATACGATTGAGGGGGATCTCCACCGCGCAGTCCCGGCCCATGAAATTGACCCAGACCTCCAGCGGATACTCCAGCGGGCCCATATAGGAGCAAAGCTGAATATCAATCTGCCAGGCGCGGCTGTGGTCGGTGGGATGAGGCAGCTCCCGGCTGCCGGTGCTGCTGGCCAGTTTGGGAGCATCCGGACTCCCGCTTTGACAGAGGCTGCTGAGATTGCTCCGGAAGGTGTCCGGCCCCGTGGAGCCGCTCTCCAGCAGGCCGTTGGCCATCTCCTCTCCCCACGTCTCCCGGTGGGCCTGGGCAATGACCCGGTTGCTCATAAGGTCCGCAGCGGCCTGGTCGTTGAGGGCCTCCACAGTGACCACGGCGTAAATGTTTTGCCCGTCATACAGGCTGTTGTCCACCCGCAGGCGGTAGTCTTGGTTTTCCGCTGTGTCCGAGGCGGACTGGACATAGGGTTCCAGCTGGCTGGTATCCCCCCGGAAAAAGAGGGACAGCATGCCGGAGCGGTAGGCGGCGGCCACGGTGCCGGTGAGCAGCACCAGGGCAGCGGCCAGGAGCACAGTCAGACGTAAATTTCGTTTCATGTGGGCCTCCTTGGGGCGGGCACTGCCGTCCAGAGCCGTGTTCACCCGGGCCAGCACGGACGTTTTGTCCAATTCCGGATACTCCTCCGGAAGGTTTAGCTCCGTCCACAGTTCATGGATATGGCTTGACATAGGCTTGGCCTCCTTCTCCGGTCAGCAGTGCTTTGAGCCGCTTCCTGCCCCGGGCCAGCCGGCTTTTGGCGGCGGACAGGCCCAGACCCAGTTCTCCGGCCACCTGGCCCAGGGGCTCCTCCTCATAGTAGTAGCGGAGGAACAGCGTGCGGTCAGGCTCAGGCATGTCTTCCACCAGTTTCCGCAGCTGGCGGTGGAGGGCCTGACTCTGTGCCAGCTCTTCTGGACCAGGCCGGCTGTCTGGAAAGGTGTCAGGAATGCCCTGAACCTCCAGTCGACCCCGAAGGCGGCTGATGGCCAGGTTGCGGGCAGCCACTGCCAGCCAGGGACGCAGGGGGCGACCCGGGTCCAGGTTTTCTCGAAAGCGCCACAGGGCCAGAAAGGTGTCTGACACCACCTCCTCCAGATCTTCCCGGGTGGGAGCGGGGCCCATGGCCCTGGCGGCCACGGCGGTGAGGTAGTGGGTGTACCGGTCCACTGCCTGCTCCAGGGCGCGCCGGTCCCCGGCCCGGAGGGCGCGGATCAAAGCTGAGTCATCCAAGGAGTGTCCTCCTTTCTGATCGTGATAGGGAAATAGAAACCGTCCGTACGTCTGGTCCTGCCTATAGGTACGCAGGGACTGGGGCCCTGGTCGCGGGAGAAATGGATTTTTTAGGGCACCATGGAGCACGCTGAAAAGCAACAGCCCGCGCCGGATGCGACGCGGGCTGCGGCAGTTCATTGGTAGGTGCGGGTACAAACCTGTCGGATCTTCTGTTCTAGCCCTTTCAGGTCCACAAAGGTGTCCGGCCGCTTGGAGGGGTCCCGGAGAATAGCGGCGGGATGGTACAGGGCGGTCATCCACACCCCTGATTTTTCTACCCACTGGCCGTGCTCTTTGGTAATTTTGAAATCCTCCCGGATCAGGCGCATGGCGGCGATGCGCCCCAGACACACAATAATTTTTGGCCGGATGAGGGCCACCTGGTTGCGCAGGTATCCAATACAGGCGTCCTGCTCGGTAGACAAGGGGTCGCGGTTTTGGGGCGGGCGACACTTCACAATATTGCCGATGTAAACATTGCGCTGCCGGCTCAGGTCAATGAGCTCCAACATGTCGTCCAGCAGCTTTCCGCCCCGACCCACAAAGGGTTCTCCCTGGAGATCCTCGTTTTCGCCCGGCCCCTCACCGATGAGCATGACCTCTGCGTCCCGGGGGCCCACCCCAAAGACCACATTGTGCCGGGTGTCCGCCAAAGCGCATTTTTGGCAATTTTTGCAGGTCTGTTCCAAGGCCTCCCAGTTGAGCATAGCCATATCCATCCCTCCTCAGCAGCATAAACTGCCATCAGTATACCACAGACGGGGTATGGAGGGAACAGGCTTTCCACATTGGGAGGGAAAACAGGGCAAAGCATACAAAAATTTCCCCCTCATCAGCGAACTGAATTGGAAAAGTTTTGCCTTGACAGAGACAATGGTTTGCTTTATAATTCGCCTATCATAATTCAAAGGCGCCGACGAAGACCGCTCCCTACGGCATCCAACAGAGAGACCGGGCCACCGTGCTGAAAGCCTGGTTGGGAAAGACGGGGCAGCGCAACACTTCTGAGCTGGCGGTTCGAAGGGAGAGTTTCTCCGTCTGAGGGCCGCCCGTCCTCCCCACGTTACCGGGGCTCGAAAGAGGCCCCTTGTTGGAGGGGCAACGCGGGTGGTACCGCGGAATCATGGAAACGGTGATTTCGTCCCGGGGTGTATTGTTTTGATACACCCCGGGATTTTTGCGTTTCGGGGGGTATCGCAGAAGAAAGGAGCAAAGGCTATGAAATTTATTACAGGGAGCCCTGAAAAAGGGCTGGGGCTGCGGGAGCTGTGCTCTGGAGCGTTGGACGGGCAGAAGGTGGAGGTGCACGGAGCGGTGCATGCCCTGCGCCGGCTGGGGGGCATTGTGTTTTTAACTGTGCGCCTTCGTGACGGGCAGCTGCAGTGTGTATGCGATCCGGGAGTGCAGCCCGCAGGGCTGTGTGAGGAGTGTACTCTGCGGGTGCAGGGACGGATCCGGGCGGAAGAACGAGCTCCGGGAGGGCGGGAGCTGGCGGCAGAGAGCGTGGAAATTCTTTCCCGGCCTGCGGCCCCTATGCCCATTCCGGTATCCAAACGGAAGCTGAACCTGAGCCTGGATACGGAGCTGTCCCTGCGCCCGGTGGAGCTGCGCAGCCAGCGTGAACGGGCGGTCTTCCGCATTCAGGCCTGCCTCTCCCGCGCCTTCCGGGAGTACCTCACCGGACAGGGCTTCACGGAGATCCACACCCCCAAGATTGTCCATGCCGGGGCGGAGGGGGGCAGCAACATCTTTCGCCTGGACTACTTTGGACATAAGGCGTTTTTGGCCCAGTCTCCCCAATTTTACAAGCAGACCATGGTGGGGGTATTTGAGCGGGTCTTTGAGGTGGGCCCTGTCTTTCGGGCGGAGAAGCACTCCACCCCCCGGCACCTGAATGAGTATACCTCCCTGGACTTTGAGATGGGCTATATCCGCTCCTTCCGGGAGCTGATGGATATGGAAGTCGGGTTCCTGAGCTATGCCATGGAGCTGCTGAGACGGGAGTGTGCCCGGGAGCTGGAGCTGCTGCAGGTGGTGCTGCCCAAAGCCGATGCAATTCCCGAAGTTCCCTTTGAACAGGCAAAACGTCTGGCGGCTGAAAAGTACGGCCGCCCTATCCGGGATCCCTACGACCTAGAGCCGGAAGAGGAGCACAATATCGGACGGTATTTTCAGGAGGAGTACGGCGCGGACTTCGTCTTTGTCACCCACTATCCCTCCAAAAAGCGGCCTTTTTATGCGATGGATGACCCGGAGGATCCCCGCTACACCCTGTCATTTGATCTGTTGTTTCGCGGGATGGAGGTGACCACCGGGGGACAGCGCATCCACGACTACCAGACCCAGGTGGACAAGATGCGCGCCCGGGGGATGGATCCAGCGGAGTTTGAGAGTTACCTGATGATCCACAAGCACGGCATGCCCCCCCACGGCGGCCTCGGCATTGGTCTGGAGCGGCTGACCGCCCGGCTGTGCGGGCTGGACAACGTGCGCCACGCCTGCCTGTTCCCCCGGGACAGAAGCCGGCTGGAGCCCTGAGGGGCAGAAAGGAGCAATCAAATGAAAATTACTGCGGAATTGGTGGAGCATGTTTCCCAACTCTCCCGGCTGCGCCTGCCCCAGGAGGAAAAGGAGCGGATGACAGGGGAGCTGGAAGGAATCCTGGCCTATATGGAGGTGCTTAACACCCTGGATACCCGGGAGGTAGAACCCCTAAGTCATATTTTCCCCATCAAAAATGTGTGGCGTGAGGACGAGGTGATTCCCTCTCAGACCAGGCAGGAGCTTCTAAAAAATGCCCCCACCGGTAACGGA
This sequence comes from uncultured Oscillospiraceae bacterium, assembly GCA_944385675.1. Taxonomy (GTDB): domain Bacteria; phylum Bacillota; class Clostridia; order Oscillospirales; family Oscillospiraceae; genus Lawsonibacter. The sequence goes on from CALWYD010000050.1 coordinate 21,484, forward strand.
GAGACTTTCCTGGTACCGAAAGCGGTGGAGTAAAGGGGATGAGCGAGATGAGAGAATTGCTGGAGCTGACTGCTCTAGAGCTGGGGGCGGCCGTCAAAAAGGGGGACGTCTCTGCGGAGGAGGCCACCCGGACGGCCCTGGAGGCCATGGAGGAGCGGGAGGGCGCACTCAACTGCTTTATCACCCGAACGGGGGAACAGGCCCTGGAGCGGGCCAAATCCCTCCAAGCTCGGGTTAAGGAGGCTAAAAGCCCCCTGTACGGTGTGCCCATGGCCTTCAAAGACAACATCTGTACCCGGGGGGTGAAGACCTCCTGTGCCTCCAGGATTTTGGGGGACTTCACGCCCCCCTACCAAGCCACCGCAGCGGAGCGGATGGAAGCGGCGGGCTGCATCTGCCTGGGCAAGCTGAACATGGACGAATTTGCCATGGGTTCCACCACCGAGACCTCCTTCTACGGCCCTACTCGCAACCCTTGGGACACAAAGCGGGTGCCGGGGGGCTCCTCTGGCGGGGCGGCGGCGGCCGTGGCCGGGCGAGAGTGTTGGTATGCCCTGGGGTCGGACACAGGGGGCTCCATCCGGCAGCCAGCCTCCTACTGCGGGGTCACCGGCATCAAGCCCACCTACGGCAGGGTCAGCCGCTATGGCCTGGTGGCCTACGCCTCCTCCCTGGATCAGATTGGCCCCCTGGCCCGCTCCGCTGCCGACTGCGCGGCGGTGCTGGACGTCCTTATGGGCAAGGATCCACGGGATAGCACAAGCCTGGATGTACCCGCAGGCGGGCTGTTGGCCTCTCTCACCGGGGATGTGCGGGGACTGAAGATAGGGCTGCCCACCGGCTGCTTTGGACAGGGCCTGGACAGCCAGGTGCACCGGGCAGTGCTCCAGGCCGCTGACGTACTGAAAAGCCGGGGGGCTCAACTGATAGAGTTTGACTTCCCGGTGATGGAATATGTGGTGCCCGCTTACTACATTATTGCCGCTGCCGAGGCCTCCTCCAACCTCTCTCGGTTTGACGGAGTGAAGTACGGCTGGCGGGCGGAGGGGTATGAGGATCTGGCCGACCTGTATTGCAGAACCCGCACCCAGGGATTTGGGACGGAGGTGAAACGGCGCATCCTGCTGGGCACCTTTGTCCTCTCCTCCGGCTACTACGATGCCTACTATAAAAAGGCCCTTCAGGCCAAAGGGGTTATCAAGAGAGCTTTTGACGAGGCCTTCCGGCACTGCGACGTGCTTCTTACTCCTGTCTCTCCTACCACCGCGCCCCGGCTGGGGGAGAGCCTCAGCGATCCGCTGCAGATGTATCTCAGCGATATCGACACCGTGTCGGTGAACTTGGCCGGGCTGCCCGGCCTGTCCATGCCCTGCGGCGTTGACGGGGCCGGGCTGCCCATCGGCTGCCAGCTCATCGGCCCGCCCCTGGGGGAGGCAGTTCTTTTGAATGCCGCCCACGCCTTCCAGCTGGAGACAGACTGGCACAAGCGCTCCCCCTATGGAAAGGAGGCCTTCTAATATGACCTGGGAAACCGTAATCGGCCTGGAGACCCATGTGGAGCTGGCCACAAGGACAAAAATATTCTGTGCCTGCACCACCGCCTTCGGGGGGGAGCCCAACACCCACTGCTGCCCTGTATGTATGGGAATGCCGGGCACCCTGCCGGTGGTGAACCGGAAGGTGGTGGAGTATGCCTGCCGGGCGGGGCTGGCCCTTAACTGTACGATTACCCGCCGCAACCGCTTTGATCGGAAGAACTACTTCTACCCGGATCTGCCGAAAGCTTACCAGATCTCCCAGCTCTACCTGCCCATCGCCCGGGACGGCCATGTGGAGATTGAGACGGAGGGGGGAAAGGATACCATCCGCATTCACGAGCTGCACATGGAGGAGGATGCGGGCAAGCTGGTCCACGACCCCTGGACGGATCAGACCCGCTGCGACTACAACCGCTGTGGCGTACCCCTGATTGAAATTGTCACTGAGCCCGACTTCCGCACGGCGGAGCAGGTCATTGCCTACCTGGAGCAGCTCAAGTCCACCCTGGAGTATTTGGGGGTATCCGACTGCAAGATGCAGGAGGGTTCCCTACGCTGCGATGTGAACCTGTCCGTCCGCCCGGCAGGCTCCCGAGAGCTAGGCACCCGCACGGAGATGAAAAACCTCAACTCCTTTAAGGCCATCACCCGGGCCATCCAGTACGAGGCCCGGCGGCAAATTGAGCTGCTGGAGGAGGGAAAGCGGGTGGTGCAGGAGACAAGGCGGTGGGATGACAATAAGGACGCCACCTTTTCCATGCGTTCCAAGGAAGATGCCCAGGATTACCGCTATTTTCCGGAACCGGATCTGCCGCCCCTGGAACTGTCGGAGGCATACCTGGAGGAGCTTCGGGCCAAGCAGCCGGAAATGGCTGGGGCACGGAAGGAGCGTTACCAACGGGAATATGGCCTTCCGGAGTATGATGCGGGGCTCATTACCGGACAGAAGGCTTTGGTGGACTTTTTTGAAGCTGCCGTGGACCTGGGGGCGCCTGCCCGGGAGGTGTCCAACTGGATGCTGGGGGAGATGATGCGCCGGCTGAAAGAGGAGGGGCTGGAGCCCCGGCAGATGAAGCTGACCGCGGACAATCTGGCCTCGCTCATACAAATGGTGGAAGAGGGGGTCATTAACCGCAATACCGCTGCCAAGGTGTTTCGGGCGGTTTTCCCCGACAACGCCGACGTGCGGGACTATGTGCACAAGCATGGCCTGGAACAGGTTCAGGATATGAGCCTGGTGAAACGGACGGTGGAGGAGGTTCTGGCGGAACATCCGGATGCTGTGGCTGACTTCCGCCAGGGCAGCCAGAAAATATTGGGATTCTTGATTGGTCAAACAATGGCGCGTTTAAAAGGAAAGGCGGATCCCCGGGCAGTGAGCCAGGAGGTGCGGCAGCAGCTGGAGGGCTGAGAACCCTTGAGGCAGCCGGAGCATGGAACAAAAATGGCGGATTTCCGTCAAAATGGAGAAAATAAAATTTTCCCTGCAAAAACAGGGGCGGTCTGTGGGAAAGGTCATTGTCAATCAAATTCTTGTGTGATATGATGAGGGGGAAATTTACGGGAGAAGGAGGGCGTTTCATGCGAGGCGTTCATACCGTTGTAAATGATATCCGCCGTCAGGTATTTACTGAGGTGGCCAAAATGGCATTTGAAGGGGGGGATTATGGAGATAGCATCCGCCGTCTGCCCCACAAGATTATTCCTGGCGAGGTGGCGCGTTATCGCCAGAACATCCTAGTGGAGCGGGCTATCGTCAGCGAACGATTGCGGCTGGCCATTGGGCTGCCCCTTCGGGATCTAAGTGAATATACCCCCACGGATGACAAGCTGGAAGAAAGCGTGGTGGCTGAGAAGTACTACGAGCCGCCCCTTATTAATATTATTTCCGTGGCCTGTAATGCCTGTCCGCCCAAACAGGTGCGGGTGAGTAATATGTGCCAGGGCTGTCTGGCTCACCCCTGCCGGGAGGTATGTCCCAGGGACGCCATTCACCTGGTTCAGGGTAAGAGCGTCATTGATCAGGACAAGTGTATCAAATGCGGCAAGTGTGTGGACGAGTGCCCCTACAACGCCATCATCAAGTTTGAACGTCCCTGTGCCGAGGCCTGCGGCATGGATGCCATCGGCTCAGATGAACTGGGCAGGGCCAAAATTGATTATGACAAGTGTGTATCCTGCGGTATGTGCCTTGTGAACTGCCCCTTTGGCGCCATTGCAGATAAGAGCCAGATCTTCCAGATGATTCAGGCCATCAAGCGGGGAGATAAAGTGATTGCCGCCGTGGCCCCCGCTTTTGTCACCCAGTTTGGGGAGAACGTTTCCGCTGCCCAGATGAAGGAGGCCATGCTCCAGGCAGGCTTTTTCGACGTGAAAGAAGTGGCGGTGGGGGCCGACCTTTGTACCGTGGAAGAGGCCGAGGACTTTTTAAAGAAGGTGCCCAATGAGCTGCCCTTCCTGGCCACCTCCTGCTGTCCCTCCTGGTCGGTGATGGCGAAGAAATTGTTTCCACAGTTTACAGACAACATTTCCATGGCACTGACACCTATGGTGATCACCGCACGCCTTATCAAAAAAGATCACCCAGACGCTCGGGTAGTTTTTATTGGCCCCTGTGCGGCTAAGAAGCTGGAGGCGTCCCGGCGTACCATCCGCAGCGACGTAGACTTTGTGCTCACCTTTGAGGAGATGCAGGGCGTCTTTGACGCAAAGGAGATTGATCCCAGCCAGATGCCGGGAGATCCGGAGAATGACTTTACCAGCGGCACTGCGGCCGGTCGGGGCTTTGCCGTTACCGGCGGTGTAGCTGATGCGGTGAAGACAGCTATCCAGAAGATGGAGCCGGGCCGGGAGGTACTGGTGGAGCATGCCGATGGCCTGCGGGAGTGCCGAAAGATGCTGATGATTGCCAAAACGGGTAAGTACAACGGCTACCTGCTGGAGGGGATGGGCTGCCCCGGCGGCTGTGTAGCTGGAGCGGGAACTATTACACCGGCGAGGAAGAGCACGGCGGCTGTGGAAAAATATAAAAAAGCCGCTGCCACCCAAAATGCTGTGGACTCCAAGGTTGCCACCCGCCTGGAGGAAGTGGAGGAGTAATATTTTCTGGGCCTTGCTTCCTCCCCTCATGCGCCTTGAGACCTGCTTGGAACACTAGATGATGTGCCTGATATTTCAAAGAGACGGAATATCTTGTATACGAGCCAAAAACCTGAATTACGGTAAACTTAATAGAACGAATGTTTTAACGCGAAAACCGCTGATTTCTCAGGAAATTAGCGGTTTTTTCTATGGTTTTCCAGGAAAAAAACTCTTGCATTTTATGTCAACACCTCGTATACTAGAAAGCAAGGTGGAGCAAAATGGAGCAAAATCCCTTAAAATAAAATCAAAGTGGAGGAGAGGTGAGGAACGTGACCGGCACATATGAGCACAGCATTGATGCCAAGGGCCGGTTGTTCATCCCCTCCAAGCTGAGGATGGAGTTGGGGGAGAGCTTTTATCTGGCTATGGGCGTGGACGCCTGTCTGGCCATTTATCCCCAGTCTACCTGGGATCGCTTCACTGAGAAGTTTGCTTCTCTCCCTATGAGTCAGTCCAAAGCTATGCGTCCCCTGTTTGCCAACGCTGCCCGATGTGAGCTGGACAGCCAGGGGCGTATCGTGATTCCACAGAAGCTGCGCAAATATGCAGGGCTGGACAAGGACGTAGTGATCATCGGGGTGAACGACCGAGCAGAGATCTGGGCGGCCGACACCTGGAGTGCCCAGGAGGAAGAAGAGATGACCCCGGAGAAGATGGCGGCCTGCATGGCTGAACTGGGGTTCTGAGATGAATGAATCATATACTCACCGCCCGGTGTTGCTGGAAGAGTGCATCCAGGCGCTGAACATCCGGCCGGACGGGATTTATCTGGATGGCACCCTGGGCCGGGCCGGCCATAGCAGGGAAATAGTCCGGCGGCTGGCAGGCAGCGGAAGGCTGATTTGTGTGGATCGGGATAAAGCAGCCCTGGATTCCGCTCGGGAACAGCTGGGAGAGTGGATGGACAGAGTGACTCTGGTTCATAGCAATTTCGACCGGGTGGGAGATATTTTAAAGGAATTGGGCATTCCTGGTGTGGATGGAATGCTTTTTGACCTTGGGGTATCCTCTCCCCAGCTGGACGACAGCAGCCGGGGATTTTCCTATATGGCAGATGCTCCTCTGGATATGCGGATGGATCGCTCTGAGGGGTTAACTGCGGCCCAGGTGGTCAATACCTGGAGTCAGGAGGAGCTGCGCCGGATTCTTTTTCAGTATGGAGAGGAGCGCTATGCTCCACAGATTGCGGCAGCCATTGTCCGGTGCAGGGAGGACAGGCCTATTGAGAGCACCCTGGAACTGGTGGACATTATTAAAGCTGCCATGCCGGCCCGGGCTCTGAAGGAGAAACAGCATCCTGCCAAGCGGTCCTTCCAGGCCATACGTATTGCCGTCAACGATGAGCTCTCTTCCGTGGAACGGATGCTGCAAGGGGCGATACCCGGGCTGCGGAAGGGGGGGCGGTTGGCTGTAATTACCTTCCACTCTCTGGAGGATCGCATTGTAAAGACAGCGCTGTCGGAGTTTGCCAGAGGCTGTATCTGTCCGCCAGATTTTCCAGTGTGTGTGTGCGGCAGGACGCCGGATGTTAGGCTGGTAAACAAAAAGCCGATTCTTCCCAGTGCCCATGAAATTGAGGAAAACCCCCGGGCCCGCAGCGCCAAGCTGAGGGTTGCAGAAAAGATAAAGTGAAAACAGGAATCCGCCCCCTGGAAGAGGCGGAGCGGTGTGTGTTGAAAAACGAAAGAGGAATGGAGTGAGCGCCATGACTGCCCGCCGACGCAATACAACTGCATACGGATACGGAACTTATGGCAGTGTGGCCTATGCCCCCGCCTATGACGGGGGAGCCGTCCGCATCCCCCGCAGGGAGGAAGAACTTCAGCGTCGTCCCCGGCCAAAACAGAGAGAGCAGGTTGCTCGCCGGGTTCTTACCCGAACCCAGGTTCAAGTGCGGGAGTCCGGGCAGGTGGCTCCCTTTGCAGTGGTGGGTTTTTTGGCGGTGGCAATGTTTGCGGCCATGCTGCTTTTAAGCTATGTGCAGTACACTGTACTGAACGGGCAGATGGCAGAGCTGAGCAACGAGGTCAGTACGTTGCAGTCGGAGAATGCTACCCTGTCCGCCCAGTATGAGAAGGTCTTTGATATGGAGACTATTCAGCAGGCGGTGGGCGATACCATGGCTCGTCCCAGCAGCGACCAGGTGGTGTACTTAGATTTGTCTGAAGAGGACACAGTGGTGATTTTCCGGGATGAAGAGGAAAACGGTCTTGTGGGTGCCCTGCACGCCGCAGGCCAGACCTTGGGAGAAATCATTGAATATTTCCGGTGATTGGACCATATATATGAGCCACAAGAGAGCAGAGCGGGGCGCAAGAAAGAAAATTTCTTGCGCCCCTTCACCGCAGGAGAGGAGGAACCACATTGCGGGAGGGCTATGAAAGACCCAGACACAGCGACACGGCCGCCCGGGGCGCCCGCACCAAGCGGACAATTTTCCGCCGCACCGTATTTCTGATGCTGGTGTGCGGGGTACTGCTGTTCGTCCCCCTGTTTTGGAAGCTGTGGGAC
>CALWYD010000051.1 GCA_944385675.1 uncultured Oscillospiraceae bacterium
ACCGGTCCTACCGGACCCACTGGGCCTACCGGTCCTACTGGACCCAGCGGCGAAACAGGTGCCACCGGAGCCACCGGAACTGCCGCCACCCTCGCTGTAGGCACTGTCACTACGGGTGATCCGGGCACTGATGCCACTGTCACCAACTCAGGAACCCCCCAAAACGCCATTCTCGACTTTACGATTCCCAAAGGAGACACCGGCTCTACCCCACCCGTATCCCTGCTTTCCGCCTACTCCACGCCGGCCCAGTCCGGTACCTCTGGCGGCTCGCTGCTCTTTGATAAAAATGGGCTCTCTTACGGTTCAGCTATCGATCATACCGAAGGAAGCGACACCTTTACCGTCAACCAACCCGGCGTATACGCTGTGGCCTTTCATGGAAGCTTTTCTCCCGTCAGTGGAGCTACGTTCCCCCAGAGCGTGGGGGCCTCTCTGACACAAAACGGCACAGGGGTCCCGGGTTCCACATCTCAGTATATCTTCCACACCTCTGCCCAGACGGCGGCCCTGTCCTTCAGCACACCGGTAGCGATATCCTCCGCTCCCGCGCAGCTGCAGGTGGTGGGTGATGGAGGAAACTACCTCTACAGCACAATTGGCTTATCCATCTACCGCCTGGGGGATATCCCCAGCGACGATTAATTCGACTGCCCCCGGCCCTTGTCCAGGGCCGGGGGCAGTCTTCCAGGAGGTCAATATATGAAAATTTGCGTCTACGCCATCAGCAAAAATGAGGGGAAATTTGTAGACCGGTGGATGGACTCCATGTCCGAGGCAGACCAAGTGGTAGTGCTGGACACCGGCTCCACCGATGACACGGTGGAAAAGCTAAGGGCCCGGGGCGCTCAAGTTGAAGTGGAAATCATTTCTCCCTGGCGCTTCGACGCTGCCCGCAACCGCTCCTTGGAATTGGTACCGCAGGACGTGGACATCTGTGTATGCACCGACCTGGACGAAGTATTTCACCCTGGCTGGCGTACGGCCCTGGAGGCCGCGTGGAAGCCTGGGGCCGGTCAGGCCACCTACCGCTATACCTGGTCCTTTAACCAGGACGGCTCAGAGGGAGTGGTCTTCTGGTATGAGAAGATCCACGCCCGCCGGGGCTACCGCTGGACACACCCTGTCCATGAGGTGCTAACCTGGGTGGGAGAAGGCACTCCAGGCCCCATGGTATGCGCGGAGGGAATCCAGCTGGATCACCACCCAGACCCCAACAAGTCCAGGGGACAATATCTGCCCCTGTTAGAGTTGTCCGTGGCTGAAGATCCGGAGGATGACCGCAATGTCCACTATCTGGGCCGGGAGTATATGTTCCATGGCCGATGGGATGACTGCATTGCCACCCTCCAACACCACCTGACCATGCCTCGGGCCGTCTGGCGGGATGAACGGTGTGCTTCCATGCGTTTTATCGCCCGATCTTATGCCAGAAAAGGGGAGCAAAGTCTGGCCCGGGATTGGTACCTCAGAGCGGTAGCTGAGGCCCCCCACTTGCGGGAACCTTACGTGGACCTGGCCCTTCTCCTCTATGAACAGGAACAGTGGGAGGGGGTACTCTACTTCACAAGCTGCGCCCTGGCCATCCGGGAACGGCCCCGCACCTATATCTGCGAGGCGGAGTCCTGGGGAAGTTTACCCTACGACCTGCGTTCTATCGCCTTTTATCATACCAAAAGAAAAGGGCAGGCTCTGGAAGCGGCCCGGTCGGCCCTAGAACTGGAGCCAGGAAATCAAAGGCTGCAGGGTAATGTAAGACTGTTGGAACAGGAGACGGCGGGCCAGCCCCAGTAGGGTCGGCCCGCCGTCGTTAGGTGAGAAGCCCCACCAGCCTTACTCCACCAGAATGGCATTGGGATAAATACGCTGCATACGACTGTCCGGGAAGTGCTCATCCAAAAACTGGGATATAGTGGTGGCCGGCGCGGAAGGCTGTACTTGCCGCTGAACATATCGGCCCATGGCCAGACAGGAGAGGATCACATTAAAACACATGAACACAATAAGAAGCCAACTGACTGTCTTACCAATCCGCATGGGGATTTTTTCAATCCAGCCTGACAGGCGGGGGTAGATCAGCTTCAGCCACACCACCGAGGCAATACCCCAGAAAAAGCAGTAGAGAAGATTGATGCGTCCCCCCAGGTTAAAGGATAAATGGCTGTAATCCCAGAACACTGTGCCAAAGACCAACTCCGTAAACACGGAGCATATGTACTCGTAAGCCCCTCCTACCACTGTTCCAATGAGAAAAATATAGCTGTCACTTCGGTTGCGGTATTTGTATAGCACCGCAGTGAGCAGCACGGCGCCCAATCCCCAGACAACAGAGAAGGGGCCATAGACCACACTGCTGCGGCTCATCCAAACTCCGGTTGTAGCCCGGCAAAATAGGGTCTCAATCACGTCCCCCAAAACGGAGCCGATAAAAAACAGCCCCACTAGTTTATAAAAGGAGCAGCCCTGGGCAAACACAGCGGCTGGGCGGGCAGCAGAACGGCGGCGGGCAGTGGACTGGGCCAGACGTTCCCGCTCCAAATTGGGATAGGCACGAGCCATGCGGCGCTGCACAGAGCGAGTCACCGCATTGTCCAGCGCCCTGGTAATCCGGGCAAGCCGTCGGGATATCTGCCCTGGATCCTTCAAGCTGCCATTCAACTGAAATAGGGCCGCCAACGAGGTAAACAGATCGGCCCCCAGAAGGCAAAACATAACCAAAAGGGCAATGTTTCCCACTGTTTTTGGGATGAAACCAACCACAGCGGCCAGAATGGGGTTCCCTGCAAAAACGGACAGCAGAGCCAACAGACCCCAGAGAATCGAATATTTTAGGCAGATATGTCCCTCAAACTGAAACTTCTCCTGAGAATAGTCCCACCACTTTTGGCCAAAGATGTGTTCCAGCAAAATACCAGTAAGCAACTCCAGTCCAGTGGCAATGATGGCGCCTAGGAGAAAGAGAAAAAACGGGGCGGATCGCAGCTCTGGTAAAAAGAGGGAAAACAGCACGCCACCCACACCATAAATGGGGGAGAAGGGGGCATTGAGAAAGCCCCGGTTGAGCAACCGCCGTTTTTTTGCTGCAGCCAACGCGGTCTCCAGAATCCACCCGAGGAAAGAATCAATTAGAAAAAACCATAGCAGCTGATAAACTGTGTACTCCATGGGCACCCCTTATGAATTGTCTCTGTCCAAGCGGGAGGGAGCTGCGGCCAAAAATGCCCTAATCTCCTCTTGGGTGGCTGTCACAGAACCCTGCACAAAATCCGGTTTTCCCCCGCCCCGGCCCCCGAGGGCCTGATTGAGGCGCTTGGTAAAAGCCCGCAGATCCCCGCCCCGCAGGCCGATGGCGTATTTGTAGCCCGTATTGTCTCCCCCGGAGAAGCAGGTACATTGTCCGGAACATACCTGGAGCAGAGCGTCGCACAACCTGCGCAGCCCATCCGGAGACAGTCCCTCTTCAAACACAACCGGGTTCTCCACCCCGGCACTGGCCTGAGCTAAGGTTTGAAAGTAGCTCTCCTCCATGGCATAGACACGGGACTTTAAGGCTCCGTTTTCCTCCAGCATACGTCTGACGGCCCCACCCGTTTCAAACGGCTTGGCAGACAGGAGGGTGGATACCTGGTGATTTTGGGCGATAATCTTATTCATATACCCCATGGCCCGTCCCCCGCACACCAGCTCAATGCGCACGCCTTCCCGGAACTTCTGTGCGGACAGCAGTTTTACAAGGCCAATTTGTCCAGCTGAGGAAACATGGGTGCCGCAGCAGGCACAGGTGTCCGCCCCCGGAAAGGTGACGATGCGAACCTGCCCGGCAATCTCTTTTTTGCTGCGGTACTCCAGGGTGCGCAGTTCTTCCCGAGAGGGATAGGAGACGCATACCGTCTGATCCTGCCAGATGTAGCGGTTGGCCGCCTCCTCCAGCTCCTGTAGCTGCTTCTCATTCAGCAGGCAGTTGAAATCAATGGTGATTACTTCCTCCCCCATGTGGAACCCTACGTTATCGCACCCCCACTTGGCATGGGCAATCCCTGAGACAATGTGTTCTCCCGAGTGGTTCTGCATCAGGTCAAACCGGCGCTCCCAGTCGATCTCTCCCTCCACACGGCTACCGGGCTCCAGAGGAGAGCTGCAGATATGGATTACCTGCCCCTCCCGCTCATGGACCTCTAAAACCCGGGCTCCTCCCAGTGTGCCGGTGTCCCAGGGCTGACCGCCCCCCTCAGGGTAAAAGGCGGTACGGTTAAGCACCACCCAGTAACCCCCTTTTCCTGGGGAGCAGGCCTCTACCTGAGCAGTAAAGTGTGTGAGATAGGGATCGGCTTCATATAATTTCTCCATGGACGGCGACCTCACAGACAACAGATTACGGCCCGGGACGCACAATCGCCCGTCCGTATCTTGTATCATAGCACAGCACCGCGGGAAAGGCAAATAACACGCATCAGGCTGCCCCCAGCAAAATGAGGATGAGTCCATATATGACGCTGGCACTAATGCCGTACACCAGCACCGGGCCAGCTACCACAAACAACTTTGCCGCCGTTCCGGTGACCAGCCCCTCGCTTTTGAACTCCAGCGCGGGAGATACCATGGCATTGGCAAACCCGGTAATGGGTACCAGGGTGCCCGCCCCAGCGTGTTTGGCCAGTTCATCAAAGCATCCCAGACCGGTGAGCAGGGCGGCGGCCAGGATGAGCGTAATTGAGACCGCCGTCCCGGCCTGTTCTTGATCCAAACCCCAATTCTGGTACAGATTGGATAAAAGCTGTCCTGCCGTACAGATGGTACCACCCACCAGGAAAGCCCACACTCCATTTTTTATCAGAGGAGAGGGCGTGGAATAGCTGTCCACCAACCTTCCATATTCCTCATTGGTCATATTCATCAGAAATCACCTCAAACAGAAAACTTGCGTCCATTAGTCTCTCCTTAACCAAGGAAATTATGCCCGTTACGCATGGGCAGACACTGTTTTGCATACATTGTGAGAGAGGTGATGTGTGGTGTATTATGGAAAAAAGACGCTGTTGTGGACGGCGCTGGTTACCATTTTGTTGGGTGGTGCGCTGCATTTTCTCTACCAGTACCTCCCGGGCTCCATCAGCGCTCTGCTCTCCCCAATCAACGAGAGCTTATGGGAACATGTTAAATTGGTCTATTGGCCCTATCTGCTGGCCGCCTTTTGGCTCAACCGGGGCAGGCCAGGCGGTATACGTCCCTGGCTGTTGGTGCTGCCCGGCCTGTGCGCTCTGATGCTGCTGTTGGGGTACCTTTACCACATCACCCTGAGCGGAGAGGCCATGTGGGTGGATTTTGCCATCTATGTGCTGGTAATGGGCCTTGGCTTCTGGCTCCCCACACAGTTTTCCGGCCCCTTCCAAGGCGTAAAGTGGATGTTGCCTTTTGCGTTGACCGTAATTGTGGGCGCCATGATTGCGGTTTTCACTCTGGCCCCTCCGGACCACATTCTGTTTGTAGACCTGTCCAGTGCCAGTGCCTGGTTCCAAATTCCTTGCTGAAAAATGAATAGACGTCTGCCCTGCGCCCTGGTATAATAACAGAAACTATATCTGCAAGGGGTGGGCAGAGGCCATGGTGATATATGGAAGCAGCGGATTGTCCTGCCGCGGGCAAGCCTACCAGCTTCTGAGCCGGGCAGTACAGGAACAGTGGAATCTGAAACCACTGCCCGAAATAGAACGCACCTCCCTGGGAAAGCCCTATTTTGTGGGTCTGGACACACGGCAGTTTAACCTCAGTCACAGCGGCTCCCTGGCCCTGTGCGCTCTGGATGACAGTCCTGTGGGAGTGGATATTCAAATAATAAAAAACTGGCGGGAAAACCTGCCCCAGCGGGTGTGTTCTGAGGAAGAGCTGACATGGTTGAAGCAGCAGTCTGGTGTTTGGGACGCCTTCTCTCTGCTATGGGCTTTGAAGGAGAGCCGAGTCAAATACACCGGCACCGGCCTTCGGGAGCGCCTGTCTTCCATCTCCGTCCCCATCCCCCGTGCAGACAAGACCCTCTATTTTTTTGAGGATCTGTGGTTTCGGAGTTACAATGGTGAGGGCTGGATGGCGGCGGCCTGTGGTCTGACTCCGCCGCCCGAGCAAATTATTTGGTTGGAGGCATCGGGGGAAAATTCCCCCTTTACAACTGCGTAAAATCCTGCTATAATAACGGAGCGCAAATGAAGATGCGCCCGTAGTTCAATGGATAGAGCGTCAGATTCCGGTTCTGAATGTTGGGGGTTCGAGTCCCTTCGGGCGTACCAGATAAAAAAGCCTCGGAAACCTTGTAAATTCAAGGCATCCGGGGCTTTTTTGTATTCCTCTGCCAAACGCCCTCTGGGCGAAATTGGGAGGAATTTGGTGTTATTGGTGGTGTTACTGGTGGTGCTACACTTTGGCCGCCGCCCGGGCCATGACGGCGCACTCCTCCCGGGTGACAAAGGACCGGGGCCGGCTGCCGTCGGTGAGGCCCATGGCCCTGGCCTCTTCCAGCAGCTCCGGCATGGTGGCCGCCTTCTTGGCCTGCCGGGCCAGGTAGTCCTCCATCATCTTGTCAAACTGTTCCTGAGTCACTTCTTCCCCCTCCTCCATCTTTCGGCTCACATCCGTGCGGAAATCATCCATGGTCTTTCCGAATTTTGGAAACCAGTGGAGCACATCGGCGTGGTTGCTGGCTATGCCCCGCTGATACCCCTCCTGGTGGCAGATAACCACCCCATCTTCCAGCGGATCCAGTCCGTACTCTTTGCATAGATAGGCTGTCAGCTCCACCGCCTGGGCATATGCTTTTTGAAAATAGGAACGGTCTGTCAAATTGTCCTCACATATTTCAAAAGAAATATGGGTGTTGTTTCCACTTCCCTTGCTGCCGCTGGCGCAGTGCCAGCCCCGCATAGTCCAGGGCAGGGTCTGCACTGCCCCCACGCTTCCATCGGCAAATTTACCCACAAAGGCATGGACACATTTGCTGATACCCGGCTGGTTCCAGTGGCTGTTCCCCTGGTTATAGCCCAGAATATCATCCCCAGGCACATACCGGCTCACCCAGGGGTTGTTAGCCCCGGTGGAGTGAACCATTACCCCTTTAGGCATCAGCTTTCGCCCCGCTTTGTAGCAGTCATTTTCTTTAAGCAGGCAGACACGAAGATTCATATTTCCTCCCTCTCCCCCGAATTCCCCCGGGGGTGCCATCTTTACATGGCATGTTCTACGCGGCGGCTCAATACCAACATAATGTCTGTGGCCTCCACAATCACGAGGATTCCGGGAACCCCCTTCAGGTGTGGACATGAGGGCTGCCTCGGAGTGATTCCTGGTCTCCGGGCCAACTAATTCAGCGGCCACGGCAACACTTACGATATCACCCCGCTTCAGTTTATGTTTACACCCCGACAGGAGTGCCTGCCCCAAGGGCAAGAAAAAACTCCGTCTCCCCCAAGAGGGGGAGACGGAGCAGAATAATATGCGGAATATCTTAACCGCCGAAGACCCTGATCAGGAAGCCCGCGGCAACAGCGGAACCGATCACGCCGGCCACATTGGGGCCCATGGCATGCATCAGCAGGAAGTTGGACGGATTCTCTTTCTGGCCTACCACCTGGGACACACGGGCGGCCATAGGCACAGCAGAAACACCCGCGGAACCGATGAGGGGGTTGACCTTGCCCTTGGTCAGAACGTACATCAGGTCACCCAGCAGCACACCGCCAGCGGTGGACAGCAGGAAGGCCGTCAGACCAAGGATGATGACAGACACTGTCTGGAAGGTGAGGAACTTGTTAAAGATTGCCTTGCTGCCTACAGACAGGCCCAGAGGGATAGTGACGATATTCATCAGGGCGTTCTGGGCAGTGTCGCTGAGACGATCAGTGACGCCGCACTCACGGAACAGGTTGCCCAGCATAAACATACCGATAAGAGGCGCGGTATCAGGCACCAGCAGGATAACGAAGATGGTCACTGCGATGGGGAAGATAATCTTCTCTGTCTTGGAAACGGTACGCAGCTGAGTCATCTTGACCTTGCGCATCTCCTTGGTGGTGAGCAGCTTCATAACGGGAGGCTGAATCATGGGGATCAGCGCCATGTAGGAGTAAGCTGCAATGGCAATGGCAGGCAACAGCTCAGAGGCCAGTTTAGAGGCCGTCAGAATAGCCGTGGGGCCGTCCGCGCCACCAATAACGCCAATGGCGGCAGCCTCAGCAGGATTAAACTCAATCAGGCCGCCGGTGAGAGGACCAAGGGCCAGGGCCAGCAGGAAGGCGGTGAAGATGCCCAGCTGAGCGGCAGCGCCCAGCAGCAGAGACAGGGGGTTAGCCAGCAGAGGACCAAAGTCCGTCATTGCCCCTAGCCCCATAAAGA
>CALWYD010000052.1 GCA_944385675.1 uncultured Oscillospiraceae bacterium
CTTGTCCGCGAAGTTGGGTCTCGCCCTTCGTGACAGGGCGGTCTGGCAAACCACGCCGGAGGTCAGTGCCCAGCCCTACGGACACCGACAGGTATTATATTGCCTGATTTGCCGGGACCTCGACTGCCGCTGTCCATAGAATGTTCACCTCACTTTTTCTTGTCAGTTGGCCAGTAGACAAAAACACGCGTGCCGCACAGCGGCACGCGTGTTTTCACGACGATTTCATGCCACCGTACAAGCTTTAGCATCACAGGGCGGTGAAATCGCATTAGATTCTGCCTTGTATTCGACAGGACCTGTTCAAACCAACGGGAGATGTCTCCATCTCTTTGCGGCAGCGACCCATATCCCTGTGGTAGCCTTACCTACCGGATTACAAGGTAATTATACCGCTGCGCTCCTTCCCCGTCAACCCCCCGGGGATTTTTTGTCTATTTTATCTTGTGGGAAGCGGGGCATTATTTTACCACTACATTCTCCTCCCCCAGCCGCTCCTGCAAGTCTTTCAGCAGGGCGGGGTGGATCTGGCAGCGGGAGCCCACCCGCTTTTTGCAGTCCTGGAAGTACAGCACCACCTGGCTCTCACCGGGGAAAAAGGACAGGGCCAATCGCACTTTTCTCAGCCTGGGGTCCTCCCGGCTAGGCAAGCGCAGGTACAATGTCTCTGCCGGCTGCCCGGGCCCGCCGGGGGGCTCCCCCAGTGGCCTTATGGCGTCAACCATCAGCTGAGGTTCCTTCTCATCTCGGATGGATATCTTGCCCTGGGCCAAAATAGCGTGGTTCTCCCGGATGTAGCTGCCGCTCTCCTCCAAAACCCGGGAAAAGCACAGCAGTTCCATGGTCCCCGTGTCATCCTCCAGATTGACATAGGCCATCAGGGTATTATTCCGGGTAGTGCGGGTCTTATAGGTGGAGATGACGCCCGCTACAGACACCCGCTGGTTGTCCTGGTACTCTCTGGGCCCATCCTCCCGCTGGAAATCCCCCAGAATGGAACCGATGGTCACCGCCCCCCTCTGCCGGGCAATCTCCCGGTACTGGTCCATGGGGTGGCCGGAGAGATAGAGACCGGTGGTCTCCTTCTCCATGCTCATCAGCTCCTGCAGGGTGTATTCGGGCAGATCCGGAAGCTGCAGCACAAGCTGTTCCTCTCTCCCCTCCTCCTGGGCCGCCAGGCCAAAGAGATCCATCTGCCCCTCTACATTCCGCTTGCGGCTGGCCGCGATGCCGTCCAGCACCTGGCCATACGCCTGCATCAACTGGGAGCGGCGGCTGCCCATGCGGTCAAAGGCGCCGGATTTAATCAGGCTCTCAATTACCCTCCGGTTGAGATCCTGGTCAAACATCCGGTCACAGAAATCCATGAAGTCTGTAAAGGGTCCTCCCTTTTCACGCTCTGCCAGCAAGCCGTTTATAAAGGAACGGCCCACTCCCTTCAAGGCCACCAAGCCAAACCGGATACCTTCCTTCACCACAGTAAAATCAGCTCTTGACTCGTTCACATCGGGAGGGAGCATCTCGATCCCCATAGAGCGGCACTCGGCAATGTACTCGGCGACCTTTTCTGTGGAATCCAGCACTGAGGTAAGCAGAGCAGCCATATACTCCCTGGGGTGGTGGCACTTAAACCAGGCGGTCTGGTAGGCCACCACTGCATAACACACGGCGTGGGCCTTATTGAAGGCGTAGTTGGCAAAGTCATAGATCTCATCGTATATGCTCTCCGCCACCCCTTCCGGGATACCGTTGGCCGCACAGCCTGCAATGTGGCGCTGGGGATCCCCATGGAGGAAAGCCTCTCGCTCCCGCTGGATGTCCTTTACCTTCTTTTTTGACATGGCCCGACGCACCATATCTGCCTGGCCCAGGGAGTAGCCGCCCAGCTGCTGAAAAATCTGAATCACCTGCTCCTGGTAGACAATGCAGCCGTAGGTGTTGGACAAAATTGGCTCCAGGGAGGGGTGTTTATAGGTAATTTGCTCCGGGTTCTGCTTGCAGGCAATAAACCGGGGAATGGAATCCATGGGGCCGGGACGGTACAGGGCGATGATGGCGGTGATATCCTCAATATTCTGGGGCTTCAGTCCCAGGCACACTCCGGTCATGCCTGCCGACTCCATCTGAAACACCCCGGAAGTGCGGCCCTCAGAGAGCATGGCCATAGTCTCCGGGTCATTCTCCGGAATGTCCTTCACTGTAAAGCCGGGTTCCTTGCTCTGCACCATTTTTGTTGCGTCATCCAGGATAGTCAGATTCCGCAGCCCCAAAAAGTCCATCTTCAAAAGACCCAGTTCTTCCAGGGTGGTCATAATGTACTGGGTGACAGGCAGGCCGTCGTTGGTGGCCAGGGGCACATAGTCGCACACCGGGCGGCTGGTAATGACCACGCCGGCCGCGTGGGTGGAGGTGTTGCGGGGCATCCCCTCGATGGCCATGGCGGTGTCAATGAGCTTTTTTACCCGCCCGTCTCCCTCATAGGAGTCCCGCAGCTGCTTGGACAGCTTCAAGGCCTCCTCCAGGGTGATGTGTAACGCCCCGGGCCCGCTGGGTATCTGCTTGGCCAGGGCATCCACCTCCGCGTAGGGAACGCCCATTACTCTGCCCACATCCCGTACCGCTGCCCTGGCGGCCATTGTGCCAAAGGTCACAATCTGGGCCACATGGTCGGCCCCATATTTTTGATTGACATAGTCAATCACCTCCTGGCGCCGGCGGATGCAGAAATCGATGTCAATATCGGGCATGGACACCCGCTCCGGGTTGAGGAAGCGCTCGAAATAGAGGTGATACTTCATGGGCTCCACATCGGTGATGTTCAGACAGTAGGACACCATGGATCCCGCAGCGGAGCCTCGACCCGGCCCCACCGGAATACCTCTGCCTTTGGCAAAGGCGATAAAGTCAGAGACAATCAGGAAGTAGTCCACAAAGCCCATCTTCCGAATCATGTCCATCTCATAGCGCAGCTGTTTTAAGTAGTCGGAAGGCTTGTCCGGATAGCGGCGGGCAAAACCGTCCAGGCACAACTTCTCAAAGTAGGCATACCCGTCGGAATAGCCCTGGGGCAGTTGGAATTGAGGCAGATGGTAGGTTCCAAACTCAAATTCCACGTTGCATAGCTGGGCAATTTTCTGTGTATTCTCCAGCGCTTCCGGATACTGGGGAAAAAGGGAGGCCATCTCCTGCTCGGACTTTACATAAAACTCCTGGGTCTCAAACTTCATCCGTCCCGGGTCGTCCAGTGTCTTGCCCATCTGGATACACATGAGGATGTCCTGGGTCTCTGCGTCCTCCCGGCGCAAATAGTGGGCATCGTTTGTGGCGATGAGGGGGATGCCGGTCTCCTCGTGAATCCGGATCAGCCCAGCGTTCACCTGCCGCTGGGCAGGGATGCCGTGGTCCTGCAGCTCCAGGTAGTAGCCATCTTCTCCAAACAGCTCCCGCATCTCCAGGGCCACCGCTTTGGCCTGGTCATACTCCCCTGCCAATAACAGCTTCGGCAGCTCCCCAGCCAGGCATGCGGAGCAAGCAATCAGCCCTCCGCAGCGCTCCCGCAGCAACTCCAGATCAATGCGGGGCTTGATGTAGAACCCCTCCAGAAAGGCTTGGGACACCATGTAGGACAGGTTCCGGTAACCCTCCTCGTTCCGGCACAGGAGAACCAGATGCCGGGAGTCGGCGTCAAACTCATGGACCTTCTGGAACCGGGTGCGCCCCCGGGGCGCCACATAGACCTCACAGCCGATGATGGGCTTAATGCCCGCCGCCTTGCAGGCCCGGTAGAAGTCCACCGCACCGTACATGACGCCG
>CALWYD010000053.1 GCA_944385675.1 uncultured Oscillospiraceae bacterium
TTTCGTATTCCTTTTTTGCTGTATCCACCGGGGAAACAGCCTGGGCCGCCGATTTCCCTTTGGCCTGCTGGAGAGACGCGCCGTAGCCCGCCTTCTCCACGGCGGCGATGATCTGGCCGCTGTTTACGGTCTGGTCGTCATAGGTCACCACCATACTGTTTTTCAGCAGATTGACATTGCAGTCCTGCACGCCGTTCAGGTGAGCTACGCTTTTCTGTACCCTCGCCTGGCAGGCAGCACAGGTCATGCCTGTGACATTGTACTTTTCCTGCATTTTCTGAAACCTCCTTTACCGGAAAGTAGGACACCCATACGGGGTATCGGTCTTTCTGGTTCCCAGTATAGTCCGGTAAAAAGGGCTTGTATCGTCCATTCAGAAATCCTTTTTGCCCAAATGGGAGAGTTTTTCCGTGTAACGATCCAAAATTTCCTGCAAGGTGATGCTGCGCATGGCCTCCTCTGCTCTGGCCTGTACCAGATCGTAGCAGTCCCGCAGCACCAGCTGGATGTTCACCCCCACGCCGCAGGCGGGGTTGGTATGGGTATCCTGATGGAGCAGGGGCTTGTCCCCCTCCACCGCTCGATAGGCGTCCAGCAGCGTGATCTGGCAGGGCTCTTTCGCAAGCGCGGGGCGTGGGTGCCCCCTCACGCTGGTGAGCAGCCCGCCTTTCCGCAGGGCGGACATGAGCTGGCGCACATAGGCTGGGTTGGTCTGGATACTCTCCGCAATCTTTTCGCTGGTGAGTACCTCTTCCGGGTGCAGAGCAATGAAAGCCAAAATATGAACGGCGTCACTGAGCTTGGTAGGGTATTTCATTTTATGATCCCCCATTTCTCTTTGATGTTAGTTTTATTATAACAGCATGTTGACACGGACGCAAGCTGGTGATAAGATAGGTTGAAGTAAAAATAAAAATAACATCCGTTTGAAAGGAATGGCGACTATGAGTTTCTATGAAGATTTGGTCATGCAGACCCAAATGAATTACTCCCGATACTACCATGTTTATGCTTCCGGCGGCACACCTTATCAGCTTTCGGACAAAAAGCAGATGCCGTATCAGGAGCAAATCCAGAGCCTCGTGCATCAGATCAAAACCGCCGACTGTGTGGTGGTGGGCGGAGCCTCCGGCCTGTCCGCCGCTGGAGGCGGGGACTTCTACTATGAGGACAACGCTTCCTTCCGCAAATATTTTGGAAAGTTTGCAGCGAAGTATCATTTTAAGGGAGCTTTTGACGGGATGATGTACCAATGGAAGGACCGGGCGGATTTCTGGGCGTATCTTGCCACCTTCCTGCACACCACCCAGACCGCCCCGGTGCGTCAGCCCTATCTTGATCTGGACGCTCTGTTAAAGGGGAAAGATTTCTTTGTATTGACCACCAACCAGGACACGCAGTTCATCAAGCTTTACCCGGAGAACAAGGTGGCGGAGATCCAGGGGGATCACCGCTTCTTCCAGTGTGCCGCCTGTTGCACCGACGACACCTGGGACGCCGTGAAGCCGGTGGAGGAAATGATGGAGGCGATGGGGGAGGGCACAACCATCCCGGCAGAGATGATCCCCCGGTGCCCTCACTGCGGCGGCGAGGCCTTCCCTTGGGTGCGTGGATACGGGAACTTCCTGCAGGGCAAGAAGTATGAGGAACAGTATGAAAAAATCTCCCGCTATGTGCTGGAGCACAAGGAGAAAAACATCCTCTTTTTAGAGTTGGGTGTGGGCCGCATGACGCCCATGTTCATCCAGGAACCCTTCTGGAATCTGACGCTCAGTTTCCCCCATGCCCGGTATATCGGCGTCAACGACAAATACGACTTTCTGCCCAAGCAGCTGGAGGACAAAGGTATGACCATCGTAGCCGACATCGGCAATGTACTGCGGGACGCACGGAACACCATGGAAAACGGAGACGTCAATTCATGAGCGGTGGCAGACAGGCGGCAATGCAGGAACTTGCTGAACGCATCGACCAGGCGGATGCCATCGTGATCGGCGGTGGCTCCGGCCTGTCCAGCGCCGCCGGATACGACCACTACCACTGGTCCCCGGCAATTTCGGAGGCGTTGGCTCCCTTTCGGGAACAGTATGGATTTACCTCCCCGCTGGCAGGGTTCTACTACTGCTTTTCCAGCTATGGAGAGCAGTGGGGATATTACAGCCAATATATCCGCTTCATGTGGGAAGCCCCCACGGGGCAGCCATATTTGGATCTACAGGCGCTTGTTGCGGACAAACCTGCCTTTGTTCTGACCACCAATGTGGACCGGCAGTTTTTCCGAGTGTTTCCCAAGGAACAGATCTGCGCCTTTCAGGGTGATTTTGGCTATTGCCAATGCAGCCAGCCTTGCCGGGATGAAATTTGGGAGAACCGTGGACTGGTGAAGGAGCTGACCAGCCGCCTGAACGGTGTGCGCCTGTCGGAGGAAGATGTTCCCCGCTGCCGGGACTGCGGCCGGGTACTGGTACCCTGGGTGCGGGATGACACCTTTCTGGAGGGACGTGCCTGGAAGGCGCAGCTGGACCGCTACCATGCTTTTCTTCGGCACTGGCTGCTGGAGCAGACCGGAAAAAATATCCTGCTGTTGGAGCTGGGCGTGGGGGAGATGACGCCCAGCATCATCAAATTGCCCTTCTGGGAATTGACTGCCAGAAACGAAAATGTTTTTTACGCCTGTCTCAACAAAGAGGCCTCCCATGCGCCGGAGCATCTGCGGGGACGAAGCCTGTATCTGCAAGGAGATTTGGCGGAAATTCTGTCTGCCATCCGGCAGAAGCGACCGAATGCAAACGCAAAATCGGAAGGAGTGAACAATCATGGCTGATTGGAACCTTATTGCCAAAAAAATT
>CALWYD010000054.1 GCA_944385675.1 uncultured Oscillospiraceae bacterium
ATGCGCCTTTAGCTCAGTTGGTAGAGCAACTGACTCTTAATCAGTGGGTCCCGGGTTCGAATCCCTGAAGGCGCACCACATGGCCCGTTGGTCAAGCGGTTAAGACGGCGGCCTCTCACGCCGCAAACATGGGTTCGATTCCCGTACGGGTCACCACTTTTCCTGAAAAAGTAACTTGACAATTCACAAAAAGCGGATATAATACTTACTGTTGAAAAGACGGTAAGGAGAGAAAAGCAATTTGGTTTTCTTTGCTTACTTTCTTTTCAGAAAGAAAGTACAGTTGGTGTTGATTAGGGCGAGGGTCCACCCGTTCCCATTCCGAACACGGAAGTTAAGCTCGCTTCTGCCGAAGATACTTGTCTGGAGACGGACCGGGAAAATAGGTAACGCCAACACAAAGAAAGGGACAGGAAGCTGTTCCTTTCTTTTTTATTTATTTTTCTACGCACATACTATCCGGGAAAAGAGGTGGAGAGCATGAGGTCCTGGAAAAGTCCGGTGGGCATGCGCACAGTGAAAACGGCTCTGGCCGTCATTTTGGCACTGCTGGTGGTGGAGCAGTACGGGGCAAGTCCAGCTAAAGTAGTTTTTGCCACCATTGGTGCTATTTCAGCGGTAGCACCTACTTTTACTGCTTCCCTGTTGGCCTGTCTGACGCAGATTTGCGGCGTGACAGTGGGCGTTTTGTTAGCTCTGGCCATGACAGCATTGAATGTTCCGGACATGCTGGCGGTAGGCATAGGAATTATTGTAATTTTAACAAGCTATCAGCATTTTCGATTTAAGCTTGTGCCGGTACTGCCATGTATTGTGCTGGTCAATGTATGTTTGAATCCCGAGGTGGAGGCACTGACCTATTCCACCGGCCGGCTCTGGGATACGGCGATTGGGCTGGGGATCGGAATGCTGGTGAACACTCTGATTTTTCCTTATGACAACAGCCGCAAGATCCGAAGGACCATAGCAGGGCTGGACGAGGATCTCATCTTATTTTTACAGGAGATGTTTGATGGAGACAATCAGCTTCCTCAGACAGATATGATTGAAGATAAGCTGGAGACCTTGGAGGGGCAGTTAGTTCTCTTTTCCCAACAGCGCCTTTGGCGTCGGAAGCGACAGAAGCGGGTGTTGCAGCAACTGAAGAACTGCGGCGATACTGCTCAAGAACTGTTGGTAGAGTTGGCCACGCTGCGGAACATGGAGAGGTTGGGCTGCTTAAACGAGGAAAACCGGAAAGCACTGCGTGCGCTGGGGGCAGCTGTAGCGGAGCATTGTCCTGTGCAGGGCACCAGCGTAGAAAACACGGTGGTCAATTACCATGTTGCCCGGGCGCTAAGTCTGCGGGAGGAGTTAAAAGCAAATCTAGCTGGGCCGCACAGGCGATGATAAGGAGAATAAACCCACGGGAACCTTACAAGAGGTTCCCGTGGGTTATTTGTCACTCCAGTACCACAGCTGTTCCGCTGGCTGTCACCATCAACATCCCATTGTCAGAGCCCAGCACCTCGTAATCAATATCTACACCTACCACGGCATTGGCCCCCAAGGCTGCGGCACGTTCCTCCAATTCCCGCAGGGCGGTGGTTCGGGCGGCAGCCAGCTCATCCTCATAGGTGCCGGAGCGGCCGCCAAAGAAGTTGCTCAGCCCAGCGGCAAAATCCTTGAAAACATTGACGCCTGAAATAACTTCGCCGAATACAATACCCCTGTACTGGGCGATGTGTCGCCCTTCTACGGAGGGAGTTGTGGTTACGATCATGATATTTCCTCCTTTTAATCTTTGTGAAAGATATCTTTTAAGTACTTCTTGGGGTCAAATGGCTCCAGGGGGCTGTCCTTTCGCAGGTACAGGGGGTGATGGGGGTGACCCTTCTTAGAGCGCTGCCCAGCAGTAAACCACCGGGCGTTTCGCACCTCTCCCAGATGTACTAAGTCCAGGATACAGCCAGGGAGGTAGTCCCGTTTTTCCACAATGGCTCCCCAGGCCGCCCACACGGCAGGCTGGCCTCTGCGCCCCAGGGAAAGCAGGTAGTCAAAAGCCTTCAGATTTTCCTGGTGAAGCGCCTGATTACATATAGGCTCCATATCATCCGGTCTGGTGGCCCGTTGGGCATAGACGTTGAACATGAGAAAACTGTCGTAGCCGTTGTGATGAGCCACCCGTTCCACCGACTTGAGGGTGTTGTCCAGGGCGTCGGGGGCCGCGGTGGAGGGGTTGATGCCCACGCAGATAAGCGGTTTCTCGCCTCTGGTACCCAGGATATAGCGATA
The DNA here is from genome assembly GCA_944385675.1 of uncultured Oscillospiraceae bacterium. Lineage (GTDB taxonomy): Bacteria > Bacillota > Clostridia > Oscillospirales > Oscillospiraceae > Lawsonibacter. The sequence continues at coordinate 2,275 of CALWYD010000054.1, forward strand.
CTCAGAGTAGAAATTCGGAACATATAGCCACTTTGTAATATCATAGTAGGGGTTTGGGCGGCTGGCTTCCTCCAAGGCGGCATCAAAACACACCAGATCCAGCTGTGTCGTATTGCACGAAGGAATGTGCACGGCGAAGCCCTCCTGTCTGAGTGATGATTCGGTATACCCACAGCTATTACTATAGCAGCAGGTGGGCAGATATGCAAGGGCAGTACAGATATTACCACGGGGCAATTGCCAGCCATTTGTTGCGATAGAGGGGGTTAGACTGCTATAATAAACTGTGCTGCCAGTGGGTGCCTAAGGCGGCCTGAGCGAGAAAAGGGCACCTGGAATACCAGAGGAAAAGAGAGGACTTTACAACATGCACTTATTTCCAAGACGGACATTGGTACATATGCTGGCTGTAGCTACAGCTGCGGCCCTGGCCGTCCCGTCAGTTTTGGCCGCCCAGCCCCCCCAACTACCGGAAACCTACCTCTGTCCCTTCCCAGATGTGGAGGACAGTCAATGGTATTACCCCTATGTGTGTGCACTGAATGCACAGGACGTAGTGGCCGGCTATGACGATGGACGGTTTGGTCCCACAGATGTCACTCGGGCCGGGGAGGCGATTCTCATGGTGATGAAGGCCGCCGGGAGCGGTACCCGTCTGCCTGCCCAGGGAGGACATTATGCCTCAGGCTACGCGGAATATGCCGTGTCCAAGGGTTGGTTGACCCGGGGGGAGGTTCCCACTAATCTGGACGGGGAGGTGTCCCGGGGATTTATTGCCCGTCTGGCCGCCAAGGCATTGGGATTGACCCCCATTGTATTGGCCAGCCCCTTTTCCGATGCGGATGACGGATATTTGACTGCCTTGTACCGGCTGGGGGTCATTGCCGGAAGTTGGGAGGGTGGCAAGAGGGTGTTTAACCCTGATTCCTCCATTACCCGGGCGGAACTGAGCGCCATTGTGTGGCAGATCATGCAGTATGCCCAGCGAGAGAGTAGTGAGGGGTACATTACTTTAGGTTCTTATACTCTTCAAGTGCTGGAGGGTGTGCCGGTGAGCAGCTATGACCCCAATGCTTTTGTGCGGAAGGGGGATCGGATGACCTATACCGGTGGAGGTGTAACCGCCAGCCTGGGGGTGGACGTATCCTACCACCAAGGGGTCATCGACTGGAAGGCAGTAGCTGGGGATGGCATTGATTTTGCCATGATACGGGCCGGGGGACGATACTACGGTAGCGGGAAGGTCTTTGAGGACACGCAATTTGACAATAATATGCGAGGGGCCGCCGCCGCAGGACTGGAGATCGGGGTGTATTTTTTCTCACAAGCCATTACTGTAGAGGAGGCCAGGGAAGAGGCCAGGTTCCTGTTGGGGCTGCTGAAGGAGCATGACTTTGATGGCCCGGTAGTCTTCGACTGGGAGAACATCGACTATGATGATGCTCGTACAGATGGAGTGAGCACGACCATGGTGACTGCCATGGCAAACGCCTTCTGTCAGGAGGTGGAGGCGGCAGGCTATCAGCCCATGATTTACTTCAACCGATACATTGCTTGTCTCATTTACGAGTTGGATGGACTGGGAGAGTATCCTTTCTGGATTGCGGAGTACGGCCCAACGCCCCAATTTTACTACGACTACCAGATGTGGCAGTATACCGCCTCCGGAAAGGTGGCGGGTATCAACGGGCCGGCAGATATGAATATCCGGCTGAAGCCCTGGTAAATAGAAAAAGGAAGCGCCTTTTGGGGCGCTTCCTTTTTGCGGTCATAAGGGCCGATTCAGCTGTGAGCATGAGCCAACTGGGGAGCAACCTCGGGCTGGGACTCCCGGTGTCCGGCGGCGTCCTCCTGATGGGCCAGTCCCTTGGCATTGGCCAGCATCAGCTTAATGCGGTTCTCCTGGTTAATCTTGGTGGCACCAGGGTCATAGTCAATGGCTACAATGTTGCTGTAGGGGTAGTCATCCTTCAGCTTGCGGATCATACCCTTGCCCACAATATGGTTGGGCAGGCAGCCGAAGGGCTGGGTACAGACAATGTTGTTGGTGCCGGAATGGATGAGCTCCAGCATCTCAGCGGTGAGCAGCCAGCCCTCCCCCATCTTGTTGCCATCGCCCAGATAGCCGTGAACCAGCTTGTGCAGATCCTGGAAGGTACCCGGGGCGCGGAAACGGCCGGAGCGCTCCAGGGCGGCAATCATGTCCCGTTGACAGCCTTCAATGTAGGCCATGAAGGCGCGGCAGGCTACTTTCTTTAGCCACTTTCCGCCGTAAAGATTGACGTCGGAAACCCGGTTAAAGATCTTGAAGATGATAAAGTCGGTCAACCCGGGCACCACCGGCTCCACTCCCTCCGAGAGGAGGAACTTCTCCAGGTTATTGTTGCCCAGAGGGGCAAATTTGACATAAATTTCACCCACAACGCCTACGCGGATTTTAGGCTCCCCCTGGACAGGAATAGCGGCAAAATCAGCACAGATCTGATCAAACAGACTGCGCATCTGCCTCCGGCTCATGCCCTTGCCTTGCTCAAAACCGGCCACCAGTTTGTGGGACCAGGTTTCAATCATGGTATCAGTCTGGCCTGGGTTTACCTCGTAGGGGCGGACCTGGTTGGCCACATTAACAATAATATCCCCATACATCATGGCGAATACCGCCTTGCGGATGAAGGGAAGGGTGAGAGAGAATCCGGGATTTTTCTCCAAACCTGACAGGTTCACAGATACCACAGGGATATAAGCCATATCTGCCTTTTCCAGGGCCTTGCGCAGCAGGTGGATATAGTTGCTGGCCCGGCAGCCGCCGCCGGTCTGGGTAATGAGCAGCCCCACCTTGTGGGGGTCATAGCCCCCGTGTTTCACTGCGTCAATGAGCTGGCCAATGACCAGCAGGGCGGGGTAACAAGTGTCATTGTGGACATACTTAAGTCCCTCGTCCACAATACCCCGGTGGTTGGTGGTGAGCATATCTACCTTGTATCCGGCATTTTGCAGCAGCTTCTGCATCATGCCGAAATGGACGGGCAGCATCTGGGGCATGAGGAGGGTATACTCCTCCTTCATCTCTTTGGTAAAGAGCAGACGGCCCGTCTTGTCATATACCAGTTTCGCCATAAGCGGTTCTCCTTTCGGGACGGTGTGCGGCCGGCTTCCAGCCAGCCACGTGAACTTGCAGGGGAAGAAAATCACTGTTCCTTTCGGGCCTGGATAGCGGCCATAAGGGAACGGATACGGATCCTCACAGCGCCCAGGTTGCTGATATCGTCAATTTTCAGCTGGGTATACAGCTTGCCGCCTCCCTCCAGAATGGAGCGCATCTCGTCGCCTGTAATGGCGTCGATGCCGCAGCCAAAGGAGACCAGCTGAATGAGTTCCATGTCCGGCTGAGTACACACGTACCGGGCCGCATTATACATCCGTGCGTGGTAAGTCCACTGATTGAGGACATGGCGGGGCGCCTTGTCCTCCAGGTAAGCCACTGCGTCCTCAGTGATCAGAATAAACCCGTAGGAAGTAATCAGATCGTTGATGCCGTGGTTAATCTCCGGATCTATATGGTAGGGGCGGCCGGCCACCACCAGGATTGGGTGTCCATCCCGGCGTGCCTGGTCAATATATCGTCCGCCTGTCTGGCGCAGATCCTCCTTATAGGCGCTGTAAGCCTCGTAGGCGGCCTTCACAGCGGCGGCAGTCTCCCTGCGGGGGACCTGAAACTCGTTGAAGAACCAGTCCCCCGCCTTTCGGGTGAAGTCCTTGGGGCGGTGCAGACCGAAATAGGGGTAGAGAAAGCGAGTCTTTTTCAGGTCGGGCACGTTGGCCGAAAGCAGCTCGGGGTAGTAGGCCACCACAGGGCAGTTGTAGTTGTTGTCGCTGACACCCTCGTCAAAGTTGTAGGGCATGCAGGGGTAGAAGATCGCGTCCACCCCCGCCTCTACCAGAGCTTCCACATGGCCGTGGAGGAGCTTAGCGGGGTAGCACACCGTGTCCGAGGGGATGGTGCGCTGACCCTTTAAGTACAGCTTACGGCTGGACTCGGGGGAGAGAACCACCTCGAAGTTGAGACGGGTGAACAGTTCAAACCAGAAAGGCAGGTTCTCATACATGTTCAGGCCAAAGGGGATACCAATCTTGCCCCGCAGGCCGCTGCCCGCCCCCTTGCCCTGGAGGGCGCGCAGTTTCTTGTATTTGTAGCGCATCAGATCGGGCAGTCGTGTGGGAGCCTCCCCCAAGGGGCGGGAACAGCGGTTGCCCGAAATAAAACGGCGGCCTCCGTCAAAGGAGTTGACGGTGAGAGAGCAGTGGTTGGTGCACAGTCCGCAGGTGGCAGGCCGGGCGGTGTGGGTGAATTTCTCCAGGGCCTTGGCAGAGAGCAGAGCACTTTTTTCCAGATGGAGGTCCCGAGCGGCCAGAGCAGCTCCAAAGGCCCCCATGATGCCGGAGATGGTGGGGCGGGTCACCTCCCGGCCCAGCTCCTGTTCAAAGGCCCGGAGTACTGCATCGTTGTGGAAGGTGCCTCCCTGGACTACAATGTGCCTGCCCAGGTCGTCGGCCGAGGCGGCCCGAATCACCTTGTAAATGGCGTTTTTCACAATGGAGATAGACAGCCCTGCGGAGATATCCTCCACACTGGCCCCGTCCTTTTGGGCCTGCTTGACGGAGGAGTTCATGAATACAGTACACCGGGAGCCCAGGTTCACCGGGTGCCGGGCAAACAGACCCAGTTTGGCAAAGTCGGCGATGGTGTAACCTAGAGCCTTGGCAAAAGTCTCAATAAAGGAGCCACAGCCGGAGGAGCAGGCCTCATTGAGCATAATGGAGTCCACTGCTCCGTTGCGGATTTTAAAGCATTTCATGTCCTGGCCGCCTATGTCGATGATAAAGTCCACATCGGGGTTAAAGTGGGCGGCCGCCTTGTAGTGGGCCACTGTCTCCACAAGGCCGAGATCACAGTTAAAGGCATTTTTAATTAAATCTTCACCGTAGCCGGTGACAGCGGCTCCTTTAATCTGGATGCGGTCGCCGCACATGGCGTAGATCTGCTTGAGTTGCTCCAGCACAATGGCCACAGGATTGCCCAGATTGGAGTGGTAATAGGTATAAAGAAGCCCGCCGTCCTGAGCAATAAGGGCCAGCTTGATGGTGGTAGAACCAGAATCCAGCCCAAGCCAGGCGGGACCGGAGTAGGTGCTGATATCTACCTGCGGGGGATGCTTGGCATTATGGCGGGCGCAGAAGGCCTCATAGTCGGCCCGTGTGTCAAAGAGGGGAGGCATGGTGTCCACCAAAGTGGTAGTGTCCACGCTCTCCTCCAATTTTTTCAACACTTCCTCGAAGGAAACAGGCTTGTAGTCGGTGGCACACAGGGCAGCGCCCATGGCGGCAAAGCAGTCCCCGTCTGCCGGGAAGATGGCATGTTCTCCGTCCAGCTTCAGCGTCTCCACAAAGCGCTGGCGAAGGCCCATGAGAAAGTGCAGGGGCCCGCCCAGAAAGACAATCTTGCCCTTCAGTTCCCGGCCCTGGGTCAACCCGGCCACCGTCTGGTCCACTACAGCCTGGAAGATAGACGCGGCCACGTCCTCCTTCCGTCCGCCCTGGTTCAAAATGGGCTGGATGTCGCTCTTGGCAAACACTCCGCAGCGGGAGGCAATGGGGTAGATCTTCTCATGCTTTAAACTCAGGTCATCCAACTCATTTACCGTCACATTCATAAGGGTGGCCATCTGGTCAATGAAGGCGCCCGTGCCTCCGGCACAAGAGCCGTTCATCCGCTCTTCCAGCGCACCGCCGAAGAAGATGATCTTGGCATCCTCGCCCCCCAGTTCGATGACGGCGTCAGTATCGGGGATGTATGTATTCACTGCCGCAGCGGTGGCGTAGACCTCCTGGACAAAGTCGATGCCGGCGGCGTTGGCCACCCCAAGGCCGGCTGAACCAGTGATAGTAACCTTGATATTCCGGCCGGAGAGCATATCCTGAATAGAACGCAGTGTCTCACAGGCCCGTTCCCGGGTTTTGGAAAAGTGGCGCTCATAGGAGCGAAAAAGCAGTTTGTTCTGTTCGTCCAGCACAACCACCTTGACAGTGGTGGAGCCGATGTCAATTCCAACGCGAAGACTCATAACAAAATATCCACCTCAGGGCATAGTAATTCAATCATTACTTTTTATCATAGTAATTTTTTTGCTGAGAAACAACGAAATTAACAGCTTCTTAACACATGAATCAGCAGGAAAAACACAACCTTAACGGCATAAAAACTGGCATTTTTACTATGGTAAGCATTGGATTTGACAGATATGACAAAGAAAAGCCAAAAAAAGGCCCCAGCTCTTTGGCTGGGGCGTGCAAAGATGCGGAAAAGAGGGAAATGAGTCAGCCCTCCGGGGAAGCGGCTGCTTCGGAGGCCGACTGTGTCAGAAAGACCAGGGCGCCCGTGACGTTGTAGTCCACGTCTCCATTCAAATGGCCGGTGGTCTGGAAATCGTAGTCCCCGCTGTTGCGGACGAAGAGCTGATAGGTGCCTCCGGGGATGTCCGGGATGGTGCCTGCCAGGGAGCCCCCCACCACCCGCTGGGAATACTCCGTCCCGTCCTCAGCCCGCAGGCCCAATTCCAGGGTCAGGCCTGCCCGGGCGTAGGTGATGTGGTAGGTGAAGCCGCCCCCGCCGGCGGGGATTGTGACGGGGGAGGGGGAGAGCGTCTCCTCTCCGGGGGCCAGCGTTTCAAAAGACAGGCCGTCCTGCCAGTTATAGGCGGGGGCGCTGTCCGACTGGGGCTGGCCGGACAGCCAGTTCTCATAGAGGTCGTAAATTTCCTGGGCCGTCCCGGCGGGAAGAGTCCACAGGACAGGCTGGGTGTCGCTCCATGTGTCGTCCGACCTGCCGCAGGAGAGCAGGCAGCCCACCTCTGTCTCCTGGAGCCAGAGGTGTAATTCGTCCTCCTCGCCCACCTGGATGGTGAGCGCCCCAAGCTCCTCCCCGACGGTCACCCTTCCCGGGTCGCCGGCCTGGGCCGTGTCCCCCTGGGGGGTGAGGAGCAGCTGGGTGATCCGGTCAAGGGTTTCCGGATCCCGGATGATGCTTAAGGCGCTCATGGCGGACATGGCGGAGTAGTAGATGGTGTCGGTCTGTTCCAGAGCGGAGTAAACGGTGTCCAGACTGGGGTAGAGGGTCTGCTCTTCACAGATGGCCTGCACCTGGGGCACCAGGTGGTCGGGGATGGAGACGGTGTACCAGCTCCCCGCGTCCATGGCTCGGGCGTACCAGCCCTTCTCCGCCCCCTCCAGCCACCAGGGGGCGGCGTGGGAGATCTCATAGAAGGAGGTGTACCGGGTGAGCCACTCCTCCATGTCGCCCTCCGGTGTCTCATTGCGCCGGACGCACTCCTCGTCCCCCAGGAACAGGGCGGTGAGGGCGGCCTTGAATTCCGGGTACTCCACCCGGGTAATGGAGCACTCCCGCTCCACTTGGGCCCAGGCCAGCTCCTCCAGCGCGGCGGCCACCCCCTGATCCAAAGACGCAACCGGGACATACTCCTCGGCATCCAGTCGGGCAGGAGTGAGAACATAGGTTGTCTCATCGCGGGGAACGGTACACAGGAAGTAGGAGAACTCCCCGTCTTCCGTGGTCAGGATGAGGGTAGAAGAGGACAGCACGCCGCCATCTGCCCAGTCCAGCTCCACAGGAGTCAACAGGTCATAGGCGGGATTCAGGGCGGCTTTGGCCGCCTCCAGGAGGTCGTCATCCGCCACGGGGCAGGAATAACTGTCATCGGGATAGGGGGTGGGGCTGTAACGCAGGGAGAGGGCGGACTCAATTTGAGCGCGGAACTGGGCGTAGTAATCTTCTTCCTTTGTGCCGGAAAAGGTAAACAACACCGCCAGAGCCACCAGGGCCGCCGCCGCAAAGAGGGCGGTCTTTTTTGTCTCCGGCTTTTTCACCAGCTGGGCAATGCGCTGCTTGATGCTCTTGTTTCCGCCCGTCATGGCGGTGGAGCAGGAGATGAAGTCGCCGGGCCGCAGGGAACACCGGGCCACCAGATCCACCAGAGTGCGGCCGTAGGGGATGCGCTCCCCCTCCCCCAGCTGCTGCACCGTCCCCTCGTCGCAGGCCAGCTCACCGTCTCGCTTGGAGACCAGGACGGCCAGCCACGCCAGGGGGTTGTACCAGTGGAGGGCCAGGGCCAAACACCGCAGGGCCGCCCACAGGTGGTCTTTGTGTCGGTAGTGGGTGAGCTCGTGGGCCAGAATGTGCCGCCGCTGCACCTCGGGCAGCACCGCCGCCGCCGGAGTGAGGTAGACGGCCGGGCGGAACAGGCCGAAGAGGCAGGGGGAGGGAATACAGTCCGCAATATAGACCGGAAGATTTATGTTTTGTACCGGAAAAGCGCGCCGGGCGCGGCGGAGTATCCAGACAAACCGGAGGTTGCAGGTGATAAAAACCCCGGCCAGCAGGCCCACACCCAGCGCCCAGAAGTACAGATAGTGCTGATACCAGGTCCAGATGGGGACGGTGGTGACCACGGTGTCCCCATCCTGGGTGTGCTGGATGTACTGTCCGTGGTAGGGGTCACCGGGGAGGTACTCAAAAGCAGAGCCCACTACCGCCTCCTCGGAGAGGTCGGGGGCCTGGGTGTAAATGGGCGTGCTGGGGGAATTGAGGTCGGAGAGATGCTCTTCAAAGGGCCGCTCCAGAATCTGGATCAGAGAGGGCAGCTGGGTCCCGGACACCGGCAGATCAATGGGCAGCTGAACCGGCAACAACGCCCGCACCAGTACTATTCCCCACAGGGCGTACTGCACTCGGGCAGACAATCGGGAGCGAAAGACGCGGTTCAGAGTCAGCACCACCAGAATTAAAACCGTAAGCGTGGAGGCCCACGAAAGAAGCACATCCCCCTCCCACAGGGCGGGAAGCAGCGTCTGAATCAGGTTCTGAACAAACAGCTTCATGACTCCTTCGCCTCCGCTTTGCGCAGAATCTCATAGAGCTGGTCGATCTCCTCCCGGCTCAGGGCCTTATCCTGGGCCATGGCGGACACCATCATGCCTACGCTGCCCTGATATACCTTCTCCAGGAAGGAGCGGGTCTCTCTAGCCGCCGCTCCCCGCCGCTCTACCGCCGGGGTATAGTGCCGGGTTCTTCCTGCTGCCGTGGCCCTGATAAGCCCCTTTTCCTCCATCCGGCGCAGAGTGGTGAGAGTGGTACTCTTGGCCCAGCCCACCTTACACTTCAATTCTGAGACCAGTTCCATGGCGGTCCGGGGGTTGCGTTCCCAGAGACAGTCCAGCACATACCACTCACTGTTGGTCAAAGACAGTTCCTCCACGGCGGGTATCCTCCTTGGTCTATATTGTAGACCAATCATATCACAATTGGTCTACAACGTCAACCAATAAAAATACACAAACGTTATATCGAACAAATTTTCGATAATATAATTGACTTCCTGTCCGGGCTGTATTACAATAGGCTGCAGGATAAGGGAAGGGGGCGGCTTGAATGGAGCGGACGACCACCTGCTGTTTTACGGGCCACCGTCCGGATAAGTTACCCTGGGGGACAGATGAATCAGATCCCCGCTGTGTAGCGCTGAAGAGGCGGCTGGAGGGGGAACTGGAGAAGGCCTATCAGGCGGGCTACCGCCACTTTATGTGCGGCATGGCCCGGGGAGCGGATTTTTATTTTGCCCAGGCAGTGCTGGAACTGCGGGATCGGCGGCCAGGGGTGACACTGGAGGGGGTTCGGCCCTGTGAGAGTCAGGCGGACGGCTGGGCGGAGGCGGATCGGTGCCGCTACCAGGAGATTTTGGACCGGTGCGACTATGAGACATTGGTGCAGTACCGCTATGACCGAGGGTGTATGGCCCGGCGCAACCGGTACATGGTGGATCATGCCGCCCGTATTATCGCCGTTTACAACGGTGTGCCCCGGGGGGGCACTGCCCAAACCCTGCTGTATGCCATGCGCCAGGGGTTGGAGAGCCGTATTCTGTCTCCGGAGAGGGAGGAGCCATGAACACTTTAATGCATATCTGCTGTGCCCCCTGTGCCAACCGTCCTATTGATCTGCTGCGGGGGGAGGGGGTGGGGGTGACCGGTTTCTGGTTTAACCCCAACATTCACCCGTACACGGAGTACCAGGCCAGGAAGCACACCCTGGAGGAGTACGCCAAGGAGATTGGGATGAAGCTGATCATTGGGGGCACCTATGACCTGCGCCCGTTTATTACTGCTGTGGCCGGCAATATTGACGGCCGGTGCGCCTACTGCTACCGGGTGCGCATGGAGGAGACGGCCCGCTATGCCGCCCAGCATGGCTTTGACAGCTTTACTACCTCTTTGCTCATCTCGCCCTATCAAAAGCATGAGGTCATTGCTGCTGTGGCCCGGGAGATGGGGGAGAAGTATAGGGTGGAGTTTCTCTACCGGGACTTCCGGCCCCTGTTTCAGGCCGGACAGGAATTTGCCCGGGCCCACGGATTTTATATGCAGAAGTACTGCGGCTGTATTTTCAGCGAGGAAGAGCGCTACCGGAAGCGCAGGAAAAAGCCGGAGCAGCCGGAGCAATAGGCAGAACACGGGCCGGGAGGCAGAGCTCCCGGCCCGCTTTTTGAAGAGCAGTTACATCAAAACCGGGTGGGTGCTTTTGTTTTTGAGTGGGATATGCTAGACTATAGGGCGGTGATGATATGATTCGCGTTGGAAACATCCGCCTTCCGGTGGATGGGGATCTGGAACTTTTAAGAAAACGGACAGCCCAGGCACTGGGGGTGCGCCCAGGGGCCCTGGGAAAGCTGGAGATCGTGCGTCAGTCCATCGATGCCAGAAACCGCAGGGACGTACACTATCTCTATACAGTGGAGCTATCCCTGGCTGGTGAAGAGAGACTGGTAAAGAGTGCCCCGGGGCGGTGGATTTCCCTGGTGCAGCCCCAGCCCTATGTATTCCCTCAAGTGGGCCGCTGTTCACCCCTGCCGCCGGTGGTGGTGGGCATGGGGCCGGCGGGGCTGTTTGCCGCGCTGTACCTGGCCCGGGCAGGGCTGCCCTGCGTGGTGCTGGAGCGGGGACAGGATGTGGACGCCCGGACGGCGGCAGTGGAGCGGTTTTGGGGAGGCGGCTTGCTGGACCCGGAGTGCAACGTTCAGTTCGGAGAGGGAGGCGCCGGGACCTTTTCCGACGGTAAGCTGACCACCGGCACCCACGACAGCCGTATCTCCGCGGTGCTGGGCACCCTGGTGGAGGCGGGAGCGCCGCAGGATGTGAAGTACTCCCACCGGCCCCATGTGGGTACCGACGTGCTGCGCCGGGTGGTGAAAAATATCCGCGGCCGGCTGCAGAAACTGGGGTGTGAGGTGCGCTTCGGCCACCGGCTGGAGGGGCTGAAAGTCTCGGGGGGACAGTTGTCTGCTCTGGAGGTGGAGGGCCCACAGGGGCGCTACACCCTGCCCTGTGACGCTCTGGTGCTGGCCCCGGGCCACTCAGCAAGGGATACCTTTGCCATGCTGGCCCAGGCGGAGGTGCCAATGGAAAAGAAGAACTTTGCCATTGGGGTGCGCATCGAACATCGGCAACGGGACGTGAGCATGCGCCAGTACGGGGACTTCTGGAACCGGCTGCCCCCTTCCGACTACAAGCTGGCCTGCCACCTGCCCGGCGGCCGCTCCGCCTTTACCTTTTGTGTCTGCCCTGGAGGCCAAGTGGTGGCCGCCGCTTCCCAGACGGGAGGCGTGGTGACCAACGGCATGAGTCTGCGGGCCCGGGACGGAGAGACCATCAACGGCGGACTGCTGGTGGGAGTGGGGCCGGAGGATTTCCCCGGGGACGTGCTCTCCGGCGTGCGCTTTCAGGAGCAGTGGGAGGGGGCGGCCTTTCGCCTGGGAGGTGGGGATTTTTCTGCCCCGGCCCAGCGGGTGGAGGACTTTCTGCTCTGCCGGCCCTCGGAGGGGGTGGGGAGCATCCGGCCCACCTACCGTCCCGGCGTGGTCTGGACGGACCTGGAGGGTTGCCTGCCCAATTATGTCACCGCCACCCTGCGCCAGGCCATCCCCCTGATGGACCGGAAGCTGCGGGGCTTTGCCTGTCCGGACGGGGTGCTCACGGGGGTGGAGACTCGTTCTTCTTCCCCCATACGCATTTTACGCAATGAGAATTTCCAGTCTCCTCTGCGGGGTTTGTACCCTTGCGGAGAGGGAGCGGGTTACGCCGGAGGCATCGTGTCTGCAGCAGTGGACGGCATCCGAGTGGCGGAGGCCGTGGCTAGGGGCTAGATGTTTCTTCCATTTAAATTGGGAAAAAGAGCTGCCTTAAGGCAGCTCTTTTTTGTCTCTGGAGAAAATGAGAATGTATGTTTGCACATAGAAGGAGAAAAGTGCTGGGCGCCCGCAGCAAGATGGAAAAGAAAAAGAAAACCAATAAACCTCAGCAGGCAGTCTTGCAAGAAAATAAACGAAATTTTGCAAAATGAAATGATTTTTGGGAACGGCGGCTGAAGGTTAACGTAACGGAAGTGAAGAAATATAGCCATGTTATTTCGCATAATATTTTTAATACCTGTTCTTACAGATTCACCACTTGACTTTCGTATTACTCGAGGGATTATGATGAATTTGCAAGATGAGAGGGAACCGGATTTCTTGTAAAAATAAAAATGGAGGGAAAAGAAATGTTAATCGCAACATGGCTGATTGTGTTCGCAATTATCATTGGCCTTGGCATCTACACGGGTACGAAAATCAAAGATGCAGATCAATGGTCCGGCGCGGATCGCTCCAGCACTGCGTGGAGCATCGGCTGCATGCTGGCCGCCTGGCAGATTGGCGGCATTAGCATTGTAGGCGCAGCACAAAACGGATATGTCTTTGGCATTTCTGCATTGTGGTACTCCGTAGCAGGAAGCGTATATTTCCTGGCTGTTGCCATCATGGCAAGGGTGATGCGGGAAAAGATGCCTTCCATCTCCATCTCCAGCTACCTTGAGAATCGATACTCCACTAGAAATGCCAGACTTTACTCCTATATCTGGGTACTGTTTGGCTTTTTCTACATTCCAATCCAGCTCAAAACGATTGCATCTCTGATTCAGATTGTGGTTCCCGCCTTTGATGCCAAGCTGGCCATGGTGGTAGGGCTGTTGATTGCGGCCATTTACACGGGCTTTGCGGGCATGAAAGGCTCTGAGATGATCGGGAAAATTGTCTGCATTGCTACCTACGTCCTTCTGGTGGGATTTGTAGCCGTTCACCTGAGCAAGATGGGCGGCTACAGCGGATTGCTTCAGCAGCTGCCTGCGGGATATGACAGGATCATTGCGGGAGATTACTCGGTGCAGTCCATTATCGCCATGGTATTTGGGGATATGTTCAGTTGCTCGGCCATGCAGTCAGTGCTGCAGCCTGTAATGGGTGCCAAGGACGTGAAGGCGGCCAGGGGCGGCTGTATTATTGGATTTTTGTTTGCCGCTCCTATCTGTGTGGTGACTGGCCTTATCGGCATGATTGGCCGGGCAACCACGGATACCCTGGGCGATGGTGCCACCGCCTTTGCGTGGACCATTCGCGAGCTAAATAGCCCCCTTGTGGCCGGTATCATTTTTGCCGTTGTCACCATGATTATTGCCGCCACTATGTCCACTATGATGCTGGCCAGCGGTACGGTACTCTCGGGTATCTATAAGTCTCAGATTAACAAGGAGGCGACCAGTGGGCAGATGCTGACCTTCTCCCGTGTGGGCACTGTTGTATTTTCTATCTGCACGTTGCTCCCGGCGTTCCTGATGCCCTCCGCTTCCCTGACCTCTATGTTCCTTACACTGATTTATATTGCCACCGGACCGGTCAGCTTTTCTGTGTTTGCCGGCCTGCTCTGGAAACGGGCCAACGCCAGATCCTCCTTCTGGAGCATGCTGGTGGGCGTGGTAGTAGGTGTTGCCTGGTTCTCTCTGGGCTACAACAACACCCTGGAGACCATCTACCCCGTTATTTTCTTCAGCTATCTGGTGGGGGTTGTCATTACCTTGCTCACCACCAGGAAGGAAGCCGTGCCTGCACAGTAATGTCTGGGCAGGGCTAAACGCATTGAGAGAAAGGAGCGGGTGAATAATGTCTAACAGACCCTATCTGGGGAAATGGGTGTCCGATGAAGTGGGTATGTACCGTCCCTTTGTGTACGGGTCGGAGGGAGCAGTCAGTTCAAACAGTCCATACGCCACTGCTGCTGGTCTTGAGATTCTGCGCAAGGGCGGAAATGCAGCAGATGCGGCGGTAGCAATAAGTTTGGCGCTGGGTGTAGTGGAGCCATACCACTGCGGGATTGGCGGGGGCTGCTTTTTCCTGTTCTATGACAGCAAGAACGGAGAGTTCTCCGCTATGGATGCCCGAGGGGTTGCCCCGTCCCAAGCATATCAAGACATGTTTCTGGATGAAAACGGTCAGGTGGATCTCAATCTGACAGAGTACAGCGGGCGCTCTGTGGCCAGCCCATCCCTCTACCGGGCCATGGACACGCTGCTGAAGGAACACGGAACCATGACCTTGGAGGAGGTTTCTGCCCCGGCGATCCGTCTAGCCCGGGAGGGGTTTGGCTGTGGCTTTCAGTTTGCCCGTCTGACGGACATCGATGAGGCGGAGCATAACAGCAAGTGCTATGAGGGGTTTGCAGAGCTATATTTAAAGGACGGGGGACCCCATGAATTTGGAGACGTCATTCGAAACCCTGACCTGGCTGACACCATGGAGCAGGTGGCCCGACATGGAGTAGACTGGTTCTATACGGGCCCCATTGCTGATGAGATTGTAAAAAATGCCAATAAACACCACGGCATTCTCACCAGGCAGGATCTGGAGCAGTGCCCGGTAAAGCCCTGCAAGCCTGTGAAGGGGACCTACCGGGGTTATGAGGTTGTCTCCATGCCCCCCCCCTCCTCCGGCGGCCCACATATTATCCAAATGCTCAATGTGCTGGAAAATTTCGACTTGGCGTCCATGGGACACAACAGCGCCGACAGTACCCACGTCATTGCAGAGACCATGAAGATGATGTTTGCCGACCGCTCAGTGGCCATGGGGGATCCTGATTTTGTGGATATTCCTCTGGAAAAGCTCATGAGCAAGAAGTACGCCAAGGAGCTTGCAGGAAAAATTGATCTGTATAAAGCGGGGGATTACAGTCCGGGCGAAGGCATTGAGGCCAGGCCCCATCGGGGCTGCACCTCTCACTTCTCCGTCATGGATAAACAGGGAAATGTGCTGGTCCAGACGCAGACGGTACGTAACTGGTGGGGCTGCGGGGTGGTGGTGCCGGGCAGAGGATTCCTGCTGAACAATGCCATGGCGGACTTCAGTGCCAAACTGGGGGTGCGTACCACCCAGGGGTTGGCCTATGGTGAGGCCAACGGAATCCGGGCGGGGAAGACGCCTTTGTCCAGCATGACCCCCACTATTGTAATGAAGGACGGCCGGCCCTATTTGGCCATCGGTGCGGCAGGCGGCCCCCGCATTATTACCAGTACCCTGCTCATGATTCTCAACGTAATTGACTACGGCATGATGATGGAACCGGCGGTGCGTGCCCCCCATATCTGCTGTCTGTCCAAGCAGCAGGGCCTGGAACTGGAAGCGGGTTTCTCCCGGGACACCATGGAGAAGCTGAAAGAAAGGGGGCACCGCTTGGTGCCTCTGGAGGAATTTGCAGAAATTCTCGTGATGCCAAACGGCATCATGCAGCGGGAGGGGTTGTTTTACCCTGCCGGAACCAACCGTACAGACGGGGGTGGGGGTGCCATTACCGCATCCGGAATGACCGCCATAGACGGTCTTTGCTACTACCCGTGACAGGAGCGGCAAGGGGCAGCGCGGGGAAACGGTAGCTGCCCCTTGCCGCTGTAAACTCACAGGTGAGGATGGGAGGCAAGTGAAAGCGTTTCAGTACAGAATTAGTGATGTAGCAAACCTCTACCAAATTAATCCAGACACCCTGCGGTATTATGAGCAGGAGGGGCTTTTAGTGCCCAAACGCAGCGAAAACGGATACCGTTACTACGGAATATCGGATATCTGCATAATTAATATTATACGTAGCCTCCGGGGATTGGGCCTCCCCCTGGAACAGATTAGGCAGTATGTAAAAAACAGAAATCTGGAATCTACCATCAAGCTAATTAAACAGGAGAATGCCCTGCTTCAGCAGCGGATTACGGAGCTGGAAGAGGAGAGAAAAACCATTGCTATCCGTCAGCAGCGCATTTCACTTGCCCTGGAGGAGCCCCAGGAACAAGTCCTGTTCAAGACCATTGATGACAGGACATGCTGGTATTCCTCTGTCCCTCATATCCATGAGGAGGAGGTGGACTTCTATCTCAATACCATGGTTACCCGGGAGGGGTTGAGCATTGACAGGCTTATCAATACAATTGCCGCCGGGTCGGTGGTAGACGAGCGCCTGATTGGCAGCAACCGGAGGAATCTGTTTATTGGCGTCTTTGCCCTGTGCGGTGCGGGAGAGGCGTTTCACAAGATATTACCTGGGGGCACATACGCCTGCTACCTGTACCGCGGCCCGTATCGGCATCCGGAGGACATTTATTCCGCCATAAAGGGGGAGCTGGAAAAGAGGAGGTATGATTTGGCTGGAAACCCAATTCAGCTGTACCGCGTAGACGAACACGACACGGGTAATATTTCTGAATATATCACGGAAATTCAGTTTCCCGTTCGTAAGATAGAGACGTAAGCTATGATAACAAAAAAAGTAACAAAATTTTATCACGGCCTGCTCAGCCTGTTTGCCATGGCAGTTTTTATCTTCGGTGGCATTGTGTACTATGGGGTAGAGCCTCAGATCCCCCTGATGTTTGGATGTGCGGTTGCCTGCGTTGTGGCGGTGTGGATTGGGTACAAATGGGAAGAGATTCTTTCTGCCATAATAGAGGGAGTTTCCAGTGCGTTGGAGGCAGTCTTGGTTCTGATGCTCATCGGTGTACTGGTGGGGGCATGGATCGCCTCTGGGACAGTGCCCACCCTGATTTATTACGGGCTAAACTTGATTTCGGCCAGATTCTTCCTTGTTTCTGCCGCGCTCACCTGTGGAATTGTATCTTTTGCCCTGGGGGCGTGGGGGACGGTGGGCACCATGGGCCTGGCTTTTATGGGGATTGGAATTGCTCTGAAAATTCCGTCCCCACTGGTGGCGGGGGCAATTATCTCCGGGTCCTATCTGGGGGAGATTATTTCCCCTGTCTCTGATGCCACCAATCTTACTGCCGCAGTGACCCAATGTAATATTTTTGATTTAATGCGCAAGTCCATGCCCCTGTCCATGTTAGCCTTTGCCATCAGTGAAGTACTCTACTTTATTCTGGGCATGGAGTACAGCCAGAGCGGCAGGACAGTGGAGATGAGCATTGCTC
Source organism: uncultured Oscillospiraceae bacterium (assembly GCA_944385675.1). Taxonomy (GTDB): domain Bacteria; phylum Bacillota; class Clostridia; order Oscillospirales; family Oscillospiraceae; genus Lawsonibacter. Next base: position 19,679 of record CALWYD010000054.1, read on the forward strand.
CCTTTTTTGAGGCACTGGAGCAGGGAGTCCGCATTACACCGGCCAATTTACTGCCCGCCCTGGTTTTGGTGTTATGCGTGTCCCGGAAGATTCCGGCTATCCCAACCATGTTTGCCGGAGTCGTGGCAGGGCTTGGAGTGGGAGTTTTGGTCCAGGGACAGTCCCCGGGAGATATGTTGACGGTCTGCCTGTCCGGCTATGTCAGCCACACTGGAAACGCTGAAATCGATGGCCTTTTGACCAATGGAGGCATGAATTCCATGCTCCACTCCATCACCATTGTCATTATAGCCATGGCCTTCGGGGGAATTATGCAGGGCACAGGGCAGATGTCTGCCCTGATGGCTCCGGTGATCCGGCGCATCCACGGGCGCGGCCAGTTGGCATTGGCCACAGTATTGTCTTGTATCGGCATGAACATTGTTCTGCCGGATCAATATCTGGGTATTTCCGTCCCATGCCAGATGTATGTGAAGGAGTTTGACCGGCACGGGATATCCAGGGGGTGCTTTTCCAAGGTGTTGCTCTGCGGCGGTGCCGTAACCTCCCCGGTGGTGCCCTGGAACACCTGCGGGATATACTGCATGAGTATTTTGGGAGTCAGCGCCACAGAGTACATCATGTATGCCTTCCTGTGCCTGCTGCTCCCGGTCATGGTGGTGTTGGCGGAGGCACTGGGAGGAATGCGGAAAAGATGGGCATAAAGGCCCCTGCCGCAGCTGCGGAAGAAAAGAGGCTATTTCAGGCATTGTAGAAGCGGGCCGTCTGGCTGTGCAGCCGGCCCGCTTCTTGGGCTTCTGGATATAAAGGCGCGGAAAAAACCCCCGGAGCGGGAGGCCCGCTCCGGGGGTTTTGCACAGGTTATTGCACATGGGTGTGGTTGTTGATGTGGTTCATGCAGTAGCAGTAGTAGCCGTTGCACTTGGAGCAGTAGCGAAACTCCATGTTGGGGTCATCAGCGTCTGTGATGCCGCACACGGCGCACTTGTGCAGATAACCCTTGCGTTGCTGAACCTCTTTCTGGGCTTTTTTGAAGTTGATAGTCTGGGGGTTGATCCGGTGGGCTGCCCGGGCCCGGCCGCGGCGGAGCATGGAAGCCAGATCCTCCCAGAAGAAGATAAGATAGTTCAGGATTGCGATGATGGGCATAAGGGCCATTATCCACTGGTGGCTCATAACATAGGAGCCGATTTCCCATGCAAAAAAGACCACATCCAGCCAAGCAAGCCATTTTACCTTCAGAGGAATAATGCCATAGAGCAGCACCTGCATGTCCGGGTAGAGGGTAGCAAAGGAGAAAAACATAGACATGTTTATATAGGACATGTTAGCAGTGGGGGGGATATAAGATAAAACTTCCTGTACCTGGGCAGGGGAGAGTCCTGCCGAAGTGAACTGGCCTCGCAGGACGGCGTAGATGACAAAGCCCGCAATGATGTTGAAAATAACACCCAGGCCGTAAAATACGGTAAAGCGGGTGGTGCCCCAGTGCCGCTCCAGAGCAGTGCCGATCCAGTAGTAGAAGAAGGTGGTCAGGGCAAAGAAAAAAGCCTGTCCAAAGAGAGTAGAGCCCCCGGCAGAGATAGGAACAAAAATAAACGTGACAATCCGCCATACCTGTCCCTGGAGGATGAGGCTGGGATAAAAGGAAATCCAATAGGAGACCATGCCATTCATCAGCATGTCAGCGATAAAAACAAATACATTACTCAGGGCAATATATTTCATCAGCCCGGGGATACCCAAGTTGGGGTGGTTGTAACAAAAGCGGTCCAGGCGTCTGGAAATGGCCTTCATGGACGGCCCTCCTTGTGTGGTCAATCGTTTTGAAGTGCAATCATCATTGTACCCGTTTTTTGGGAAAAAGTCCATGACCAAAGTGTAAATATTTCATGCTCGGCCTTTTTTCAGAGGATGGGTTGTGATACAATAGCCTCACTGTATGCCCTGGGGCAGGCAGAAAGGAGTTTGCACCATGAGTATTGTGAAGGATATGTCTCTGGCCCCCTCGGGCCATCAGAAAATTCAGTGGGTACGGGATTTTATGCCCGCCCTGAGCGGGATTGAAGCGCGCTTTCGAAGGGAGAAGCCCTTTGCGGGATTGACCATTGCCGTCTCCGTCCATCTGGAAGCCAAAACCGCCAATCTGGGGCTGGTACTGCGGGAGGGGGGTGCGGAGGTACACCTCACCGGCTGCAACCCCCTTTCCACCCAGGATGACGTAGCAGCCGCCATGGCTGAGTTGGGGGTAGACACCTACGGTGTGCACGGGGTGGATATGAAGGGGTATGAGGATCTGCTGGTGGAGACCTTGAAGTGCCGTCCCCACCTGATTGTGGATGATGGGGGGGATCTCATTTCCCTGCTGGGAGGCCGCTGCGCCTGCTGGGGTGACCGCCTTATCGCCGGCTGCGAGGAGACCACCACCGGCATTCACCGCCTGCGGGCACGGGAAAAGGCGGGCATCCTGCCCTGCCCCATGATGGCCGTTAATGACGCCAAGGCAAAGCATTACTACGACAACAAGTACGGCACCGGCCAGTCCTCCTGGGACGCAATCATGCACACCACCAACCTGATGGTGGCGGGCAAGACGGTGGTGGTGGCAGGCTACGGCTGGTGCGGTAAGGGCATCGCCATGCGGGCCAAGGGGATGGGAGCACAGGTCATCGTCACCGAGGTAGACCCCTTTAAGGCGCTGGAGGCCACTATGGAAAACTTCCGGGTCATGCCTATGGACGAGGCGGCAAGATACGGAGATATTTTTGTCACCGCCACCGGCTGTAAGGATGTGATTGTCAAGCGGCACTTCCAGGTGATGAAGGACAACGCCATCCTGTGCAATTCCGGCCACTTCGACTGTGAGGTGGATGTGGCCGGCCTGGGGGAGATGGCCTCGGAGCGCTTCCCCCGGCGGGAGAACATCGAGGGTTTCCGTTTGCCCGACGGCCGTACTCTCAACGTGCTGGCTGAGGGGCGGTTGGTCAACCTGGCGGCGGGCAACGGTCATCCGGCGGAGATCATGGATATGTCCTTTGCCGTCCAGGCCCTGTCCCTGGAGTGGCTGGCCCGGCACCGGGAGAGCCTGGAAAAGAAGGTATACGATGTCCCGGCAGAGATTGATGACCAGATAGGAAGGGTGAAGCTGGCGGCCATGGGACTGGCTATCGACACCCTGACCCAGGAACAGCGGGATTACCTGGCCGGTTGGGAGGCATAAAGATGCATAATGAGTTGACCCGGGTGGATATCCAAAAGATGCAGGAGGAGCTGGACTACCGGCGGGTGACGCTGCGTCCCCAGCTGTTGGAAGAAGTGAAAGTGGCCCGCTCCTTTGGGGATCTCAGCGAGAACTTTGAGTACAAGGCGGCCAAGCAGGAAAAGAATAATAACGAAAAGCGCATCCGTTTTTTGGAGAACATGATTAAAACTGCAGTAGTCATCCAGGACGATTCCAGGGAGGACACCGTGGGGCTTTACGACAAGGTGACGGTGTACCTGGAGGAGGACGATGAGGAGGAGGTCTGGCAGGTGGTTACCACTGTGCGCCAGGACGTACTCCACGGCCTCATCAGCAAGGAAGCCCCTATGGGCAGGGCACTGCTGGGGCGGCGGGCAGGGGAGCGGTTCTGGGTTCAGGTGAACAAGGACTATGGCTACTACGCCCAAGTGCGGGCTATCGAGAAGGGGACAGATGACGGGAGCGTGGCCCTCAACCGGTTTTAAAAGAGGGATACCTGGTCTGGGCAAGAAGGACTGCCTTGGTTGCTCGCCCATAGGCGATACCGCCCCCACTTGGGGAGAAGGAGGGAAATTTGTTCTGTTCGGGGAAAACCAGTTGACAAACAGAGAAAACCTGATATAATCAACCAGTACAATTTCATAGCCTTATCAAGAGTGGTGGAGGGACCGGCCCTATGAAACCACGGCAACCTGCTTTGGCAAGGTGCCAAGTCCGGCGGTAGTGTATCGCAAGATGAGGGTGCATACAAGCAAGACGCTCCGCCAGTTTGCGGGGCGTTTTTTCATCCTCCTGCAAAAGAAAGGAACATATCATGGTAAAGAGACTATTTACCTCTGAATCGGTGACGGAAGGTCACCCTGACAAAATTTGCGACCAAATCTCCGACGCAGTGCTGGATGCCATCTTGGAGAAAGATCCCACCGCCCGGGTGGCCTGTGAGACCACAGTGACCACCGGCCTTGTCCACGTGATGGGGGAGATTACCACCAACTGTTATGTAGACATCCCTAAAATTGCCCGCCAGGTGGTGCGGGATATCGGTTACGACCGGGCTAAATTCGGCTTTGACTGCGATACCTGCGCGGTGATCACCTCCATCGATGAGCAGTCTCCCGACATTGCCCTGGGCGTGGATAAATGCCTGGAGGCAAAAGAGGGCAAACAAGGGGACGGACTGGACAACGGCGCCGGCGACCAAGGCATGATGTTCGGCTATGCCTGTGATGAGACTCCCGAACTGATGCCCCTGCCCATCTCCCTGGCCCACAAGCTGGCCATGCGTCTGACTCAGGTGCGCAAGGAGGAACTGGTGGACTACCTGCGCCCAGACGGGAAGACCCAAGTGACGGTAGAATACCGAGAGGACGGAACGCCCAAGCGCATTGACGCGGTGGTAGTGTCCACCCAGCACAGCCCGGAGGTCAGCCTGGAGCGGATCCGTGGGGATATGATTGAGCTGGTAATTAAGCCCATTTTGCCCGCCAGACTGCTGGACGAGGAGACCAAAATCTACGTCAATCCCACCGGGCGGTTTGTAGTGGGGGGGCCCCAGGGGGATTCCGGACTCACCGGACGGAAAATTATTGTGGATACCTACGGCGGCTCTGCACCCCACGGCGGCGGCGCCTTCTCCGGCAAAGATCCCACCAAGGTGGATCGCTCGGCGGCCTATGCAGCTCGCTGGGTGGCCAAGAACGTGGTGGCCGCTGGGCTGGCCCGGCGCTGCCAGGTGCAGCTGGCCTACGCCATCGGGGTGGCACGGCCCGTATCCGTTCGGGTGGATACCTTCGGAACAGGAACAGTGTCTGACGAGCAGCTGGAACAGGCGGTGGAGAAGGTCTTCGACCTGCGGCCTGCCGCTATCATCCGGGACCTGGAGCTCCGTCGCCCTATCTATCGCCGGCTGGCGGCCTACGGCCACTTTGGACGGCCGGAACTGGATCTGCCCTGGGAGCGAGCCGACCGCATGCAGGCGCTGAAGGACAGCCTGTAATGGTGTCCATAGAGCTTTTGAACAAACCTGCCCCCATCAGGGGGCAGGTTTTGTTTTAGACTGGACAAGAACGGTTAGACTGGAGTAAAATAAATCGTAACAGAAACGCGACCCAACCTCGGGCCGGTGAGAGGAGCATATATGGATCAGAAAGAAATTTTAAGCAGGGTGGATCATACCATCCTTACCCCCACCGCCACCTGGGACCAGGTAAAGGCGGTATGCGATGAGGGACTGGAGCTGGCCACTGCCTCAGTGTGCATTCCACCCAGGTACGTAAAACAGGCGGCGGGCTATGTGGGCCACCGCTTGAAGATATGCACGGTGGTGGGCTTTCCCAACGGGTACTCCACCCCGGAAGTGAAGGTGTTTGAGACAGAGGACGCCATCCGGAACGGGGCCGACGAGATTGACATGGTGATCAACCTGGGTCTTGCCAAGGTCGGGGACTGGGAGGGCGTGTTGGAGGAAATTAAGGCAGTAAAAGCATCCTGTAAGGGTCGCATTTTAAAGGTCATTGTGGAGGCATGTCTGCTCACCCAGGAGGAGAAAGTGGCTATGTGCCGCATTGTTTCCATGTCCGGGGCGGATTTCATTAAGACCTCCACCGGCTTTTCCACAGGTGGGGCTACCCTGGAGGATGTGCGGCTGTTCCGGGAGCGGATCAGCCCTGATATTCGGGTGAAGGCAGCGGGCGGCATCCGAACCTTTGAGCAGGCCCAGGCCTTTCTGGAGGCCGGGGCAGATCGCATTGGTTCCAGTGCGCTGGCGGCTTTGGCTATGGGAAAGTGAACACAAGATACAGTACAAATGGGTCCGGCATTTGCCGGGCCCATTTTGCGCCTTTCTTCAGTTGTTTTCAGGGTGTGGGCGGGCACCAACAGGGGCGTGGCGGCATAGTCTGGGGTACAGATTTGTTGATACGGAGGGTCGTTTATGACTGCTTTACCCCATATTGAATATTTCCTGGGGGCCAATGCCCCCACCGGGTTTTACTCCCTGTATCCCCAGCTGCTGCCACCTGAGGAAGCACGGGCCATCTACATCCTCAAGGGCGGACCGGGGTGCGGGAAATCCACCCTCATGCGCAGGGTGGGGGCACGGATGGAGGAAGAAGGGCTGAAGACAGAGTATACCCTGTGCTCCGGGGATCCAGCCTCCCTGGACGCTCTGCTCCTGCCGGAGCTAGGAGTGGCCCTGGTGGACGGAACCGCCCCACATGTGGTGGAGCCCAAATATCCAGGGGCGGTGGAGCGCTATGTGAACCTGGGAGAGTGCTATGACAGCCGGGCGCTGTGGGCGCGGCGGAAGGAGCTTATGGACTGCATGTCAGGGTACAAGGGCTGCTACCAGCGGGCCTACCGCTGCCTGGGGGCCTCGGCGGAGATCTCTGAGGACCTGCGTGCCACTTTGCTCACCCCGGAATTGTCGGAGAAGCTGGCCAAGAGGGCCCGAGGGATCCTCTCCCGGGAGTTGCGGAAGAAGAGAGATGTGACCGGGGGACAAGTGAAACAGCGGTTTTTGGGGGCTGTGACCCACCTGGGCCCCATGTGTCTGTTTGAGACGGCTCTGGCCCAATGTCCCCGGGTCTATGAGCTGGTGGACAGTTACGGTCTGGCCCACGAGATGCTTATCCACCTGTTGGCGGGGGCGTCGGCGGGAGGCTGGGATACGGTGGCCTGCCCCGATCCCATGGCACCTGACCGCCTGGCTCACCTGCTGGTTCCGGAACGGGGGCTGGCCTTCCTTACCTCCACAACTGCCCTGCCGCTGCCAGGAAAACCCTATCGGCGCATCCGGCTGGACGCTGCGGCAGATCGGGAGCTGCTGCGCCGCAGCCGGCCCAGGCTGCGATTTGCCAAGAAGGTGTCCGCCGCTCTGGTGGAGGAAGCAGTGGACTCTCTGGCACAGGCCAAGGCTATGCACGATGAGCTGGAGAGCATTTACAATCCCTACGTGGACTTTGACCGGGTGGAAGAGATTGCCCGGCAGATCCAAGAGGAAATTTTGTCCCTGTAAATAAAAGGGGCCCCCGCCGCAGGCGGGGGCCCTGTTATATTCAGATTATCGGCGGATAAGGACCACCGCCACATCATTGACGTTGGTGCCGGTGGCACCGGTGACAATGAGACCACCACAGCAAGCCAGAGCGCGGTAGGCGTCGTTGTCCTGGAGCACATCAAAGATGGACAGCCCTTCCTGTGCCAGTACGGCCTGCGTCTGGCCGGTGACAAAGCCGCCGGCGGCATCGGTGGGGCCGTCAGTGCCGTCGGAGCCGAAGGAGAAGACGGCGGTTTCCTGCAGCCCGTCAATGCCCTGGGCGGCGGAGAGGGCAATCTCCTGGTTACGGCCCCCCTTGCCCTTCCCGGTCAGGCGCACCACCGTCTCTCCCCCTGCCAGGAAGGCCAGAGAGCGGGAGGCATCCTGGTGGTAGCGGGCGATGGAAGCCAGGAAGGAGCCGGCCTCCCTTGCCTGGCAGGTGAGGCTGTCGGTGAGAATGACGGGCTCATAGTTCAGTTCCCGGCAGGCCTGGGCGGCAGCCTGACACAGCTCCCGTACGCTGCCGGTGATGTGAGTCTCCACGTTGTCCAACTGCTTTGGAGTCTCCTGGGCCAGCAGCGCCAGCGCCTGGGGTGTAAGCTTCAGAGCATATTTCTCCACAACGGCCCGGGCTTCTTCACAGGTGGAGCCGTCAGGATAGGCGGGGCCGGAGGCAATCATATCCAGGGGGTCGCCGATAATATCGGAGAGAACCACAGCAAAGACCCGGGCGGGGGCGCAGTGCTGGGCGAAGCGTCCCCCTTTTACCGCGGACAGCCGTTTGCGCAGGATGTTCATCTCCACGATGTCCGCCCCGCAGGCCAAGAGTTGGCGGGTTACATCCTGCAACTCTTCCCCGGGGATAAGGGGCTTTTCAAACAGGGCAGAACCGCCTCCGGACAGGAGAAACAAAACAGTATCCTGTTTTGTCAGATCGCTGGTCAGTTCCAAAGCCCGGGAAGTGGCGGAGAAGGTATTCTCATCCGGGACGGGATGGCCCGCCTCCCGAACTTCCAAATTCCCGATGGGGCCCTGGCTGTGGTCATACTTGGTGATAACAATGCCGGCATCCGGCTTTCGTTCCAGGCTGTTCCAGGCCGCATCGGCCATGGACCAGGCGGCTTTGCCCACGGATACCAGCACCAACTTCCCCGAACCAAAGCAGCGCCCGGACAACGCCCGGGCCACTGCCGCGTCCGGGCGTACCTGAGCGATGGCCTTTGTGACAATGGTGTCACAGTCCTGTCTCAATCCCATACAGATTCCTCCCCTGTCAGAATGTCTGCTGCGCTGTGCACAAAAAATTTAAGAGTCGTTTACCAGTGAGAAGTCCAGGTTCCAGTCCACATTTCCCTGGATGCCCGACACTTGGCCGGTGTGGGTGTACTGCCAGGCATGAAAATGATAGTAAAAATCAGGGACGCTGTCATAGTCAGCCAGCCAGAAGGGGTACTGGTCCAACTGGGACAAGTCAAAAAAGAGGTAACCCATGTCACGGTTGAAGTAGATAGCAGGCGTATAACCGCCCTGCTCAATCTCCTGGCAGAAGGCGGCAGCACACCGGGTCAAGGTCTCACCGTCCATGCTGTGGGTACGGGCCTGGCTGTCGTGGGTAATAAACTCCCAGTCAAAGAACACCGGATAGTCCAGGGGCCGGCCAGCCAATGTATCCAGCACAAAGCGGGCCTCTTCCCTGGCCTCTTCTTCCGTGAGGGCCTGGGAGAAAAAGTACACCCCCACCAGCACGCCGGCCTCTGATGCCCCTTGAAGGTTTTCCTCAAAGCGGGGATCCAGGTTCAGCCCCCCTTGGGTATAGCCCCGGTAGCCCAGGCGGAGGATGGCAAACTCCACCCCGTCGGCCGCCGCTGCCTGCCAGTCGATCTCCCCCTGGTAGAAGGATACGTCAATCCCTTGGCGGGCCTGGATATCCCCTGAGGTATAGCTGACCCGCCCGTCGGGGCCGGTTTGAAAGCCTTGGGGGTCATAGGTGTTGACGGCCACCCCCTCCAGAGCCTGAAGGGTCATGTCCCGGTAGAGAAAGGTGACAGGCCGGCGGCTGAGACGGTAGAGCTGAAAGCCGCCGCCGGCAGCGGCCAGCAGAATGGCAAGACAAACCAACAGCCAGGGCCATCTGGGACGGGAAGAGGCGAGACGGCGGGGCCGCGGGCTCTGGCCCTCACGGGGCCTGGTGTGATGATACATGAATTCCTCCGTCTGGGCGGGCAGAGCCGCCTGGATAACGGCGGAATGCATACGCTCTTTTTCTCTTTGCGGCGGTGAATTAGCCGATAACTTTGCGGGCCACGTCCACACTCTCCTTGGCATCCCGGGCGTAGAAGTCGGCACCGATTTGCCGGGCATAGTCGGGGGTGAGTACTGCTCCCCCCACCACCACCTGACAGGGCACGTCCTCCCGGCGCAGCAGGGCGATGGTGTCCGCCATGCTGCCCAGAGTGGTGGTCATCAGGGCGGACAGGCCCACCAGAGGGGCCTGATGCTGCCTGGCCGCCCGGAGGACCTCCTGGGGAGGAACATCCCGGCCCAGGTCAATGACGGTGTAGCCGTAGTTTTCCAGAAGTACCTTTACAATGTTTTTGCCGATATCATGGATGTCCCCCTGTACGGTAGCCAGAACAATGGGCCCCTTGCCCTCCTGAGCACCGGGTTGGCCGGACAGGCGGGCCCGGATGACCTCAAAGGCAGCCTGGGCCGCACTTGCAGCCTGGATAAGCTGGGGCAGGAAGACCCGCCCCGCTTCAAAATCGGCCCCCACCTGGTCCAGGGCGGGAATCAACACATGATCCACCACGTCCAGAGGGGCCCGCTGCTCCAGAAGGGCCCGGGCAGCCTCACCGGCTTCCCCCTTCAAACCGGCCCGCACCAGTTCTCCCAGATCCCGGGAGGTACCGGGGGCAGGGGCAGAAGAGGGGGCGGAAGTGGTAATAGAGGTAGATACCTGGGCCTGGCCATAAGCGGCAATAAAGTCCCGGGCATCGGTATCAATGTTCATCAGCAGGTGGTAGCTGCGCACCGCCGCCATCATGGCGTCCACATTTGGGTTGATAATGGGCAGATCCAGCCCACGGGTCATGGCCATGGTAAGAAAATTCTGGTTGATGAGGGGCCGGGCCGGCAGGCCGAAGGAGATGTTGGACACCCCCAGCACCGTCTTCAGCCCCAGTTCTCTGTGGACACAATCCAGAGCCTCCAACGTCTGGGCAGCCCCCTCAGGCTCCGCGGAGACAGTGAGGGTAAGACAGTCGATATATACGTCCTCCCGGCGAATGCCGTGGGCCAGGGCTCGGTTGAGAATGCGCCTGGCAATGTCCAGCCGGGCCTGGGTGGATTTGGGGATGCCGTTTTTGTCCAGGGTGAGACCCACCACGGCGGCGCCGTACTTTTTTACCAGGGGGAGAATGGCCTCCAGGGCCTCCTCATCTCCATTGACTGAGTTGACAATAGCCTTGCCGCAGTATACCCGCAGGGCGTCCTTCAGTACCTGGGGACGGGTAGAGTCCAGCTGCAGAGGAGCGTCTGTCACCCCCTGAACAGCCTTGACCACCCGGATCATCATGGCCCTCTCGTCAATCTCGGGCAGGCCCACATTGATGTCCAGGATGTCTGCCCCCGCCCCGGTTTGCTCCAGGGCCTGACCCAGCATGTAGTCGATATTTTCCTGCTTCAGGGCCTCTTTCATGGCCTTTTTGCCCGTGGGATTGATGCGCTCTCCAATGACCCGAACCCGGTCAATGGGAACAGCCCGGGTGGCACTGCACACGGCGGCGGGGACATGACGGGGAATCTGGCGGATCTCCTTCCCCTTCAGGGCCCGTGCCAGCAGAGCGATGTACTCCGGGGTGGTGCCGCAGCAGCCGCCGTACAGCTTGACACCCAGGTCGGTGAGCTGGGCCATGCTTTCCGCAAACTCTTCCGGAGTAATATCATATCCTCCGCCGCCTGGGTCGGGAAGGCCGGCGTTGGGCTTGATGGCGATGGGCAGGGTAGACCAGCGGGTTAGCTCCTCCACCAGGGGGGGCATCTCCCGGGGACCCAGGGAACAGTTTACTCCAATGGCGTCGGCCCCCATGCCCTCCAGAGTGAGGGCGGCACAGGCCGGGCTGCAGCCCAGGAAGGTGCGCCCTCGCTCCTCATAGGTCATGGTGACCATGACCGGGAGGGCACAGCACTCTTTTACTGCCAGCAGAGCGGCCCTGGCCTCTTGCAGGTCGGCCATGGTCTCGATCATCACAAGGTCCGCACCCGCCTCCGTGGCGGCCCGGACCTCCTCCTTAAAAATATCTACCGCCGTCTCAAACGGCAGCAGGCCGGTGGGCTCCAGCAGCTGACCGATGGGACCCAGATCCAGGGCCACCAGAGCTCGGCCGGCAGCTGCCTTTTTGGCTAAGGCAATGGAGGGGGGAATAATCTCCCCCGGGGTTTTCCCCGTGCGGGCCAGCTTCTCCCGGTTGGCGCCGAAGGTGTTGGCACACAGAATTTGGGAGCCGGCCTGCACATAGGCCCGGTGGATCTCCAGCAGCCACTCCGGATGTTCCAGAGCGGCCAGCTCCGGGGCCTCCCCCATTCTGAGCCCCTTAGCCTGGAGCATGGTACCCATGCCTCCGTCCAGCAAAATGGGGCCTTTGGACTTAAGAAGCTCATGAAATTCCACAGTGACCACCTGACTTTCGGTAACCGCAATTTTCCCGGGCGGGACAGCCCAGGCAGCTGCGGGAGAATTGGGGGATTGGCTGGTCGGCCACCCCCAGAATGGCGGTAACCGATTTGCGGGGGATAAGAATGTGGCTGGTGCTGGCGGTCAGACCCACCCGGCGGGGGGCGTCCAACAGAGCCAGCAGCTCGCCCTGAAGGGCAAGAGGGAGATCCCCGTAGCCGGGGCTGTACCGGTAGGGGAAAAAACAGCCGGGGAATTTCCCCTGGAGCTGTGTTTCGATCTGGTCGCACACCTGCTCTACTGCTGCATCGGCGGCGCAGTCCAGGGCAAGGCTCTGGAGCATGTCCTGGCTCTGAGCCCGGCGGATAAGTTCGTCGGTCTGAACCCCCAGGGTAACACAGAATATAATTGCCCTGGAGCACAATTCCAGATGGTGTCTCAGATCCCGGCCGGGGAGCAGCAGCCCGCAGGACAGACGTACCCCCTCAGCTTGGGCAGTCACGTCAAAGCAGCGCCAGGCCCAACGGGGCCTGGCCGTTTGGGCGAGCCGGGAACAGGCCAGCCGGGCCTGCTCCCGCAGCGCCTTGTCCGCCCGCTCAGGGGGACAGCCCATATACCGGAGCCCCTCATTCTCGTCGATGGAAAGAGCGGACAGGGACACGGCCCTCACCTCCTGTGGAGCGGTTGAAAAAGGTTACAGCAAGGTAACGCCGGCATTCTGACAGGCCCGGAGGTTTTCTTCATCCCACAGGGAGGACTGCACCTCACCGATATGGTACTTTCCCAGCAGGAACATGGACACCCGAGACTGTCCGATTCCACCTCCCATGGTCAGGGGAAGCTGGCCGGAGAGCAGCATCTTGTGGAAGGGGAGCTCACGGCGGTAGTCACAGCCGGCCAGGGTAAGCTGGCGGTCCAGACTCTCCGGATCCACCCGGATGCCCATGGAGGACAGCTCAATAGCCTGGCCGTTGACGCTGTCCCAGCACAGCAGGTCACCGTTAAGGTTCCAGTCATCATAGTCAGGGGCACGGCCGTCGTGAGGCACTCCCGAGCGCAGCTTTCCTCCGATGCCGGTGAGGAAGGTGACGGGATGCTCCTTCACAAAGGCGTTCTCCCGCTCCCTGGGGGAGAGGGTGGGGTAGCGGTCCTCCAGCTCCTGGGAAGAGACGAAGGTCACCTGAGTGGACAGCTTGGGCAGAACGGACAGTTGGGGAAAGACGGTGCGCAGGAAGTATTGGGTGTCAGCCAGGGCCCCCACAATAGCTTGGGCAGTGGCATAGAGAAACTCCAGATTCCGGTCCTCCTGGGTGATAATCTTTTCCCAGTCCCACTGGTCTACATAGGCGGAGTGGAGATTGTCCAGCTCCTCGTCCCGACGGATGGCGTTCATATCGGTGTAAAGGCCCTCTCCCACCTGAAACTGGTAGCGGTGCAGGGCCAGACGTTTCCACTTGGCCAGGGAGTGAACTACCTGGGCGGTACTTTCCACTCCGTTGATATCAAAGGATACAGGGCGTTCCACTCCGTTCAGGTCATCGTTAAGGCCCGAGGAGGCGGAGACAAACAGCGGGGCGGAGACCCGATGCAGGCGCAGGGCGCCGGCCAGCTTGTCTTCGAACAAACGCTTTAAAAGGCCAATAGCCTTCTGGGTTTCATAGATGGACAGCAAAGAGGTGTAGCCCTGGGGAATGGCGATGTGGCGCATAACAAACACTCCTAACATTTTCGATTTTTTTATTATACAAAATCCCCCCCGGAAAAGCAACTAATACCGGCGAGGATTTTCTAAGTAGTGGGACATATTGCTGGAGAAAGGAGAACGGAGGCTGGCGGGGACTCAATTGCGCGCACAGTGGAACTGGGCTCTGGCCTCGGGATGATGGACTAAAAAGGAGACACAGGGAAAGAATTTGTGGAAAGCTTTCCCCCCATTCGTCCTTGCAAATGGGGCAGGTCTATTTTATAATGGTGAAAAATGCCGGATGTCCGACTGTAGGAGGAGTTATGAAATTTATCTCCTGGAATGTGAATGGCCTGCGGGCCTGTCTCAAGAAAGGCTTTTTGGATTTTTATCAGGGGGAACGGCCCGACTTTTGCTGTTTGCAGGAGACTAAGATGGAGAAAGGCCAGGCAGATGTCCCGCTGGGAGAGGAAGTTTTGGAGTACTGGAATTCTGCCGAGAAGAAGGGGTACTCCGGTACTGCCATCTTTACCCCTCACGCCCCCCTGGCTGTAGCATACGGCATGGACAAGGACGTCCATGACCATGAAGGTCGGCTGATTACCTTGGAATATGAGCCATTCTACCTGGTATGCTGCTATACCCCTAATTCCCAGGATGGGCTGAAGCGGTTGGGATACCGGATGGAATGGGAGGATGACCTGCGGGAATATCTGGTCTCCCTCGACAAGACCAAGCCAGTGGTCTATTGCGGGGATCTGAATGTAGCACACCGGGAAATTGACCTGAAAAATCCCAAAACGAACCGGATGAACGCCGGGTTTACAGACCAGGAGCGGGAGAAGATGACCGACCTGCTGGCCTCTGGTTTTACTGATACCTTCCGATACCTCTACCCGGATGCAGAAGGGGCCTACTCCTGGTGGTCCTACCGCTTCCACGCCCGAGAGAACAACGCGGGGTGGCGCATTGACTATTTTATTGTGTCCCAACGCCTGCAAGAAAAGATCCAGCGGGCAGAAATTCTCAGCCAGGTGCAGGGCAGTGACCACTGTCCCGTCCTGCTGGAACTGGATATATAGTGCCCAGGAATAAGGGATTCACCACAGAAAGAGGGAAAGAATATGAAACTGGCACAGCTTTTTGGACAGGGACGGACAGTATTTTCCTGCGAGGTGTTTCCGCCAAAGCGGGATATGCCCATTGACAGCATCTATACCACTCTGGACGGCTTGAAGGACATCCACCCTGACTTTATCAGCGTTACCTATGGCGCGGGCGGATCCAAGGTGAATCAGACCACCCGGGAGATTGCCTCCATTATTGAAAACAGGTATCACATCCCCGCCATGGCTCACCTGACCTGCGTGGGGGCGGGGAGGGAAGATGTAGATCAGCTGCTGGAGCAGCTGAAGGCGGACGGGGTGGAGAACATCCTGGCCCTGCGGGGGGACCCCAACCCCAATGTACCCCCCAAGACTGACTTTGCCCACGCCAGCGACCTGGTGTCCTACATTCGCGCCCGCAGCGACTTCGGTGTGTCTGCCGCCTGCTACCCTGAGGGACACCTGGAGAGCCCCGACCTGGTCAGTGATATCCGCTATTTAAAGAAGAAAGTGGACGCGGGGGCCCAGCACCTGGTCAGCCAGCTGTTCTTTGATAACGAAGACTTTTTCCGCTTCCTGGAGCGCTGCCGCATTGCCGGCATCACCGTGCCCATCGAGGCAGGCATTATGCCTGTCCTGTCCCAAGCTTCCATCCAGCGCATGGTGTCCATGTGCGGAGCCAGCATGCCCAGTAAGCTGACGCGAATCCTGGCCCGGTATGGGGACCACCCGGACGCCCTGCGAGAAGCGGGGATTGCTTATGCCATTGACCAGATTTCCGACCTGATCGCCGGCGGGGTGGAGGGGATCCACCTTTATACCATGAACAATCCCCAGGTGGCCCAGAAGATTGCAGGCAGCATCTCCTCCATCAGAAGGGTATAGGACGGACAAATTAAGAAAAATTTAAGAGGAATTTTTCGTGTTTTGAAAATTTCTGTGGTATCTTTGAGAAAACTGGAGAAGAGATGAGCGCCACGGAGACGAAGCACAAAAAAATTTGGCTGGCAGTGACAGTGCTGCTGCTGGCAGGAGGGGCATGGGGGTTATATGCCAGCGGTTTTTTTGCCGCCTGTACCTCCCCTCAGACCCTTCAGGACTATATTGCCCGGCGCGCCCCCTATGCCCAGCTTTGGTTTTTTCTGCTTCAGTTGCTCTCTGTGGTGCTAGCCCCTATTCCCAGCAACATTACCGCTGTGGCGGGGGGCGTGATCTTCGGGATGTGGCCTGCCTTTCTGCTCACTTGGGGGGCGGTATTTTCCGGGTCGTTGCTGGTTTTTTTCCTGGCCCGAATGCTGGGTCGTGGTTTTGCCGACCAGGTGGTTGGTCGCCGCCTGTCCGAAAAGTACCAGACGGTTATCCGCTCTAAAACAGGAATTTTCCTGACACTGGCGTTTCTCTTCCCCTATTTTCCTGACGATATGCTGTGTATTCTGGCCGGCCTGACCGACATTTCCCTCCGGCGATTTGCCCTCATTGTGCTGCTTACCCGGCCCTGGGGGCTTTTGGTGGCCTGTGCCCTTGGGGGCTCCTCCCTGAGTATCCCTCTATGGGCCCTGGCGTTGCTGGGGGCAGTTGGCTTGACGGTTTTTGTGCTGGGAATGAAGTACGGAGATCGTGCACAACAGTGGGTGCTGCGCCGCTTAGAACGATACAAAACGGAACACGGACGGTCATAACACAAAGGCCGCCCCCCTGGAAAGATACCGGGGTGGCGGCCTGTTTTTTGATTAAATAAAAATTTTTTGAATTGTAATATTTTCTTCTTTACAACAGGGGAAAGGTGTGGTATTATCTTGTTGTAAATAAGAATCAATACTGTTACGGAGGCGACCCGTGGAACGAGCGACCAGATACAGCAAAAAGCGAGAGGCAATCTTAAATGTGATCCGGGCGACCGACATCCATCCTTCTGCCGAATGGGTATATCAAAAGCTGAAACCCGACCACCCAGATCTGAGTTTGGGAACAGTCTATCGTAACCTAGCACTGTTTCAGCGGCAGGGAATGATACAAAGCGTAGGTGTAGTTAACGGGCAGGAGCGGTTTGACGGTGTCACTGCGCCACATAGTCATTTTGTGTGCCGTCGCTGTGGCGCTGTTATGGATCTGCACCGCACTAAGTTGGATGTGGGGCTGGATCACAGGGTAGAGGAGGAGTATGGCCTAAGTGTAGAGCGCCATGAACTGATTTTTTACGGTTGCTGCCAAGATTGTTTAGGGAAAGCAGAGGCCCATAAAATTTAAAAATTTTTCATTTATTATATTTAAAGTAAAAATTATTTGAGGAGGAACTGTTATTATGAAAAAGTTTGTATGCACCGTTTGTGGTTATGTCCATGAGGGAGATACCCCCCCGGAGTTTTGCCCCATCTGCAAAGCGCCTGCTTCTAAGTTTAAGGAGCAAGCGGGGGAGAAGACCTGGGCGGCTGAGCATGTTGTGGGCGTGGCCCAGGGCGTGGACGAGGAAATTGTTAAGGGTCTGCGCATGAATTTTGAGGGCGAGTGCTCTGAGGTGGGTATGTACCTGGCCATGGCCCGTGTGGCTCACCGGGAAGGCTACCCCGAGATCGGCCTGTACTGGGAGAAGGCCGCCTATGAGGAAGCTGAGCATGCTGCCAAGTTTGCCGAACTGCTGGGCGAGGTAGTTACTGACTCCACCAAAAAGAATCTGGAGATGCGGGTAGACGCTGAGAACGGTGCCACTGCCGGCAAGTTCGAGCTGGCCAAGCGCGCCAAAGAGCTGGGTCTGGACGCCATCCACGACACCGTCCACGAGATGGCCCGCGACGAGGCCCGCCACGGCAAGGCTTTCGAGGGCCTGCTGAAGCGCTACTTTGGCTAATATTATGGTAGGTGTAGAACGCTGAAGGGAGCAATATTTTATGGATAAATATGTGTGCGTCTGTGGTTATGTGTACGATCCGGCAGTAGGAGATCCTGAGCATGGCGTGGCCCCCGGCACCCCTTGGGAGCAAGTTCCGGAAGATTGGGTGTGCCCGGTGTGCGGCATGGGTAAGGACGCTTTTGAAAAGGAATAAGCAGATAGACAGATGAAAAAGGGGGGACAGGGCAACCTGTTCCCCCTTTTTTGCAGAGAAGAGAGCGCGTTATTGGGAGTGCTTTCCCTGGGAGTTAATATAGTCGATTGATTCTTGAATAAATGCCCTGGCCAAGGGAGAGGCGTACTTCAAAGATCGAATGCAGATTCCGATGGTGCGGAAATATGTGCGTTTTAGAGGACGTGTTACCACCTCGCGGGAGTGAGCCACAATAGCTAACTTTGGGATAATGGAAACACCCAGGCCGCGTTCTATCATAGCAATGGTTGCAGCGTCACCTTTAATGCGGAACCGGATGTTGGGGGACTGGTTTTCCTGTTTTAAGACATATTGGACACACTCGTCGCCCCCTTCATTGGGGACAATGAAGGGATATTGAGCAAGGTCCGCCAAATCTATTTTTGTTTTGGTGGAGAGAGGATTTCCGCGGGGCAGAACTGCCAGGATTGGGTCTTTGCAAAGAGGAATAAAATCAAAATTGTCCGGAACCGGAGTGGAAATAAAAGCCATGTCAATGGTTCCTTTGGTGACATCCGCCAAAGTGGTGCCATAAACTCCCTCCAAAATTCGAAGATCGATGTTAGGGTGTGCTGATAAAAAACGGCCGATTATCCCAGGCAGCCACCGGGAACAAACGCTGGGAAGGGCACCTACCTGAAGTTCGCCGATTTCAATCCCTTTCAGTTTGTGGGAGGTTTCTATCAGGGCGTTTTCCGATGAGACGATCTGCTGCATATAACCTTGCAGATATTGGGCATTTTCCGTAGGTAAAATTCCGTCTTTTGTGCGGATTAAAAGAGGGAAGCCAACGTCCTGTTCCAGTGAAGAAATCATCAAACTGATGCCCGGCTGGGTATACCCCAGAATTTTTGCGGCTTTTGTCAAACTTTTTTGCTCCACTGCGGTCAAAAAAGCGCGATATTTTTGAATACTCACGTTGGTTCACCCCTATAATGAAATATTATGCTTACAATTTACAACATTTAATTTACAAATGACATAAAGTAATATACAATTTTGACAACGGAAGTGCAAGAAAAAAATTAAGTTTTGTGATTTTCGAGGGTATAAAATCCTGAAATTCCTAGCAGGAATGTGCACGACACGATTACCTTATATATTACTATAGAGCGTGTCGAATCTATTGTTATTTTTTCGTTCAGACCGATTTGCTGCCAGCTCCAAACTTTGGCCTCAATTACTCAATTGGAAGATGGCTCCAGAACAATCAGGCGATTGAAGCCAGAGACGGCACAGATTAAGTCTAACGGATGAATAAAAAATAAGCAACAAGTAAAGGAGAACACACCATGAAGAAAAAGTTAGCTTCCCTTCTGGCCATAGCGCTGACCCTTTCTTGCCTTGTCGGCTGCGGCAACAGCTCCGGTTCTAGCGCTTCCTCCGGTGGAGCTGCTTCCTCCGGCGGCACTTCCTCCTCTGGTGAGAGCAGCGGCGAAACGCTGAAGATCGGCATCGGTTGTGCATTGACCGGAACTTCCGCCACCTATGGCGAACTGATGCTCCTGGGCGCCGAGCTGGCGGCTGAGGAACTGAACGCCAACGGCGGTGTCAACGGACAGATGGTTGAAATCGTGGCTTATGACGACAAGCAGGATCCCAAGGAAGCCGCTCTGGTTGCCCAGCGCTTCTGCGACAACGACGAGATTTTCGCTGTGATTGCTCACGGCGGCAGCAGCCTGACCCTGGCTGCGGCCCCCATTTATGAGGCTGCCGGCCTGACCAACATGGCTCCCAGCTCCAGCGCCTCCTCCGTGACTGAGCAGGGCTATCAGTACCTGGTTCGTCACGTCATCCGTGAGGACCGTCAGGCTCCTCAGGTTATCGGCTTCATGGCCAACAACCTGGGTATGGAGAAGATCGCCATTGTTTACGCCAACAACGACCACGGCCAGGGCAACCTGGAGACCTCTCTGGAAGTCGCTGAGCAGCTGGGCCTGGAAGTGGTAGCCACCGAGACCTACAACCCCGGCGTTGAGAAGGACTTCTCCGCTCTGCTGACCAAGGTGAAGAAGGCTGCTCCCGACGGAATCGCCATCTACGCTGACTACACTGAGGGCGGCATGATTCTGGGCCAGGCTTATCAGCAGGGCATGGAAGACATGATCTGGGTTGGCCAGAGCTCCCTGACTTACAGCCAGCTGGTAGAGCTGGCCGGCGTGGAAGCCGTTCAGAACCTCTACATGACCGTTACCTTTAACCCCTATTCCACCCGTGAGCCCGTTGTGAAGTTCATGGAGAAGTTCCACGAGGTTCGCCCCGACGAGATCCCCTCTGAGCCCTGCGCTTTCAGCTATGACATCGTAAACGTGT
Organism: uncultured Oscillospiraceae bacterium; assembly: GCA_944385675.1. Lineage (GTDB taxonomy): Bacteria > Bacillota > Clostridia > Oscillospirales > Oscillospiraceae > Lawsonibacter. The sequence continues at coordinate 39,811 of CALWYD010000054.1, forward strand.
TTGCTCAGGCCATTGAGGCTGGTGCAACCAAGGAGAACCTGGCCCTGTTTATTAAGAATCTGGTGCCTGGTCAGGAGCCCTTCGTAGCCAAGAACCTGCTGCTGGGCGATGACGTTCAGTGGGACAGCAAGGGCGATGTGACTCCCCGCGGCGTTGAAATGCTGAAGGTGGACGAGAACGGCCAGTTCGTGAGCACTGATATTGCTGTGGATGTGACCGGCATCGACATGGAAGGTATTGTCGCCTAATATTATTTACCGTATCTGATATTTCCTGCGGATTGCGGGCGGAATTTCGCCCGCAATTCGCAGGAACAGTTTTAGAAAATCCAGGAGCGGAAAGGGAAATGATGTATGAGTAAAGCAGAGTTTATCATGCGCTGGCCTGAGCTGAACAAGCAGGTGCGGTGCAGACCTATTCATCACAACAGAGAACTGTTTGACTGGTTCATGGAAAACCTGCCCACCAAATGCGTACAGACAGTTACCGTGGTGGCTGGTCTGCAGTTGTATATGCAGAACGTAAAGATGCCCAAGGTGGAGTGCAATTGGATCCAGGAGAACCAGCCTCTGGAGTACATGGCCGACTATCCTGTGGGCCGTGCCATGTTCTTTATGACTGCCGGTCATGTTGCCAACTTCACCTTTAAGGCCGGCTATGCCACCGAGCCTATGCCCTATCCCACCTGGGCCGAAGTGGTAGATGAGGACAAAGAGACGTTTGTTGCCGTGGCAAATGAGATTTGGGAAAGTGTCCTGATGGACAAGAAGACTTATCACGTTGAATTTTTTGCGGCGGAGGATTAAAAGATGGACTGGAAAGCGTTGAAAAAAGAAATTGAAGAGACCGCGGAACGGAGCGTGGAGATTTGTCCTGAGGACATTATGCGTGTGTTTGAGTATGAAATCGCTCCCGAGAGATGTGGTACCGGCGGCCTGATGCTGGGTCCCTGGTTTGAGGGTGCCACTGCCAGCCGCTATCTGATTCCCTATTACATTTATAACATTATTAAGCTGACGAAGGATTCCGATCTTCCCGTGGAAAAGATTCGCCAGCAGATGAATCTGATGCTCCCCAAGGCCCTTGGTACTGCAGACCTGTCCGGAATGTGGACGGTGGCAGATTTGACCCGTCGCACCATGGCCTGTGTCAATGAGATGGAAAACCGCGATGAAATTCTGGAGCTGCTCAATGCACTGTATCTCTACGGTTCCAGCATCAATGCTTGGCAGAACTACCGCGTAAAGTGGGGCCTGAGTGCCGCGTTCATGATTCCCACGCGTAAGGAACTGGTAGGAATGGCTGAGCGGTCCAGCGAGAGCTACATTTGAACCTGGGGGAGGAACAATTGATGTTACGTTTTAAGATGAATTGGCCGCAGCTGGGACTGGCTGTTCGGTGTGAATCTTGTGGCAAAAATGAGGCCGCACTTAAATTACTTATGGAAAATATGCCGCTTCAAACGGTACAGGGCCACGAAATGGTTGGCGGATGGATGATCAGAAATCGTTCCATCTACATGGGAAAGCGGTTTTTTGATATTCCGCCCCAGGACATGGAAACTGAGAGCATGAAAGACGCTCCTGTTGGGCGCATCAGCCTGCTGTTCCCCCAGGGCAACAGCACTGAGATGCTGATAAAGTATGACGAGTGTGAGGACTTCCGCAGCTATGTCCCCGTTGCTAATGTGGTGGCAGAGGATCTGGATACCCTTAAGCAGGTGGGGAAGCTTCAGTGGAAGAGCGCTACGCGCACCAAGGAAGTCGTGATTGTGGAATTTGTTGTGGAGGACTAAGAATATGAAGACGTTTCAACAGCTCAAGGCTGAGATTGAGGAGCAGGTGGCCGCTTCCACTGTGAAACCGGACCAGGACGTTTTAGACGTGTTCAAATATTCCATCAGCAAGGGTGGCGCCGGATATCCTCAGGACAATCAGATTTTTACAACCTGGTTTTATGGTGCACCTGACTGCGGTTATGTGACCGACTGGTGCTATTTCCTGGTAGAGCTGGCCCGGGACGAGTCTTACTCCATGGAAGAGCTGTGCAAGATGGCGCGTTTCTGGTTTGTCCAGCCCTCCCATTTCGGTGAGTACTGCGGCCTTTATAAGCAGTATTACTTTACCAAGGAGATTGACAAGATTCTGGATACCCTGACCCGCGAGGAGTTTGTGCAGCTGCTGTCCGCTTTCCGGGCTTACATTGCCAATGTGAACGTTTGGGTATTCCAGTACATGCCTTGGGGAGTAGGTTACGCCTTTATGCGCAAGGATGGCAAGTACTTCGAGGAAGCCCTGTCCCTTTGCAATTGATTGTTGTCCCACAGCGAATGAAGAGAAAGCTTTGCGCTGTGCGCAGATAAGTGACTGCGGCGCTATATTTTTGTAAAGGAATGAGAGCATGAACCCAGAACTAGAATATTTTTTAAACCAGCTCATTAATGGACTTTCACTGGGCAGCATGTACGCCATGATTGCCGTGGGTTACAGCATGGTGTATAGCCTTTTGTACTTAATCAACTTTGCCCACGGCGACTTGTACGTGTTTGGTACATTTATTGCGCTGATGTTCTGCACCAGCGGAATGCCCATCGTAGCAGCCATGATTCTGGCTGGTTTCGTGGCTGGCCTTATCGGCATGACCATTGAGCGTACGGTTTATCGCCCGGTTCGCGGGGCCAGCCGTATGGTTCCCATGATCAGCGCTTTGGGCGCGGCCTTTGTACTAAGAACCATTGCCCAGGTTACCTGGGGCACAGAACCCAAATCCTTCCCTGCGCTGATCTCCAGAGGTGCTGGATTTACCTTGGGCGAGTTCCGCATTCAGTATCAGCAGATTTTGGTGTTGGCTGTGGCGGCCATTGCCATGCTGGTACTAACCTGGGTGATGGAAAAGACCAAGCTGGGCAAAGCCACCCAGTGCATCATGCAGGACATTACCACTGCCTCCCTCATGGGTATCCCGGTCAACAAGATTATTCCTCTCATTTATGGTTTGGGCGGATTCTTCGGCGTAGTGGGCGGCGTGCTGTTCTCCTCCTACTACAACATCATCTCCATTGATATGGGCATGTGGGGCACCATCAAGGCCTGGGCCGCAGCTATGCTGGGCGGCGTCGGCAGCTTCTATGGCTCCTTCTTTGGCGGTATTTTGTTCGGGTTGGCGGAGACGTTTGCCGGCGCGTACATCAGCACTGGCTTCAAAGAGGCCATCGGATATGTGGTGATTGTTATTATCCTGTTATTTAAGCCAACCGGATTGTTTGGCAAAAAGAGAGCAAAGAAGGTGTAAGCATGGATGTGAAAGTAATTAAAGACACGGCTGTAAAGCATAAACGCCTGTTAATTGTTCTTTTATTTGTAGCAGTCATTATTTTCCCGCTGGTCAGCAGCGGCATGGCAATCCGTGTGGGCTCAAACATTATGATCTACTCCATCCTGACCATGGGCGCCATGCTTATCTGCGGCTACACCGGCATGCTGAATCAAGGCATGGCTGCTTTCTACGGAGTTGGAGCGTATGCCTCCGCACTGCTCTCGGTCAATTTTGACCTGCCCTTTATTGTCTGCTTCCTGGCCGCGGGCCTGATTACAGCTGGCGTAGGTCTGTTGATTGCAATCCCCTGTCTGCGTGTGGAGACGGACTTCTTGAGCCTGATCACCATCGCATTTGCCAATATCTTTACGGCCATTCTGAATAACTGGACCAGCCTTACCAGAGGCCCCGCCGGTGTCCCCGGCATTCCTCCGGCTGAGCTGTTTGGGTTTAAGTTCAATACTCCCGTGCGCAACTTCTACCTCATGTTCGGTGTGGTAGTGATTGTCTACGTGATTTTGCACAACCTGATTAAGTCCAGAATTGGCCGTGCTCTGCAGGCAGTGCGCGACAATGACATCGGTGCCAGCTCCGTTGGCATCAACGTCAACAACAACAAGGTCCTGGCTTTCGCCATTGGTACGTTCTGTGCTGGAATTGCCGGCAGCCTGATGGCCCACTTCATCGGTTTCGTAGGCCCCACCAACTTCACCTTTGACGAGTCTCTGCTGGTACTCCAGATGTGTATCATTGGTGGTCTGGGCAGCATGCCCGGCGCTATTGTGGGTGCTGCGTTCTTCGTTATCATGCCTGAGATTATCCGTCCCCTGGCCGTTTACCGCGTGGGTGTTGGCGGCGTGATTATGATTCTGTGCATGTTGTTCCGTCCCCAGGGCATCATGGGTTCCCGCGCCTTTGCCGGCAAGGGCGGCTTCCAGGAGAAGATTCGCTCCTTCCTGCGTCGCAGACACCAGCAGCCCGTTGCATAAGGGAATATGGAATGATATGAAGTCGTTGTCCATCAGTACAAGGAATTGAGGAGATAAAAATGGCTAAAAAGCAGTTTTTAATGAAATGGAGCGCGCTGGGCAAACAAGTGCGTGTTGAGCCGATTGAGCACAATCAGGAGATCTTTTCCTGGTTTTTGAAGAACCTTCCCACTTCATGTCTGCAGACGGTTACCGTGGTTGCGGGCAAGTCCCTGTTTATGCTGAACCTGCCCATGAGCCAGGAGTGCACTTGGATCCAGGAAGAGTGCCCGCTGGAGAACATCGTGGATATGCCCGAGGGGCGCCTGACCTTCTTCATGACCACCGGCAATGTGGCCAACCTGAGCTGCAAATTTGACGATGTGACCGAGCCCATGTCCTATGTTACCTGGGCTGAGGTGGTTGAGGAAGATAAGCCCATTCTGCGCGAGGTAGGCAACCAGGTTTGGGAGAACACCATCAGCGAGAAGAAGCCCATTTACGTGGAATTTTTAGGTGTGGAGGAATAAATCATGGACTGGATGACTGTGAAAAAGACCATTGATGATGAAAATGCCAGAATCCTCAAAACGCCTCCCGAAGATGTGCTGCGGGTATTTAAGTATGAGATCCTGAAAACTGAGGCTGGTACCGGTGGGCTGATGCTGGGCCCCTGGTTTGAAGGCGCTACTGCCAGCCGCTATGTGGGTCCTTACTATGTCTATAATATCATAAAGCTGGCCAGCATTTCTACCTATACAGCTGAGAACGTCAAGGAGATGACCTGCGTACTGCTGCCTAAGGCAGTGAGCACTGCAAAGCTGTGCGGCATGGCCACATACGGCGATCTGTCCGAGAAGGTTTTGGCCTGCATCAAGGAGATGGACAAGAAGGAGGACATGCTCAAGCTGCTCAATTCCCTCTATCTCTATGGCTCCAACATGAATGCATGGATTCACCACTATATGAAGTGGGGCATTGGCCAGGCCTTCAGAATCCCCACCAAGGAAGAGCTGGTGGACATGGGAACCCGTAATGTGGAAAGCTTTGTGTAAAAGCGGCGAAGGAGATAAGTACGATGAAGAGATTTAAAATGCGTTGGCCCGCGCTGAAGCTGGAAGTTATCTGTGAAGAGATCCAGGAGAATAAGCAGGCGCTGGACGTTTTGGTGAGCAATATGCCCATTAAGGCCATTCAGGGCCATGAGATGGTAGGCGGCTGGATTCTGCGGGCGCGCGCCGTACATATGCAGAAGCATCCCTTTGAGCTGTCTGCCGACGCTCTGAGCAGTGAGAAGATGAAGGACGCTCCCGTGGGCCGCGTAGCGCTTTTGTTCCCCCAGGGCAGCAGCACCGAGGTTCTGGTCAAGTATGACGAGTGTGTGGACGACCGGGATTATATTCCTGTAGCTCAGGTAGAGCCTGAGTACCTGGATACCCTGAAGAAGGTCGGCAGGCTCCAGTGGCAGAGCGCCAGCAGAACCAAGGAGATTTACCACGTCGAATTTACGGAGGTGGAGTAAGAATGAAAACCTGGCAGGAATTAAAGGCTGAGATTGACCGCGAGACGATCCTGACGACTTTGGAGCCGGTTCAGGATGTGGTGGATGTGTTCCGTTACTCCATCAGCAAGGGTGGCGCAGGTGTTCCCAACGACAAGCAGATTTTCACCACTTGGTTTTTCGGCGGCGCAGATGTAAACTACATTGCTGACTGGTGTTACTTCATCATTGAGCTGGCCAAGAAGGGTACATACTCCATGGAACAGCTTTGTCAGATGACCCGTTTTTGGATCAAGCAGCCCGCTGAGTTTGGAAATTACTGTGGCCTGTGCAAGCAGTATGCCTTCTTCCAGGAACTGGATCAGATTATGGACGGCCTTAAGAAGGAAGAACTGGTGGCGGTACTGGACAGCCTGCGGGGCTATCTGACCAACATCAACGCATGGGTATATCAGTACATGCCCTGGGGAGTGGGCCGTGCATTCCACAGGAAAGACAGGGCCTATTATGAGACCGGCATGCAGCTTGCAAAAGGGATCTGATTTGTCACTGATGTCGGGCGGTACAGCGCCGTCCACTACCAAAAATAAAGCATCGTGCCGATAATCTCCGGCGCGGTAATGGGAGGATATTCAGTGGAACATTTATTAGAAGCCAATGGCATTAAGATGTATTTCGGCGGCGTGCATGCGGTAGATGACGTGTCGTTGTACGTGGATTCTGGCGAGACGCTGGGCATCATCGGCCCCAACGGATCGGGCAAGACCACATTTTTCAATGCGCTGACCGGAATCTATAAGCCTACGGGTGGTACATTTATCTTCCGGGGGAAGGATATCACCGGAAAAGAACTGGACAAAATGGCTGGCTTGGGCATTGCAAGAACATTCCAGAACCTGAGAATTTTTAATGCTCTCACAGTAAAGGAAAATGCTCTGATCGGTCAAAACCTGAACATTAAGACCAGCTTCCTGGACAACCTGCTTCACACCCCGAAGTTTAAGCAGGAAGAGGAGAAGGCTTCAGCACTGGTAGAAGAGGCTCTGGAACTGGTGGGCCTGAAGAACATGGACAACGAAATTGCCGGCAGCATGCCCTACGGCAAGCAGAAGCGGCTGGAGTTGGCCCGGGCACTGATGTGTGAGCCCCGTCTGCTGCTGCTGGATGAGCCTACCGCGGGAATGAACAGCGTAGAGGCCCAGGAACTGATGGAACTGGTGGCGAAGATCAAAGAGGAGAAGCAGATCTCCATCATCCTCATTGAGCACAACATGAAGGTCATGATGCGCGTAGCACAGCGGATTGTTGCCATGGATAACGGGCACAAGATCGCAGAAGGTCTTCCCGAGGAAATCCAGAACAACGAGCATGTGATCAGAGCGTATTTAGGAGGGCAATAAAGATGTTGATTTCCATTCACGACCTTGATGTGCATTACGGTCCCATCGAAGCTCTGCGCAACGTGAATATCGAGGTGAATGAGGGCGAAATCGTAGCCATCGTGGGACACAATGGTGCGGGCAAGTCCACACTGTTAAAGACCATTTCAGGGCTGATTCGACCCAGCCGCGGCGATATTGTCTTTGAAGGAAAGTCCATTGTCGGCATGGAGGCCGACACTATCGTGAAACTGGGCATTGCCCATACCCCCGAGGGGCGGCAGGTATTCCCGGATCTGACTGTGGAGGCCAACCTGAACGCCGGCGCTTACACCAGACATGACAGAGATGGGGTTAAGGCGGACATCCAGAAGTACTATGAGCAGTTCCCCATCCTGGGCCAGAGAAAGAATCAGAAGGCCGGCCTGATGAGCGGCGGCGAGCAGCAGATGCTGGCTATTGCCCGCTCCCTCATGTCCCGGCCCAAGCTGCTGATGCTGGATGAGCCCTCTCTGGGCCTGGCGCCGGTCGTTGTGGACTCTGTGTATAAAATCATCACACAGATTGCTGCCCAAGGCACGACCATCCTGCTGGTGGAACAGAACGCCGTGCGTGCCCTGGGCGTAGCGGATCGGGCATATGTGTTGACAAACGGCTCCATCGAGATGTCCGGCACGGGCAAGGAACTGGCGGAGAATGACGACGTCCGGAAAGCTTATTTGGGCGTCTGATTTGCCGCAGGATGAAATTTGAAGAGACGGCAAGAAAGGAGCGGCAAGCTGGCGCGTTCCCAAATTGGGGTGCGCGCCAGCTGGCGTGGTGGTAATTATGAAAAAACTGATTAATAAACCGGAAGATGTCGTGTCTGAGATGCTGCAGGGTATTGCCAAGGCCCACCCTGAGCTGAACTACACCCCGGAGCTGGAAGTCATCAGCCGCAAGGAGATGGGGAACCAGGTGGGTATTGTCTCCGGCGGCGGCTCCGGCCATGAGCCCGCGCACGCTGGTTATGTAGGCGAGGGTATGCTAAGCGCTGCCGTATCGGGCAACGTGTTTGCCTCTCCCAGCCCTGATCGTGTTCTGAAGGGAATCCAGTTGGCGGACACTGGGAAGGGCGTTTTGCTGGTCATCAAGAACTACTCCGGCGACGTGATGAACTTCACCATGGCCCAGGAACTGGCCGAGATGGAGGGCATTTCTGTACGCAGCGTGGTCGTGAAGGATGACGTGGCTGTGCCTGACAGCACCTTCTCCACCGGCCGCAGAGGCATTGCGGGCACAGTATTTGTCCATAAGTGTGCAGGCGCCAAGGCTGCCTCCGGTGCGGATCTGGATGCGGTTGCAGAGGTAGCCCAGAAGGTCATTGACAATGTGCGCAGCATGGGCATGGCCATGTCCCCCTGCGTACTGCCCGGTGTGGGCAAGCCCGGCTTTACGCTGGACGAGAATGAGGTGGAAATCGGCATGGGCATCCACGGCGAGCCCGGGGTGAACCGTACCGAGATGAAGCCTGCCAAGGAGATCGCTCAGCTTCTGATCGATAAAATCATGGATGACTATGACTACACCAATAGTGAGGTCGCAGTGATGGTCAACGGACTGGGCGGAACCCCGCTGATGGAGCTGTATGTTCTGGAGAACGATGTGTGCAATTACTTGGAGCAGCGGGGCGTAAAGATTTACCGCTCCTATGTGGGCAATTTCATGACTTCTATTGAGATGGCCGGATGTTCCATCAGCTTGCTGAAGCTGGACGATGAGCTGAAGGAGCTGCTGGATGCTCCCTGCAATACTCCTGCACTGAAACAATAAGATTGTGGTATGCAGGCCTGCATACCGGAGAAATAGTGGAGATGGAATTATGAGTATTTCTTTTGGAAGCCAGGATTACATGAATTACTGCCAGCGCGCCGCTGACCTCATTGCACAGCAGAAGGACTACATCACCGAGCTGGACGCAGTTACCGGCGATGGAGACCACTGGGCGAACCTGAATATGGGCTTTCAGAAGCTGGTGGAGAACAAGGAGGAGCTGTCTAAGCTGCCTTTGAGCGAGATGTTCAAAAAAATTGGCATGCTGATGATGAGCGGAATCGGCGGTTCTTCCGGTGTCCTCTACGGAAGCGGATATATCAGCGCTGCCAAGGCAGTGGGAGATCAGCAGAACATCGATGTGAAGATGCTGAGCACCATCCTGATGGCTATGCTGGAAGGCATCTGCAAGCGGGGAAACTCCGGCCCCGGTATGAAGACTATGATCGACACTCTGGACGCAGCGGCGTACGAACTCAAGGCAGCTGTGGAGGAGGGCGTCAGTGACAAGGAGGCCCTGACCCGTATGGAGAAGGCCGCCGAGCGGGGCATGGAGAGCACCAAGGAGATGGAGGCTGTCCGCGGTCGCGCCTACTATCAGGCAGATAAGGGAGTGGGACACCTGGATCCCGGAGCTGTGACCATGTATTATCAGCTGAAGGTGCTGTCTGAGTGCATGCTGGAAAAGTGCTGAGGAGAATTGTCCTGTGTAGTACAGGGGCAGGCGGGCGTTCCTGACAGCGTCCGCAGCCCACAAAAAAGATTTTGATAAGGAGAGACCTCCCAAAATGAACAAGGTAATACTGAACGGGAAAGACCTGAAGATTGAGGACGTAGTCAACGTAGCGCGGAACGGGTACGTGGTAGAGCTGGATCCGGAGTGCCGTGAGCACATCATCCAGGTGCGCAAGTACATGGAGGATGAGTGGATGCGGGACGACGCGCCTGCAGTGTACGGGTTCAACACGGGCCTGGGCAAGCACAAGGACTGCAAGGTGTCCATCGAGGAGAGCGACCTGCACCAGTACCGGACGGTTCTGTCCCACTGCGGCGGCGTGGGCGATCCGGCTCCCGAGGAAGTGGTACGCGCAGCTATGTGCGTACGTCTGAACGCGTTCTGCCGGGGCGTGTCGGGGCTTCGGATTGTGGTAGTGGACCGGATGATTGAGATGCTGAACAAGGGCGTGCATCCTGTAGTGCCCTGGCAGGGCTCGGTAGGCGCGTGCGGCGACCTGGCCCCCATGGCTCATATTGTGTCCGTGCTCATCGGCGTGCCCCAGGCCGAGGCGTTCTACCAGGGCGAGCGTATGCCTGCTCAGGAAGCGCTGAAGAAGGCGGGCATCACCCCTGTGGAGTTCCAGCTGAAGGCGAAGGACTGCCTGGCTCTGCTGAACGGCACGACCATGTTTGCCGGTATGGCATGCTTGAACGTACATGACGGCGAGCGGCTCTACAAGCTGTCTGAGCTGACCACGGCCATGTCTCTGGAAGCGATGCGGGGCGAGACCCGTGCCTTTGACCCGCGGATTCAGCAGGCCCGTCCCTATGAGGGACAGATTAAGGCGGCGGCCAACGTGCTGCGTCTGGTAGAGGGCAGCGAGCGTGTAACCGAGGAGTCCCGGAAGGTACACCTGGACTACGACGTGATGCATCCCCACTATCAGGAGCGGGTACAGGACGTGTACTCCCTGCGGTGCATGCCTCAGGTACAGGGCATCTGCCGTGAGAACCTGACTTACATCAAGCACCTGGTAGAGGTAGAGATTAACGCGGCCACCGACAACCCGCTGATTTTCCCGAAGGGTGACGGTCACTACGAGTTCCTGAGCGGCGGCAACTTCCACGGTGAGCCCACGGGCTTTGCCATGGACCTGCTGACCATGTCCCTGGCGGAGATTGGCAACATTGCCGACCGGCGCTGCTTCTCCCTGTGTGACCCGACCCTGAGCTATGGTCTGCCTCTGGCTCTGGCCGGAGAGCCCATCGGCCTGAACTACGGGTACAACATCATCTGCTGCTCCACCTCCGCTCTGGCCTCTGAGAACAAGACCCTGTGCTTCCCCTCTGTGTGTGACAACATTCCCACCAAGGCCAACCAGGAGGACCACGTGTCCATGGCACCCTGGGCGACCCGGAAGGCGAAGCTGGTCATCAAGAACCTGGAGAAGATTCTGGGCATCGAGCTG
>CALWYD010000055.1 GCA_944385675.1 uncultured Oscillospiraceae bacterium
TCCATGGTCCCCACTTCCCAGCTCTTGACGATCAGGTTGGAAAACAGATAGGTCTTGCCCGGCTTTTTCTGGCTGGGATGTGCATACACCTGCAGCGTCAGGGCGGGCAGCCAGGTGCCGGTGACGTAGAGGGGACAGAACTCTCCGGCATAGACGCCCCGTTCCATCCGCAGGGTGCCTCCGCGCTGTATGGGCCCCCGCAAGAGATGGACCCGGTCATTGACGCCCCCCTCCTGATAGGTGGTGGTCTCCACACCGACCTGCAGGCCGGAGATCCTGGAAAAGCCCAGCTCCAATGCCTCGGCGCCTTCCAGGAAGACCCGGAAGGAATACTGGTTCAGGAGATCCTTGCTCATACGCTCCCCCCTTTCTTACAGCTCAAAGATATTTTTTTCTTCCCCGTTGCTCTGGCGGTTGCTCTGACGGATCTCCCGGCAGAACCGTTCCCGCTCCAGGTGGGGGAGGGTCAGCCCATTCTTCGGGCTCCAGTGGAAATGGTACGAGATGAACGAGAGTTGGCGGCACAGCTCCCGGAAGGGGTATTCCGTCTGTAGCTGCATTTGGCGCTTCCTCCCTTCGTACGGTTACATGGTGCGGGTGATGCCCTCGCACACCAGCTCCAGGCTTTCGATGGCCACCTCGTTGCTGGTGGCGTTGAAGTCGGGGGCGGTGTACTTGGTGGGCCAGGCCTTCTCCAGCTGCCAGGAGGCGGAGTCCTTCCCCTCGTCGTCCACCAGGGTGATCACAATGGTTTTGCGGTTGATGGTGCCGTTTTTCAGCTCGGTCATCCAGTCCATGAAGAGCAGAGAGTCGGTGGTGCCTCGCTTCAGGGTGACGTTGGAATACTTGAGAATACCGGGCTGCTTGCCGGGGGTCTTGCCCGCCATGTTGCCCTCCCGGTACTCGATGGGATCAACGGTGATGTCGGGCGCGGAGACCTCGGAAAAGCCGGCCGCCTCGGTCCCGTCAATGGTTACCTTATAGTTGTATTTTTTGAATGGATAGATAATATCCGCCATAATTTCGTCCCTCCTCAGCAGTATCAGGTGGTGCTCTGGGTGATCTGGGTGATGCGGAAGACCACAAATTCAGCCGGGCGCACCGGAGCTACACCGATCTCACAGATGAGCCGCCCGTTGAGGATATCGTCCTGGGTCATGGTGGTGGCCCCTACGTTGACGTAGTAGGCCTGATCCGGCGTGGAACCGGCCAGGGCTCCGTTGCGGCGCTGGGTCTCCAGGAACAGGGTGATGGTGCCCTTTACCCTGGCCCACAGGCTCTCGTCGTTGGGCTCGAAGATCACCCAGTTGGTGTTGGCCCGGATGGACTCCTCCAGGAAGAGGAAGAGACGCCGCACGTTGACGTACTTCCATTTGCCGTCGTTGGAGCAGGTGCGGGCGCCCCATAACCGGGTGCCCGGGCCGGGAATGGAGCGGATCAGGTTAATCCCGATGGGGTTGAGCTTGGCCTGCTCGGCGGTATTGTAGCTGACGCTCAGGCCGGTACAGCCCCGCACCACCTCGTTGGCCGGGGCCTTGTGTACCCCGCGCTGGGTATCGCTGCGGGCATAGATGCCGCACACGGCGCCGGAGGGGGGCTGGAAAACGGCCTGGTTGCACAGGGGGTCGAACACCTTGATCCAGGGGGCATACATGGCGGCATAGGAGCTGTCATAGATGCCCCGGAAGTTCGCCAGACTGGTGGTATCCACCTTGTCCTGGGGGGTGTCCAGCACGGCGAAGCGGTTGCCCATGGTCTCGCAGTGGGCAATGAGGGCGGCCTGCACATCCTGGTCGGTCACACCGGGAATGGCCATGATGTGCACATCGGACAGTTCGGTAAAGGCGGCCAGACCGGTGCGCTGGCCGGGAATGGCGTCGTTTCCCTTGTACAGGCTGGTGGCCGGATTGGGCAGGGGGCCGTCGGTGCCGCCGGACAGCTGGATGGTCAGACTGTCACCCGTTCCGCCCAGGCTGGCCAGGGGACCGCCCTGTTTGCTTTCCTTCTCGGTCTGCTCTACTAGCTCCACGGTCACCAGCTGAGACAGCTGAAGCCGGGTCACCAGGTAATCCGGGGAGTCCGGATTGAGGGTGCAGCCGGAATAGGTTTCGGTCATGCTGCCGTGGCTCACCACAACATCCAGGACGAACAGCTCCGTGGTGTGGGCTTCACTCTCCGCGCCTGGTTCTGTGCTCAGGGTTAGAGTGTCGTCTGCTGCCGGAGTTTTACCCTTGCTGCCGGCGGTTATGACAATGCTCAGCCGGTTGCCCCATTCACCGGGGTCCTTGGCGGTGAAGAGAAAGCGGCCCTGAGTAGCCGTTGCCGACTTGCTGCCCTCGGGCAGTACCCGCATCACATAGCAGGCGCTGCCTCCGTTGGTAAAGAAGTGCTCGACCGCATTGGGCAGGAAGCGGCTGCTGCCGTACTGCTGCGGGGAGAGATAGGAGCCGAAACGGCGCTGGTATTCGGCAAAGCTGGTAATGAGCACAGGGGTTCCTTTGGTAGGTCCCTTTTCCGCCAGACCGATAAATCCCGCGGTACTGGTACCAACACCCTCCATGGCCTTGACGCCGGAATCAAATTCCTCCACATACACACCTGGAGCCAGATATTCTGCCATATGCGTTCCTTCTTTCTGCTGAATTTGCCATGGGTATTCACAGAAATATATTGGTTTCTCCGGAAAACCAGACGGAGATTTGTCCGCCCATCTTGATCTTCTTCTGCGTCTGTTGCCAGGGCGCGGTGGTAGCCTAAACCGCTTGGTTGGCCACGCAGCTGCGCTGGAGCACGCCGCCGGTACAAAGAGCAGTTTCACGGGGATGGCCACCAGCATCCGGTAGAGCGCTGGCTGGGTTGTTCCACGCCAAGCCAGTACCTCCGCTGCCTAGCATTCGGCCATTCATGGCAGCTGTTTTTCCCCAATAGGTCCGTTCCCACTCAAAGTCGGCTGCCCGCAGATGCTTGTGGGGAAAGCAGCAATTTTATGTTAATGGAAAGGGTCGGTCTGTCATACACACATCCCCCGGAGTTCCCGATATCCTGCGTTTGTAATTGGTTTCATTATAATCTGGCCGAAAAACGTTGACAATCATTTTCTGGAAAATTATACTTCTGAACCAGGTAAGAGTAACGTCTGGCTGGCTAAAAAATAAAAACGGTTTTGGAGAGAAAATATGTTTTCATTCAGACCGGTGGTTGTGTATTTATATAGGAATAGTTTAAGTTGTTATATTATGGATGATGCGTGCTGTTATATTATGGATGATGCGTGCTGCACATT
>CALWYD010000056.1 GCA_944385675.1 uncultured Oscillospiraceae bacterium
CGTCAGCAGCCGGCTCAGGCCATTGTCATGGCGTCCCACCCAGCGGTTGAACTCATAGGTGACGCCCACCACCAGAGGCAGCAGCACCAGATGGACCAGGGTACGAAGCCACACATTGGTGATGGGCCAGATACCGAACACCACGGAGGAAAAGAGGATGGACACGAAGATGACCACGAAGAGGAAGCTGGTGCCGCAGCGGGGATGGTGCCGAGGCATATCCCGCACGTTCTCCACTGTCAGAGGCAATCCCCTCTCGTAGCAGAAGATGGTCTTGTGCTCCGCCCCGTGGTACTGAAACACCCGGTAGATATCCTTTTGCTTGGAACAGAGGATCAAATAGGCCAGGAAGATGACGATCTTCAGCAGACCCTCCAGGAGATTCGGGCCCCACAGGGGGAAATCCGGGAAGAAGTGCAGCAGACCACCAGTGAGGAAGGTGGGCAAAAACAAAAAGAGCACCAAGGAAAGGCCCACGCCCAAAAACACGGAAAAGCCGATGAGCAGACTCTCCAGCTTTTTGCTGCTGATATGTTTTTCCATCCACTGTTCCAGCCGGGAGGGCTCCGAAGGCTCCTCATCGGGGTAGAAGTCCGCCGAGTACATCAGCGCCTTCACCCCCTCCACCATGGAGCTGAGAAAATTCACCGTGCCCCGGATCAGGGGCCAGCCCAAAATGGGATACCGGTCCTTGATGAGCCGCAGTTTTTCTACCTTTTCCACCAGTTGTCCGTCCTTATCCCGGACCACGATGGCCTGCTGCTCCGGCCCCCGCATGAGGATACCCTCGATGAGGGCTTGTCCGCCGATGCTGGTACGGAAGCAGCTGCCTGAGTGTTTCTCACTTGCCATTGATCTGTTATTCCTTTCCAATGGGAGCATATCACAAGGCGTGATAAAATGCAAACATTTGTTCTATATTCTTTTCCCCAGCGGGCAGAAAGACCCGCCGGAGAGGATGCTCAGGTCTAATCTGCCAGGGGCAGCCGGATGGTGACCACCGTACCGCCGCCCTCGGCATTGTCGATTTGGAAAATACCGTTGTGAAGCCGGACGATCTCGTCACAGACCGCCAGGCCGATGCCGCTGCCCCGGGCCTTGGACGAGCCCTTGTAGAACTTCTGCTTGACGAAGGGCAGCTCCGCCTCGGGGATACCAGGGCCGTAGTCCCGGATCCGCAGCACCAGGAAATCCCCCTCCCGGCTGATGGCGGTATCAATGCGCTTGCCGGAGCCGCCGTGCTTGGCAGCGTTGTCCAGCACGTTGCAGAACACCTGCTTGAGACGCTCCGGATCGCCGGGGATGGAGGGCAGATCCTCGTCGGGAGCAGCATAGTGAAGCTCGATGCCCTCCTGCCGGAACAGCTCCCGGTAGGTATAGATGGCATCCTCAAACTCGGCCTGGAGCTCCACCGCCGGCTCCATCCGCAGGGTAAAGCGGCCGTCCTCCATTTTGGAGAACTCCAGCAGTTCCTCTACCATGTTGGTCAGGCGGCGGGACTCCTTGAGGATGATGGAGATGCCTCGGCGCAGCTGCTCCGGATCCTCGCTGCCCGCATCCTCCAACAGAGTCTCACCCCAGCCATTGATGGCGGTCAGGGGGGTGCGCAGCTCATGGGACACGGAGGAGATAAATTCCGACTTCATTTTTTCGCTTTGACTGATCTTCAGCGACATATCGTTGATGTTGTCCACCAACTCCCCCAATTCGTCGTCGTACTTGTTTTCCACCTGGATGCCATAGCTTCCGGCAGAGATGCGCTTGGCCGCCTGGGACACCTCTGCCACCGGCTCCACCACGTTGTTGATGAACAGCAGATTGGCAAAGAACACCAGGCTGATGCACAGCACCGCCAGCAAACACACCACCAGCACAGAGATCCAGATCTGACGGTTCACTGCTTGCAACGAGGTGACATAGCGCATAACGCCCACCACCTTGCCGTTGAAGATCAGCGGGCTGGAAACGGCCAGGATATTTTCTCCGGTCTGGGGGTCGCTGCCCCGGAAGGACTGGACCTCGCCGGTCTCCATGGCATCGGTGATGTCAGAGGTGCCGGGAGAGTTGCCGGTGGTCAGGCCATAGGAGGACAGCTGGATACGGCCGGAGGTGTTGATGAACTGCAGCTCCAGCACGTCCTTGTCCGCAAAATTCTCCACCAGCAGGTTAGCAGCCTGGTAATACTCGCCATAGCTGTCCATGGAATAGCTGTTGAAGGACTCGGCATCGGACCGGGCCTGAGCCTTCAGGGTGGACTCCATGCTGGTATAGTAGTAGCTGGTGATGCTGGCGGAGAACAAGCACACGGCCAAAATCACCAGGACCAGCACCGGCATGATGGTGTTGAGCATCCACCTCTGCCGCAGGCCCTTGATTTGAAGGGTTTTCTTCGCCATGACCGTCCTCCTCTCGTATCAAATATAGCGTGCGGCTCTTTCAAAACCCCCACTTGTACCCGTATCCCCACACGGTGGTGATATAGGTGGGATTTTGCACGTTGTCCTCGATTTTCAGCCGCAGCCGCCGGATGTTCACATCCACGATTTTCAGCTCGCCGAAATAGTCCCGGCCCCAGACCATATCCAGGATCTCCTCCCGGCTCAGGGCCTTGCCAGGGTTCTCCATGAACACCTTGGTGATGGAATACTCCACCTGGGTCAGCTTGATACGCTGGCCGTTTTTCTCCAGCGTCCGGTTCCGGGTATTGAGCAGGAAG
The DNA here is from genome assembly GCA_944385675.1 of uncultured Oscillospiraceae bacterium. GTDB lineage: Bacteria > Bacillota > Clostridia > Oscillospirales > Oscillospiraceae > Lawsonibacter. The sequence continues at coordinate 2,717 of CALWYD010000056.1, forward strand.
GGGTCCTGACGGATCTCGCCGGAGGACTCCTCCACTCCGCCGCCGGCCCGGCGGAACAAGGCATCCACCCGGGCGGTCAACTCCGCGGGAGAGAAGGGCTTGGTCACATAGTCATCGGCACCGGTCATCAGCCCCGTCACCTTATCCATCTCCTGGGATCGGGCAGTGAGCATGATGATGCCGATCTGGGAGTTAGCGGCACGGATCCGCCGGCAGACCTCAAAGCCATCGATGCCCGGCAGCATGATATCCAGCAGGGCCACCTTGGTGTCCGGATTCTCCTTCAGCCGTTCCAGGGCCTCTTCCCCGCTCTCGGCCTCCACCACTTCATACCCGGCCCGGCGCAGATTGATGACAATAAAACTACGGATGCTGGATTCATCCTCCAGTACCATTACCTTTTTCACGTTTTCCCTTCCCTTCCTCAGTTATCACCTGTCAGCCACTCCGGCTGAATGACATAGAAGGCACTGTGCAGCTCTTCCTCGGTAAAGCTGCCGTTCCAGCTGCCATCTTCCAGAATTTCAGCGGTATAGAGTTTTCCAGAGCCCCGGCTGAGGGTCAGGCGGGAGCTCTTATCGTTTTCCTCATCATCGGGTTGGGTATAGATCCGCATAAACTCCTGAGGCAGCTCTCCCGTATCCCCGATCACAGAAAAAGTCACCGTGGCATCCCCGGACATGCTCACCTTTCTGGTGGCCAGGACCTTTTCGCTCCAGTTGGCAGGAATCACCAGATACCACCCGTCGTCCACATCGTGGCAGGTGGTCATCACCGTATCAATATTGCCCTCAGCATCGTAGCTGCGCCAGTCCACCTGATAGCAGACGCCGCCCTCCCCCTGGGTAGGCAGAGGCGATGGCACCGGCACCTCCGTGACACCGTCGCTATTGATGTCCTGGGGATAGACGGAGAGATACCGGAAGATCTCCGTGGAAACGCCGGTGGTGCTGCTCTGAGTGATGTTTACCAGGTCCCCGTCCCGGCTGGTAAGCACATCGGTAATAGCGATGGAGGACTCCTCCACCCCGGTAACAAACAGCGCCGGCTTCCCCTCCTCCAGCGTGCCCACACTCACTCGTGAGGTAGTCTGAGACAGCTCCGCCACCGAGGTGGACACCCGGGCGGAGGAGGTCAGCTCCAAAGCGTGGTTTTCCCATTGGTAGTAGTCAGCAGTGCAGTTGCTCTCCTCATCGGAGCGGATGATAATCAGTTCCTTCTTTTTATCCTCATTGAGATCGGCAATGATATATTTGGCATAGGTCTTTTGCAGCAGTTCCTTGGGCTGGAGCTCCTTGAGTTTGTAGATAGACAGGGCCTGAAGGGTCTGGAGATTGTCCGGGTCGGTGTTGTTCACCCGCCAGCCCACCGCCAGCTCCATAACGCCGTCTCCGTCCATATCGGTATAGGAAATACTGTAAATGGCAGTACCGCTGCCCTCAATGACCGCGGCCTGCTCATAGCTCTCCCCCTGGACCCGGAAGATGTAGATCTTCAGCGGCTTTTCCTCTGTGCTCTTGCGGAAAAAAGCCACAGCCTCCTCTGTGCCGTCCCCGTCCAGATCCACCAGCTGCACCGGCTGGACATTGCCGCCGGACAGAGGGGCATCATATTCTGCGCCGTCACTGAGGATATCATCGATCTTATTTTTCAGCTCCGTGTATTCCTCCGGCAGCTGCGGCAAACAGTACAGGTCCTCCACCCGGGAGTTGAAAAGACAGCCTGTCAGTAGGAAACACAGGCAGAGAATCAGCGGCAAACCCAGCAGTTTCTTCCAACGCATCGTCAACGAACCCCCTCCTTTCCCGGTGCTTTTCCCTTAGGGCGCACTTTTACTGATA
>CALWYD010000057.1 GCA_944385675.1 uncultured Oscillospiraceae bacterium
CGGCGTAAAAGATGTCGCCTCGTTTCACACTGTTGTCCACGTACGTTCACACTCCGCTGGAAGATAGTACGCGTTACAGGCCGAAGGGTCTATGTAACGCTGTACTATGAGTCTCCCACGCGGCGGCAGGGTTTATACCTCTTTCTCTAAAAACCCACCGCCCCTTTGCGCCCCGGAGAAGGGCACTTCTCCGCTGCTCCATTTTATCCTATGTTGAGCGGCAGCGGCCGGTCACGGCGCGGAACAATCCTCCTCCCCCTTGTCCCTAGCACATTCCGGGAAAAGGGTTCCTCTTTTACGGCTGGTTCCCCAAATAGATTCGGGAAACCCGAGGGGTAAGCCGGCAAAGCAATTCGTAGACGATGGTATCACACTGTAGGGCAGCCCGCTGTGTCAGACCCGGGCCATACACTGTAGCCACTTCCCCTGCCTCCACCTGCGGCAGATCGGTGACATCCACCATACACATATCCATGCAGACACGACCCACTACAGGGCATGATACACCGGTAATCTCCATCTCCATCCGGTTGGACAGCTGCCGGGGATAGCCGTCCCCGTAGCCGATAGGTACCACTGCCAAACGGCTGTCTCGCTTCAGCACAGCAGTTCTGCCATAACTGACCGGGGCGCCTGCAGGCAGGCTGCGTACGGCGGCAATGCGACTTTTTACCGTCATGACTGGCTTGAGGCCGGGGCCATCCAGCCCCTCTAGTTCTTGGGCAGGGTAATACCCATACAACGCGATGCCCGGACGAATCATATCCAAGTACGCACAGGGATATTGTAACACAGCGGCGCTGTCGCTACAATGGCAAATTTTTAACTTAACCCCTCTGGATTCCATTTCCTTCTTTGCCTCCAGAAATTTCTCCAGCTGCCCCATAGTAAATTTCTCGTCGCCATCAGCGTCGGAAAAATGGGTATACATCCCCTCCGCCTCCAGCCCGGGAAGGGCACACAAGGCCTGAATTTCCTCCAACAGAGCTATATTGTCCTCCCCCGACCGCCAGAGAAAGCCCAGCCGGCTCATCCCTGTATCCAGCTTCACGTGAATTTTCAGGGTTTTTCCAGCCGCCTGGGCCGCCTTGGACAAGGCACGGCCGGTTTTCAGGTCCTCTACCGTCTGGGTTATATTCCACTTCAGCAGTTTTCCTGCCAACTGGGGCGGGGTTTGGCCCAAACACAGGATGGGCAGCGTAATCCCTCCCTGACGCAGCTCGCCCCCTTCCTCCACCGTGGCCACAGCCAGCATATCCGCCCCCAGAGACTGGAGTTTCCGGGCCACGGGAACAGCCCCATGGCCATAGGCGTCGGCCTTTACCAACCCCAGGAAGCGGCAGCCTGCGGGGGCCATAGCTCGCAGCGTATGATAGTTGTGAGCCAGAGCATCCAAATCAACCTCAGCCCATGTCCTCCAAAGTTTGTTCTCCTCCATGGGTATCCCCCGTTTCTTTTGTAAATTGGGTCAATTCACATAGAATGACCCGGAATCCGTCCACGCTGATTTCCCCACGAGTAAGCGCATGACTCTCCATGTTAAACCAGAGAGAGACTTCCGTCCCCTCTCCCGGTGTCCCCTCCGGATCGCCGCAATCTATCCGCAGCTCTCCCGTCTCTCCGTCCAGGGCACAGGCGGTGATATAGCCGCTGCGGGCAGCCTCCAACAGAGCGGGCAGGGCGGAAATGGGGGTTAGCCCCTCCTGGTTCAGGGGGCCAGTCTCCACCGACAAGCCGTCATACTCCAACACCCCCGTCTCTTCCTGTAGCCGAGCGGTGATGCCAGCCACCGTCTCAGGGGCAGATATGGTCAAAATCGTCTCTTCCCCATCCCAAGCAGCAGACAGCTCATATTGATATACCCGCCGGCCATAGTCGGCGGTAATAGACGCCTGTGCTGTCCAGGGAACCTGTTCCAGATACTCTCCCCGGATCTCCAGGGCCAGTTCCTCCGCATCGTTTCCCCCCGCCTGACCGCACCCGGTCAAGAGCAGGGCTATCATTGGTACGCAAAGCAGCAGCCTGCGCACAATTCATACCTCCGTGTCAATGGTTCAGGGATATTCCAACTGGTTTTCCTTCAAAACCTCCGGGATGGCCTCTATCAGATCCCGGGGCAGCATGGCGTATTCCCCCAGCGCCTCCGCACAGCGGTCTCCCGCCTTTCCGTGATACCACGCGGCCCAGGCGGCCATCTGAGAGACGTTTTCCCCGTCCGATCCCGCCAGGTGTTTCTGCCCCAACAGTGCGGCAATCATCCCCGCCAGCACATCGCCCGAACCTCCCTTGGCCATCCCCGGATTGCCTGTACCGCATATCCAGCACTGTCCCTCAGGGGCTGCAGTCACTGTTCCCCTGCCTTTGAGTACCAGAGTGCACTTGTGAGCTTCAGCAAAATCCCGGGCCGCAGTCAGCCGATCCCGAACAGGCAACAGGCAGCCCGTCAACCTGGCAAACTCCCCGGCGTGGGGAGTGAGGATGGTAGGGCTTCTGCGTTTGTCCAAACTATCTATATGCCCCGCCAGCGCGTTTATGCCATCGGCATCCAACACCACCGGGAGATCCATATCCTCCAACAACCGCAGTACCAACTGCTGTGTTTCCGGAGCGAGACCCAGACCCGGACCGATAAGGGCCACATCACAGCTGCGGGCCTTTTCCACCAGCTTCTCATAGTCCTCCGGTAAGGGGAAGGGCATAGCCTCATCACACTTGACAGCCACAATGGGATAGATACTCCGGGGAACCCCCAGAAATACCAGCCCGGCCCCGGTGCGCAGGGCGGCCCGGGCAGCCAGCACGGGGGCGCCGGTATAGCCCTCGCTTCCCGCCAGAATAAAAAGCTTTCCAAAATCCCCCTTGTGGGCAGCGGCGGGGCGGCGGGGCAGCAGGCAGCGCATAAACCCGGGCATGACCTCCGTCACGGCGGCCCCCTGCGCCACCATGGAATGGGCCAGATTCGCCGGGATGCCAATGTCCTCCACCTGAACCTTTCCGGCCAGGGCGGCCCCCTCCCCCATGTAGAGCCCGGGCTTTGGGCAGGTGAAGGTGACGGTGACTGAGGCCCGGACGGCCGCACCCAGTACCTCGCCCGTGTCCCCGTCCACGCCCGAGGGGAGGTCACAGGCCACCACCTGCCCGCCGCCGCGGTTGATGAGCTCCACAGTGGCCCGGAACACCCCCTCCAGCGGGCGCCTGAGCCCCACTCCAAAGAGGGCGTCCACCACACATCCGCAGGTGGACAGCCATACCTTAACCTCCGCGTCTTCCGGGTCAAAGGGTTCCAGGCGGCCTCCGGCGGCCAGCAGCTTCTCCTCCATGGCCCGCTCGTCCGGGGTCATTTTGGCCCTGTCTCCCACCAGGAAGGCCCGCACCCGGTAGCCCCCCTGCAGCAGAATCCGGGCAGCGGCCACGCCGTCCCCCCCGTTGTTGCCCGTGCCGCAGAATATCCCGATACGGGGCGGCTCGTCCCGGGCGGACTCCGCCAGCCGGCGCAGCTCCTCCTCCCGGGTTCCGGCCTCCGGCTCCTTCCCCACCGCCTTCCAAATCACGCCGGGGATGGCCCGGGCAACAGGGTCGGCGCCCTTCGCCTTGGGCGGCCCGGCCAGGCTGGCCGCCTCCCGGGCCACTGCCCCGGCGGCGTTCTCCATCAGCTCCAGGGAGTGGATGCCCCGCTCCTCTATGGCAATGCGATCCAGTTCCTTCATCTGTGCGGTGGTGGCGGCGTAGGGCATCATTGGCCCGCCCTCCTTTCCTCGTGTCCTGTTATTGTACCACAATCTTCCCGGCAAAAAAAGAGGAGGGCCTCCCCGAGGCCCTCCAAATTCGCTTACTTCAAGAAGCCATTGACAATCTGCTCCTCGGCCTCTTTTTCTGTCAAGCCCAGCGTCATCAACTTGGTCAGCTGTTCCCCGGCAATTTTTCCGATGGCTGCCTCGTGGATCAGTTCCACATCCACACAGTTGGCGGTGACCTCCGGGATAGCCACCACCACACCACGGTCCATAATGATGGCATCACACTCAGAGTGACCATGGCACTTGGCATTTCCATTGATACGGGCAAGAAAAATCTGCTTGGAGTCGTCCCTAGCTACCGAGCGGGAGATGACATTGGTGTGGCAGCCCTCACCGTCCAGGTCCACGGTGAAGTCGGACTTGGCCAGCTGCTTGCCGTGGGTCATCACCTTCTCCTTAATGATAAGGGTGGAGTTGGGACCCAGCTTGGCCCTGGTGGTGCGTACAGTGGAGTCCACCCCCTTAATCTGGGTGGTCTCCATCTCCATGTAGCTCCCCTCCCCCATCTCTACCACGGTGGTGGGGTTCATGATATTCTCCCCCAAGCCATCTCCCTCGCCGTAGTGCCGCTCCACATAGCGTACCTTGGCGTTCTTACCCACAAAAAAGCTGTGGATGCCAGAGTGCTCAGAGTTCTGCACCCCGCAGTTGTGGATACCACAGCCGGCTACAATGGTTATATCGCAGTCATCCCCAATAAAGAAGTCGTTGTAGACCGTCTCCTGCAGGCCGCTCTGGCTGAGTACCACGGGGATGTGAACCGACTGGTTTTTCGTGCCCGGCCTAATAATAATATCAATGCCATCCTTGTCTGTCTTGGAAACAATATCAATGCTGGCCGTTGTATTCCGGGCAGCAGCTTTTCCGTTGGCCCGGATATTATAGGCGCCCTCCGGCACCTCGTGAAGTTCAGCCACCTGCTCCAGCAGACTGCGCTCAATTGCATCCATGGATGAATTCCTCCTCTTCAATAGGGACAGCCTGTGCCCCTGGGTCTACGGGCTTCTCCTCAGCGCACCTTATCTGTCAAAGCACTGCATACGCTGGGCACATTTCCAAGCAATTGGGGAAGCACTTGAGCCCTGGCACCGTCATTTTGTACCCGGCCGTCAGCCAAGACAATGATCCGGTCCGCAATGTTCAAAATCCGCTCCTGGTGAGAGATAATGAGAATAGACCCGTTGATCTTCTCATGAAGATGTTCAAAAACCTGAATCAAATTGGAAAAGGACCACAAGTCAATACCCGCCTCCGGCTCATCAAAGACAGAAAGCTTAGTCCCGCGGGCCATAATCATGGCAATCTCAATCCGCTTAAGCTCGCCTCCGGACAGGGAGGCATCCACCTCCCTGTCAATGTAGTCCTTGGCGCACAGCCCTACCTCGGAGAGGTAGTCACAGGCCTCCGGCACTCCAATACTCTTGCCGCTGGCCAGGGTGATGAGATCCTTTACCGTCAGCCCCTTAAAGCGCACGGGCTGTTGGAAAGCAAAGCTGATACCCTTTTTGGCCCGTTCAGTTACCCCCAGACCAGTAATATCCTCCCCATCCAGAAGGATTTTTCCCTCTGTAGGAACCAAAATGCCGGCGATCACCTTTGCCAGGGTGGACTTTCCGCCGCCATTCGGACCTGTAATGGCCACGAAACGCTCCCCAATGGTCAGATTGATATTCCGCAGGATGTTCTTGTCCTCGCCGTCCTGCTCCACGCCGTAGCTGATGTTCTGTAACTCTAACATGGCCCCTCCGTCCTATTCATACCGGCCCTAAAGGGCCGCTGTTCTCGTTCCAGTCTGCCCCGTCAAACCCGATACCAAACATTTTTGACCATCTCTACTGCCGGAGCGCCTTTATTTTACCACTGCATCCATCATTTGTCTAACGGTATTTTCACCAAATTCCTACTAAATTTGAGGGTTTTTCATGATGTCTCAACAGACCGAACCATTTCCCGTTTTTTCCGGGAAAAACGGGTTTTCTCTCTTGCAAACAGCGACAGTTTGTGGTATAAATACCTTTAGTTTCAAATGCGAGGATCGGGAAAATAGTGTTTTTTCCTCATCAGAGAGAGGCGGCCACCGGCTGAAAGCCGCCTTTGAGTGGATGCACTTGGTTCGCCCGGGAGCGGCCTGTGAAAACAGGACGGTTTCTCCGCCGTTATTGGGAGGTAGCAAGGTGCGTGCGCTTTCGGGCGCACGAATGTGGGTGGTACCGCGGAAGGCCGGCCTTTCGTCCCGACAAAAGAGGGGACGGAAGGCTTTTTTTCTGCCCGCGCCGTTTCATGTGAGGTGAATATGAATGCGCAGTAAGTACATAGCTTTTCTGTTAGCCGGCATGCTGACCCTGTCTCTGTTGACCGCTTGCCACGCCCCCGATCCCACCGTATCTGGGACAGAGCCCTCTGCCTCCCAAGGGGAACAGGAACCCGCTCCAGGTAAGACGGGGGAGATTATCCAGACAGATGCCCCTCAGCAGGGCCAGCTTCCAGATGCCTCCCAACAGGGCCAGCTTCCCCAAGACAGCGGAGAGGCCCCCGGGAAAGAACCGCCTGCTCAGGAAGAGCCCACCCAGGAAGTGATTCCTCCCCAGGAGAAACCTGTTGAGGAAGAGATTCCCCCCCAGGAAAAACCCAGGCCCTCCTCCAATCACACCCTTTACATTCTCATGTATCACCATGTGATTGATGGGGATGAGTCCCGGTGCAATGACTGGACCACCACTACCCAGCGCCTACGGGAGGATCTGCAGTGGCTGAAGGATCACGGCTACACCACTCTGCTTCCCAGCGAGCTGACCAGCGGGGCAGCACTGCCGGAGAAGGCGGTTCTCATTACCTTTGACGACGGCTACGCCAGCAACTATCAATTGGCCTTCCCCTTGTTGCAGGAGTTCCAGGCCAAGGCGGTTATTTCCATGATTGTAAGGCGGACGGTAGACGGGAAACCGGATTTTCTTACCTGGGACATGTGCCGGGAAATGACCGACTCCGGTCTGGTGGAGTTTGGCTCCCACACCTACGACTTCCACGGAAATGACCCCAGAGGGATCCAGCGCATGTCCGGGGAAAGCCGGAAAGCATATGAGGAACGCATCTTTTCTGATATCAATGAAAGCATCCAGCTGATTGAGGAGAACGTAGGACGGCCGGTGCGCTTTTTTGCCTATCCCCACGGGCAGACTGAACCCTGGGCCAATGACTTTTTGAGGGAACACTTTGACGTCACCGTTACCACACAGCATGGGGCCGCCGACACCTCTGACGGGTTTTATGACCTGCCGCGGTACAATATTAATCCCAAACAGCCTGTAAGCAAATATCTACCCGACTGAAAAGGAGTTTATGGATATGAAAGAACAGTTAGCAGCAATCCGCCAGCAGGCCCTGGCTGCCTTCGAGGCGGCGGCTGATACCGCCGCCCTGGATGCTCTGAGGGTACAGTACCTGGGCAAGAAGGGAGAACTGACCGCCCTTTTAAAGCAGATGGGCGGCCTCTCCCCTGAGGAGCGCCCTGCCATGGGCCAGTTGGCCAACGAGGTGCGTGCCGCTCTGGAGCAGGCCCTGGAGCAACGAGGCAAGGAGCTGGAGGCCCTAGCCCTGGAGCAGAGGCTGAAGGACGAGACCCTGGATATCACCGTCCCCGGCAAGCAGGTAAAGCTGGGACATCGCCACCCCATGTATATCGCTCTGGACGAGTTTAAGGCAATTTTTATCGGCATGGGCTTCACCGTTCTGGACGGTCCCGAGGTGGAGCTGGCCGAATTGAACTTTGACCGACTCAATGCAGAGGAGGGGCATCCCTCCCGGGACTGGAGCGACACCTTCTACTTTGATAAAGACAGCCGGGTGATGCTCCGCTCTCAGACCAGCCCCATGCAGGTTCGGGCCATGGATACCATGCCTCTTCCCATCCGCATCATTGCTCCCGGCCGGGTTTACCGCAAGGATGAGGTAGATGCCACCCACTCCCCTATGTTCCACCAGGTGGAGGGCATGGTCATCGACAAGGGGGTCACCATGGCCGATTTAAAGGGCACCCTGAATACCGTGGTGGAGCAGCTCTACGGCAAGGGCACCAAGACCCGCTTCCGTCCCCACCATTTCCCCTTCACCGAGCCCTCCTGTGAAATGGACGTGCAGTGCCACAAGTGCGGCGGTGTGGGCTGTCCCACCTGCAAGGGCGAGGGCTGGATTGAGCTTCTGGGAGCAGGCATGATCCACCCCAAGGTTCTGAAAATGAGCGGCATCGACCCGGAGGTGTACTCCGGCTGGGCCTTTGGCATCGGCCTGGAGCGCACCGCCATGCGGCGGTTCAAGATTGCCGACCTGCGCCTTATTTTCGAGAACGATGTGCGCTTTTTGGAGCAATTCTGAGAGAGGAGTGTAGGAACAATGAATTTAAGTAGAAAATGGCTTAATGAGTTTGTCACTGTGACTGCCTCCGACAAAGAATTTGCCGAGGCCATGACCCTGTCCGGCTCCAAGGTGGAGCTGACCCACGACCTGGGGGCGGAGATCTCCAATATCGTGGTGGGCCGCATCCTCTCTATGGAGCGCCACCCCGACTCCGACCACATGTGGATCTGTCAGCTGGATGTGGGGCAGGAACAGCCCCTTCAGATTGTTACCGGCGCCTGGAATATCCACCCCGGCGACCTGGTTCCTGTAGCCTTGCCCCACGCCACCCTCCCCGGAGGCAAGAAGATTGAGGCAGGCAAACTGCGCGGGGTGGAGTCCAACGGCATGATGTGTGGGCTCTACGAGCTGGGGCTGGACGAGCGGGACTTCCCCTACGCCGTCATCACCCCCGCCGCCCTGCTGGGCGACTATAAGCCCCTGGATCCGGACAAGCCCTCCATCCCTGCGGACATTCAGCCCGGCCACAAGATCTACGGCAGTGTGGTGTGCGCCCGGGTTACCGCTGTGCGCACTGACGGGGTCAACCAGTTCACCGCCGCCTGCGAGGTCAGCAGTGGCTCCGTGTCTGTGTCCACCAACTGCCCCAACCTCCATGCGGGGGATCTGGTGGCCCTGGACACCAAAAAGGAACACATCTGCACCCTGGCCGACCTCCGGGCGGAGCAGGCGGAGTTCCCCCACTGCATTCCCGACGGTATTTTTATCCTCCATGAGGATGGAATCCAGCCCGGCGATGACATCAAGCCCATTATCGGAGCAGATGACCATGTAGTAGAATTTGAGATCACCCCCAACCGGCCCGACTGCCTGTCTGTCATCGGCCTGGCCCGGGAGGTATCCGCTACCTTTGACGTGCCTTGCACCCTCCACGAGCCTGTGGTAAAGGGGGGCGGCCCCGGCAATCTGGCGGAGCTTCTGGACGTGGAGACCCCCGCCGCTGACCTGTGCCCCCGGTACACCGCCCGGATGGTGCGCAACGTGAAAATCGCCCCCTCTCCCAAGTGGATGCGGGAGCGGCTGCGTGCCATGGGGGTGCGGCCCATCAACAACATCGTGGACATCACCAACTACGTTATGCTGGAATACGGCCAGCCCATGCACGCCTTTGACTACCGCTATGTGAAGGGCGGCAAGATCATCGTGCGCCGGGCAGAGGAGGGCGAGGAGCTCACCACCCTGGACGGCAAGGAACACGCCCTGACCGCCAACCACCTGGTCATCGCCGACGAGCACCGGGCGGTGGGCCTGGCGGGCATCATGGGTGGGCTGAACAGCGAAATCGTATCTGACACGGTGGATGTGGTCTTTGAGTCCGCCTGCTTCGACGGCACCTGCATCCGCAAGGGCGCCCTGGCTCTGGGCATGCGCACCGAGGCCTCCGCCAAGTTTGAGAAGGGCCTTGACCCTCTGAACACCCTGCCCGCCGTCAACCGGGCCTGCGAACTGGTGGAGCTGCTGGGGGCCGGTGAGGTGCTGGACGGGGTCATCGACATCCTCAACTATGTCCCCCAGCCCCACACCATCACCATGGATCCCGACCGGGTGAACGCCCTGCTGGGCACCGATATCGATCCGGTGAGTCAGTACTGCTACCTGGAGCGGGTAAACATTTTCACCGAGAAGCACGACTTCCCCAACGGCCCTGCCACCGTGGTCATCCCCTCCTGGCGGGGTGACGTGGAGGGCATCGCCGACCTGGCCGAGGAGGTAGCCCGGTTCTACGGCTACAACAACATCCCCACCACCCTTATGCGGGGCCAGACTACCCTGGGCGGCTACTCTGACGAGGAGAAGCTGGAACAGCGGCTGGGAAGCGTGTGCCGCAGCGCGGGCTACGACGAGATTATCACCTACTCCTTCATTTCCCCCACCTGCTACGACAAGATCCGCTGGTCTGAAGACGACCCCCGGCGCCAGTCCTTCAAGATTCTCAATCCGCTGGGGGAGGACACCTCCATCATGCGCACCACCGTCCTCCCCTCTATGCTGGAGATCCTCACCCGGAACTACAACTACCGCAACCAGAACGTAAAGCTCTACGAGGTGGGCCGCATCTACCTGCCCGGCGGGGAGGACGGCCTGGCGGTGGAGAACAAGGTGCTCTCTATGGGCGCCTATGGTGAGGACATGGATTTCTATGTCCTGAAGGGAACGGTAGAGGCCATTCTGCGTGAAATCCGGGCGGTGGATGTGCACTTTGAAGTCCCCCATATGTCCAACCCCTCCTATCACCCCGGCCGCTGCGCTGATGTGTACGCGGGCACCTGCCGGATTGGTGTTCTGGGCCAGATCCATCCCCTGGTGGCTCAAAACTATGGAGTTGACGCTCCCCTCTACTGTGCAGAGCTTGAGCTGGGCCAGTTGATGTGCGCCAAAGGTGCAGATCCCGAGTACGTCCCCCTGCCCAAGTTCCCATCTGTCACCCGGGACATTGCTGTGGTGTGCGACGAAGCAGTCACTGTGGGACGGCTGGAGCACGCCATTGGCAAAGGCGCCCAGGGTCTGCTCAAGGAGGTCACTCTCTTTGACATCTACCGGGGCAAGGGAATTGGTGAGGGCAAGAAATCAGTGGCCTTCAACCTGGTACTCCGGGCCGACGACCGCTCCCTTACCGGCGAGGAGGCAGACGCCGATGTAAAGGCTATCCTGGACACCCTGAAGGAGGAGTGCGGCGCGGTTCTGCGCTGAATCTTCCATAGTAGAAAACGAAGGGGAAGCGCCTGAGGG
>CALWYD010000058.1 GCA_944385675.1 uncultured Oscillospiraceae bacterium
GCGTGGAGGCCACTGTTGTGAAGAACGGAAAGGGCAAGAAGATCCGTATCTTCAAGTACACCCCCAAGAAGGGCTACCGGAAGCGTCAGGGCCATCGTCAGCCCTACACCAAGGTGCAGATCGGCGCCATTAAGGCCTGATGACCACTGTAACCTTTCACTCTCAGGGCAGCCGGATTGCAGGTTTTCAGGTTGAGGGCCACAGCGGCTATGCCCCTGAGGGAGAGGATATCGTCTGCGCCGCGGTTACCAGCGCCGTCCGCCTTGTGGAGTGTGCTGTAAACGACGTACTGGGGCTGGAAGCCTCGGTGAAAGTGCGAGAGAAGGACGCGTTTCTCTCCCTTAAGCTCCCCAACGGCCTGGGGCAGACCAACGAGAGCACATGCCAGACTCTTCTGGCCGCCCTGATGGTTCATTTTGTCCAGCTGGCCGAGGAGTACCCCGACTATATTACCGTCTTGGAGGTGTAAGTTATGCTGAATATCGGTTTGCAGTTTTTTGCCCACAAAAAAGGCGTGGGTTCCACCCGTAACGGCCGCGATTCCGAGGCCAAGCGCCTGGGCGTGAAGCGGGGCGACGGGCAGTTTGTACTGGCTGGCAATATCCTGGTCCGTCAGCGCGGCACCCACATCCACCCCGGCGTCAACGTGGGCAAGGGCAGCGACGACACCCTGTTTGCGCTCAAGTCCGGAAAGGTCAAATTTGAGCGTCTGGGAAAGGATCGCAAGCAGGTTTCTATCGTAGAGATGGAGATTGCCCAGTAATTTGCTGATAGGAAGCCGCAAACGAAGCGCCGTTTGCGGCTTCTATTTTCATTGGAAAGAGGGATACTGACATGGAATATCGCAGATTTCCCCAGGGCTTCGTGGTCCGCCTGGATTTGGGGGAAGAAATTGTCTCCTGTCTTGCTCAGTTGACAGCGAAGGAAAATATCCAGCTGGCCAGCGTCTACGGGCTGGGCGCAACCAATGACGCAGTTATTGGCGTTTTTGACAACAGCCAGCAGAAATATTATCCCTTCCACTACCAGGGAGATTATGAGATTACTGCCCTGGTGGGCAATATTACCCGCAAGGAGGGGGAACCCTATATCCATCTCCACATTACCATTGGCAACGCCCTCTTGGATCAGGTTCACGCCGGCCACCTTACCTCCGCCGTGGTAAGCGCCACTGCGGAACTCTTTGTCCATGTCTGGGACGGCCAGGTGGGAAGGCGTTTCGACCCTCAGGTTGCTTTAAATGTATTTAAGTTTTAAGGAATAAGAAGGAGGCCGCCCATGGCATCACCTTTTGTAGACATCGCCCGCATCACCGTCCGCTCCGGCAACGGAGGCAATGGCGTGGTGTCCTTCCACCGGGAAAAATACGTGGCTGCAGGCGGCCCTGACGGAGGCGACGGCGGCCGTGGGGGCAATGTGGTGGTGAAGATCAACGACCATATGTCCACCCTCATGGACTTTCGATATAAACGCAAGTATGTGGCCGCCAACGGGATGGACGGGCAGAGCAAGCGCTGCACCGGAAAAGATGGGGAGGATTTGATTCTCCGGGTTCCCCGGGGCACCGTTATTCGGGATGCGGAAACCCGGGAGATCATCAAGGACATGTCCGACGACGCTCCCTTTATCCTATGCCGGGGAGGACGGGGCGGCTGGGGCAACAAGCACTTTGCCACCCCTACCCGCCAGGTGCCCCGCTTTGCCAAGGCGGGACTGCCCGGGGAGAGCCGGGACGTTATCCTGGAGCTGAAGCTGCTGGCCGATGTGGGGCTGGTGGGCTTTCCTAACGTGGGCAAGTCCACTCTGCTCAGTGTGGTTAGCCGGGCACAGCCCAAAATTGCCAACTACCACTTTACTACCCTCTTTCCCAACCTGGGCGTGGTCTATGTGGAGGAGGGGGTCTCCTTCGTCATGGCCGATATCCCCGGCATTATTGAAGGGGCGGCAGGGGGGGCCGGCCTTGGCCATGACTTCCTGAGACACATTGACCGCTGCCGCCTGCTTATCCATGTAGTGGATGTATCAGGCAGCGAGGGCCGGGATCCGGTGGAGGATTTTGAGACCATCAACGCCGAACTGCGGGAGTATTCCCCCGAACTGGCAGGTCGGAAAATGATCGTGGCAGCTAATAAGGTGGATATCATGACCGACCCCACCCTGCTGGACAAGCTCCGCACCCATGTGGAGGGGCTGGGACTGGAGCTGTTTGAGATCTCCGCCGCCGCCCACCGGGGCGTAGATGCGCTGGTCAAGAGGGCTGCCCAGGAGCTGCAGCAGCTGCCCCCTGTGGTGGTCTACGAGCCCACCTATGTGGAGCGTCCCCCCGAGGTGGACACCTCCGGCGAGGTGGATATCCAGCAGTTTGATGACACCTGGGTGGTGGATGCCCCCTGGCTGCAGCGGCTCATCGCCAACGTTAACTTCTCCGACTATGAGTCCCGCAGCTGGTTTGACCGGATGCTTCGCCAGTCCGGCCTTTTTGACAAGCTGGAGGCTATGGGCATTCACGATGGGGATATTGTATCTATGTATGACCTGGAGTTTGAGTACCAGAGGTAAGACACAGCAAGCCCGCGCGGCCCAAGTTGGGCCGCGCGGGCTTTCCACATTACCTGGATATCTCAAATCTGGGCCTCCCCCCTGCTTTCCCCCATCTGCTTCAGAAGGGCGGCCACATGGCGGGTAATCCGTCCCGTCAGTCCCCAGATAGCGTGTCCCTGCCAGGGATAAACAGGCACATTTTCTTCCCCAGGCTGCCAGCGGTAATCCCGCGGAATTCCAATCAGCTCATAGGGGAACTCCTCTCCTGTCTGTGGGATGAGCCGGTAGGTATACTCCAGGGGCTCCTCTTCCAACAGGTGGTGTACCGGCATGAAAAAGGTCTCCTCTACCTCCCCCGGGTTCAAGGCCATGGACTCCAGGGCCCGGGCATCCGCCAGTGCTAAAACAGGGTACATAATAAAATTGGCCCGGTGGGCGATAAAGTCCAGCCGCCCCAAAATCCGCACCGCCGAAGGGGGGATGGACAGCTCCTCCTCTGTCTCCCGCAGGGCGCACTCCTCCGGGCTCTCCCCCTCCTCCATCCGCCCACCTGGGAAGCAGACCTCCCCCGGCTGGCGGCGCATGGTGCGGGACCGCACCTCATAGAGTAGATACCAGCCGTCCTCCCGCTCCACCAGGGGCACCAGCACCGCATACCTGCCCGTGGCGTCCATTAGATTCGGCTCTCGCCCCTCCAGAAGGCGGGCCAGCCCCCCTGCCATATCCCGATGTTCCATATTGCTCCTCCTGAAGAAAAGCACGCCCCTTTGCCGGGGCGTGCTTTTCCTTTTACATTTTCTCCGGGGCGGACACGCCCAGAAGGCCCAGGCCGTTGGCCAGGACGGCGCGCACTGTGTCAGCCAGCTTCAGCCGGGCAGCCAGCACGCTACGCTCTTCGCCCTTGATGCGGCAGGAATTGTAGAACCTGTGGAAATCCCCCGCCAAGGCCACTAGATAGCGGTTGATGCGGCTGGGGTCAAAGTCCCGGGCAGCCAGGTGCAGCTCCTCAGGGAACTGGGCCAGCGCCTTCATCAGGGCCAACTCCTCTGCTGTGGTCATGAGGGCTGTGTCCACATCTTCGGCTTTCGGCACCTTCTCCCCCTCCTCCCCCAGACGGGTAACCAGGGAGCAGATGCGGGCATGGGCGTACTGAACATAGTAGACTGGGTTCTCACTGTCCTGGCGTACCGCCAAATCCAAATCAAAATCCAGGGGGGTGGTGGCAGCCCGGGAATTGAAGAAATACCGGGCCGCGTCCACGTTAATCTCATCCAGCAGATCGTGTAGGGCAATGGCCTTCCCCGAGCGCTTCGACATGCGCACAGGTTTACCGTCTTGCATCAGGTTCACCAACTGCATGAGCACCACCACCAGCCGGTGAGAGCCATCCAGCCCCAGGGCGTCCAGGGCAGCCTGGAGCCGGGCCACATGGCCGTGGTGGTCGGCTCCCCAGATATTCACAGCCAGATCAAAGCCCCGCACCTCCAGCTTGTTGCGGTGGTAGGCGATATCGGCGGCAAAGTAGGTGTAAAAGCCGTTGGCCCGGCGCAGTACGTCGTCCTTCAGATCCAGCTTATCTACCTGCTCCTGACTCTTACCCTCCCGGAGAAATTTCTCCTGGAGCAACCGGGTGGTGTTCAGCCACAGAGCCCCGTCCTTCTCATAGGTCCAGCCCCTCTGGGTGAGCAGGGCCACGGTTTGGGCCACATAGCCGCTCTCATGGAGGGAAGACTCAAAGAACCACTGGTCGTACTCGATGCCGTAGCGCTTCAGGTCGCTTTTCATGTTGGGGATATTGACGGACAGGCCGTACTGGGCCAGCTTCTCCAGCCGCTCCTCCTCAGGCAGGTCCTTCCAGCTGTCTCCGTAGGCGTCGTAAATAGCCCCGGCCAGGGCCTTGATGTCGTCCCCGTGGTAGCCCTCCTCCGGGAAGGGGAAGTTGTCCTCTCCCAGGATAAGCTGCATGTACCGGGCGTTGATGGACACCGCAAATTTGTGAATCTGATTGCCCGCGTCATTGACGTAGAACTCCTTCCAGGTGTCCCAGCCATCCCGCTTCAGGACGTTGGCCAGAGTGTCCCCCAGCACGCCTCCCCGGGCGTTGCCCATATGCATGGGTCCGGTGGGATTGGCGGAGACAAACTCCACCATCACACGCTGGCCATGTCCTTCATCGCTGCGGCCATATTGTCCGCCTTCCCTTTCCACAACGGAGAGCACCTCCCCAAACCACCTGGGGCCAAGAGTGAAATTCAGGAAACCGGGGCCGGCGATCTCCACCTTTTGAAAGTAACTGCCCTCCAGCTCCAGATGCTCCACAATGATCTGGGCAATAGCCCGGGGGGCCATATGCAGGGCCTTGGCTCCCGCCATTGCGAAGGAGGATGCATAGTCCCCGTGGGCGGTGTCCTTTGGGATCTCAATGGTGGCATTCACTTGGACGCCGGCGGGCAGAAGGCCGGCGGCAGCGGCCTTCTCATAGGCCTGCTGGGTCAATTGGGCCACCTGTTGGCGGGCAGCCTTTATCATATTTGACACTGCAATCACACCTTTATTTCTTTGCTTTTCCCTATTACTGCTTTAGGCTCACACCCTGAGCCTCTTTTACTTTGATTTGAAAAATGTTTCTTCCGGCAATGGCATGGTCGATTTCAATGGCGTAATCGATCTCAATGTCCCCGCCCTGGTCGCTGAGCTGCGCCAATAAGCGGCGTGTATTCACCCCAATGGCCATGGCGCCATATGGTGTATTATACATAGAGAGATGCCGGCGTCCCTCCTGGAAGACCATCTGGGCGTTGACCTCTCCCACCCGCATCAGAGTGACTTGCTCCCCTTCCACCTGAATGGTGGTAAGGGTGCCTTCCAGTCCAGTCAGCTCGCTCTCCTGATACGACAGGGTATAGCCTCCCTCGTCCCGGATCAGACGTCCCTCTGTCACCAGTTCAATGGTATCTGTCTCAGCGCCCTCATATTCCTGCATCCCCTTGATGGAGATAACCACATCCTTTTCCATTGTGTGCCTCCAAACGGCTGCGGATTCCCTCCGGACAAACCGGCGGGTGGAGGTATTATACACGCTTTCCCTCCACCTGTAAAGGGATGAACAGCCTATTGCTGCCCCTGCCGTGCAACCTTGTTCATTTTACGTGACTTCCGCCGGAAATACAAGGAGAAATTTCCTTTTCCCTACGGTCTTTCCATCCCTTCCCCATTTGACAAATCCCGCGGGCCGACTATAATATGTAATACGCAACCCCTTCCGTTCCAGAGAGGAGGTCCCACTTATGAATCTGGAATTGAATAAAAAACAGTTTCGCCGTCTTCTGGATCTGGTCTATATTGGAAACTGGATTTTGAATTCTACCCGAGGGGAACAGCGCTTTTCTGACTACGATGAGGTGGAAAGCCTGCTCTTCGGCCGGGCAGCGGCAGAGGGCATGCCCTCTTTGGCCGAGCTGTACCAGGGGGAAATTGTCCCCTCCCGGGCCTTTGTGGAGGGCGGCATTCACGAGGCCATTATGGAATACGAAAACAATGTCTTTTTTGATATCTTGGCGGAGGATTTAGCCCGCCGGGATATGGATGACGTGCCCATTGACGAGAGCAACTACGACGAACTGGCCAGCCGGATAGACGCCTATATTTCTGAGTTCGAGGAGCACGGTACTGACAACATCCTAGTGGACATTGACACTCCATGACCCATATCATACAGTGAGGGCCCCCGCATTGCGGGGGCCCTCTTTCTTATCCTTTTTTCCGAAACAGGAAAGACAAAAAGAACCAAACCGCCAAGTACAAAGTGATGGCCGAACCTGCGGAGGCGTCGATGTAGTAAGAGGTCATCAGTCCGGCAAACCCTGCCACTACCGCCCCCACAAAAGAAATGAGGTGATATTGAGTCATATTTCTGGCTACATTCCGGGCCGCGGCTGCAGGCAATACCAGGAGAGAATTGATAACCAGCAGCCCCACCCAGGTCATGGACAAAGTAACCACCACAGCCACAGCCACAGAGAACATGGCCTCCTGCCAGAATACCTGTATCCCACGGCTGTCCGCCAGGGCGGGGTGCACGGCAGAGAGCATCAGCTGGTTGAAGGACAAGCACCACAACACTACCGCCAAAAACAGGATTACTGCCAACAGCCCAATTTTCCCCGGTTCCACAGACAGAATATCGCCGATGAGCAGGTTGTTGAATTTAGTAAAAGAACGCCCACCCAGGGTGGATAGGAAAATGCCCAGAGCCACGGCAGTGGAGGAAAATACGCCAATCACTGTATCACTGGCCAGATGGGTGCGCCGGCGCACCAGGTTGAAAAGCAGGGCAAAGAAAATGGAAAATATTACAGCCGCCCAGGTGGGTTCGGAAAAGCCACAGATAGCTCCAATGGCCATGCCCGTAAAAGCAGAGTGCCCCAGAGCATCAGAGAAGAAGGACATTCGGCTGTGCACCACCATGGTGGACAGGATCCCGAACAGGGGCGAAATGACCAGCACTGCCAACAGTGCATTCTTCATAAAGTACATTCCACCCGGCTCCGCCCACTCAAAGGGCAGCAGTTCTACAAGGGAATACCAAAGCTCCATCAGCCCTCACCCCCCCTTCCCACCCGCAGGTGGAAGGTCTGGTAAAACTCCGGAGATGAGAGTACCTCATCCGGAGTGCCCACTTTCAAAACCCTGTGGTTTAACAAAACCACCTTGTCGGCAAACTGGCCCAGGGTAGCAAAATCGTGGGTGGATAGAAAGATAGACAGGTCGTACTCCGTGCGCAACTCGTCCAGCATCTCCAGCAGTTGATGTTCTCCCTCAATATCCACCCCTGACAGGGGCTCGTCCAGAATCAGAATGTGGGGTACCGGCTCTAGGGCCAGGGCCAGCAGCACTCGCTGAAGCTGGCCGCCGGACAGGGCCCCCATGGCTTTGTCCAGCAAATCTGCTCCATGAACCCGCTCCAGGCAGGCCGCCGCCCGCTCCCGGTATTTCCTGGGAACCGGCAACCACACAGGCCACCGGGCGGTGGCAGCTGTAAAAAAGTCCAGTACACTCACCGGGTCTCCCCGGTCAAAACTGGGGGACTGGGGCACATAGCCTACCAAAGGCCGAGCCCCCCCTGTCACCGCCCCATCGGCCAAACGAACCGCCGGTTCTCCCGCCGGGGCAAAGGTGATGGACCCGGAATAGGGCATCTGGCCCAGAATGCAGCGAAACAGAGAGGACTTGCCCGCCCCGTTAGGACCGATGAGGGCCACAATCTCTCCACAATGGAGATGGAAGGACACCTCCTCCAGAATCTCCTCCCCCTCCAGCCGGACATTGAGCCCCTCCAGTTTCAGGCAGCAGGAGTCCTCACAGCCCCCTGTCATTTTCCCATGCTTTATCTTCCTCATTGGAGTTCCTCTCCTGAAAAGCCGTTGACGATGGCGGTTACATTGTCCTTCAGCCCGCTATAGTATGCCTCCAGACTGCTCTCAGTCCCGTCCATGAGCATGGTCAACTGGGCCACCGTACACCCCGTCTCCCGGGCAATGGCCTGGGCAGTGGCATCGGAGCCGTTCACCTCAGTGAAGATCACGGGGATATGGTTCTCTTTGACCAGGGCCACCGTCTCGTTAATCACCTGGGCACTGGCCTCGCTGCCCTCCTCCTCTTCGATAGCGGCCAGAAGGGGCAGTTCAAATGCCCGGGCGAAGTATTGGAACCCGTCGTGGAAGGTAATCAGGCCGGCGATCTCCGGACCCTCGTCCCAATTGAGCAAGGACCTTAAACTACTGTCCCAGGAACTGAGAAGGGTAGTGGCTTTCAGCACATTCTCTTCATAGGCCGATTGGTTGTCCGGGTCGGCCTGGGACAGCCCTTTTTCCAGGTTTTGGACCATTATGACAGCGTTCTCCGGATCCATCCAGATGTGGGGATCGTAGTGGCCGCTGTGCGCGTCCTCCTCATCCCCTTCGCCGTGGGTGTGCCCCAGACTCTCCAACAACTCCACTCCCTCGGAGCAGTCAATTACCGTCCCCCGGGCGGCGGCCAGGGCATCATCCATAAAGTCTTCCAGCCCCACGCCGTTAATGGCAATGACATCTGCCCCCTCGATGAGCTTCATATCCCCCACCGACAGGGTATAGTCGTGCAGGCAGCTCACCGCCCCGGTATTGAGCCGCTCCACAGTTACCCCGTCCACCCCTTGGGTCAGGGCACTGGCCAGCAGATAGACAGGGTAAGTGGAGGCTAGAACGGTCATTCCCTCCTTCTCCTGAGCGCTGTCACCCCTCCTACCACATCCAGGCAGAGCCAGAGCCAGGGCCAAAACAATCGCTATACAGATACGCTTTTTCATGGAATACCTCTTTAGTCCATTTCATCGGCAGATACTCCGCCATTTGTTAAAACTTGACGCCACATATCGCTATTTTCCACCCATATCTGCGTCCCATACGTTTCAGAAGGCCGCCTCCGCTCTTAAGAGACGGAGGCGGCCTTCTCCGTTCAGCCGCTAATGAAGTTCAGGCCAAAGCGGCTAACAGCCTCATAGCCAACAGCGATCTCTTCCTCCCAACTGCTGTAGCTCTCCTCCCGCAGGGCATCTCCGGCAGTCAGTTTCCACCCAGGCTCCCCGCTTCCCACATAGTACATAATATGGAAGCCCTGGTTGCTGTCATTGCGGACAATGCCGGTTTCCCCAGGCTGGTGGTCATCCAGCGCCCACTCCAGGAAAGGCTTAGCATAGCCGGAAGAAGCAGAAATACCGGAGAAAAGCCCCTCATTGCCGCTTACAGAAGAGTCATCACTGTATTCTTTAGCCAGTTCGACAAAAGATTCCTCTGTGGCCTCCCCAGCCTTCCACTGGGCCAACAGGTCCTCCGCCTCCTTCTGGGCAGCAGCATACTGCTCCTCAGTGGGTGCTTCAGCACCGTCGCTCACCTCGGCCCGGATCAGGATATGCCGCACATCGGCAGTATTGTTGTCATCCCGCTGCCGGTCCTCAAACAAGACCACATAGCAGTAAGCAGACGTGCTGCTGGCAGAGACATCCACCAGCGTTACATCCCCTGCTTTGCGGGCGCTGTCTTTGGCCCAGTCGCTGTACTGGCTGTTCAGGCTGCTGCCTGTCACCAGCTCGCTGACGTTGCTGGAGGAGAGCTGGTCGGCATAGGCATCGGCCAGCGTCTGGGGATCCTCCCCCGCCTCCAGTCTCTCCTGGAGCTCCTCTGCCACAGCTTTCACGTCCTCCTGAGCCTGAGCCAGGGCGTCCGCCTTCTCCTCATCAGTCATTTCAATGGTATTTCCCTCTTCGTCAGTGGTATCTACACTGGCTCGGAACGTAAATTGGGAGATGGTATATGTGTCCAGGTCGTCTGCGTTCTCCTGATAATATGCCTCGTAGTCCTCATCGGTATAGGTGAAGCTCTCCTTCACACTCTGACCATAGTCGCTGGCCAGAAGATCCCGGTTCAGCAGCTCTACAAAGCGGTCGTAGCTGATATAGGGGCCATAGGTCGCCCGCAGATAGGCATCCCGGCTGGAATAGGGGGTACCCACCCAGGCGGTTTCCAGTTCCTCCAGAGCATTATTCAGACCGTCCCGGGTCTCCTGGGTCATGGTAAAGCCTTCCGCCTGTGCTTTGTCCGCCAAGGCCATATTGGTGGTCATGGTTTCAAGCGCCTGTTCCATCAGCTTCTCGTACCAAGTCTCCCCTGTCTCAGAGTTATATACTTGATCCTTGGTGGAAGTGGAATTGTCGAAAGGAGTAATTCCGATCTGGCTGTAATATTGGTTGAGCACTGCGGTGCGCGTAGAGTTAAAATAGTACTGCACATCGACTGCAGTATAGTTCTTCCCGTTAATTGTCACTGCGGGCATAGTACGGGGCATAATTCCGCTGTTCCAAAAAATAACACCAACCGCCAGCACGACACACACCAGGCCTACAACGGTATATAGGAGTTTGCGACGCCGGGCCTCCTGGGCCTCCTGCTGCCGCTTCTGCTCCCGGGGAGTTGGGCCGTTGGCGGCCTCAGTCTGCCGGGTTTTCTTCTCTCTGGATGCACTCACGATCTGTTCATTCCTCTCAATTGTAAATAAAGCTCCCCGGCCGTGGGGCCGACAGACTGTCCTGGCGGCGGGCCGCGCCCTTCCAGAAAAAACCTTACTCTGGACGCCACATGGCCGTACGTGGGGTATTATACTAAAAACTTGCTCTTCTTGCAAGTACTGAGAGGGAGAAAGGTCCCTCACTTATGGTTTATTTGCAATTTTTCAAACTCTCACGGGTCGACTTCAACAATAAAAAGACCGCGGCATTGCTGCCGCGGCCCAGATCCCAGTGTATTTTCTATCCCCCGCTCTGGCCGTGTGGACCCGTTTAAAACCTGCACGTGTTGGCAGGTGGGTCGCCTCCACAGCGTTTTACTGCTTCCAACTTCCAGCTGACCTCAAAGGGGGGCCGGGAGGCCTGCAAGCCACGCTGTGAGGGTGCGTCCCGTTTAAGAGATGTGGGTTTAAAAGGACCCATCACGCACCGAGCAGGAAACACACCGGAGATTTTATTCCTCTTCCTCGTCCTGGAAAAAACGTTCCATAAACAAATTGTATATGGTATCTAACTCCTCATCGGAGTCCAGGGTGGACAGGATCTCCTCCCCATTCTCCTCAATAGCCTTCATAATGACCAGGCCGTACTCCTCATCATCTGCATCTACGTCCACCGGTTCCCCCGTCTCCTCATCTTCAGCCACTGCAGGGAACATGGCATAATAAGTCACACCCTCATGCTCCAGGGTATCAACCAGCTCCAGCTCAAATTCATTGCCGTCCTCGTCGGTCACGGTGATAAAATCAGGGCCAAAGTCTTCGCTCATGGGTAGGTACCTCCCAGTCGGTTTTCCTGTCTTTGTTCACGTCTATTTTACCCCCCCGGCGGTAAAAATGCAATAGTCCCCTCTTGTAAATTTTCCCCGGCTCTTCTTTCCTGCTATACTCCCGCTCCACCCTTTTGCGCTTTCATGGTGGACAAATGAGCAGAATCTGGTATAATGTTACTTGTATTTTTTTGTCCCGGTTTTCAAAAGCCGAGTATCAAGGCGTTTTTATTCTTCCCTTTTATCCTTTAGACCATCGGTGTGCGGTTTTGACCGCCCCGTTCGGAGGTAACATCGTGTCTGACCAGAACCATAACAATACCCCTTCCAATTCCCTGTATGACAACAGCGAATATCCCTCCCGCCGACAGCCTTCCGGCCAAGGAGAGCGCCGCCCTCGCCGCAGCAGAAAGCGCCGGAAAGGCAACATACTGCGCACCATCCTCAAAGTGCTGGGTACTCTGGCGCTCATTGGTCTTTGTACCAGCGCTATTTTATGCTGCTTTGCGGCAGTCTATATCAAGGCGGTCATCTTTCCCATCGCTGATTTGAGTGCCGATGACTTTACCCTGGGTGAAAACAGTATTATGTACTACCAGGATAAGGAAACCGGTGAGTACAAGGAGCTGACTACCATCCTGACCACCACCAGTTCTATCTGGGTGGACTTTGACCAGATTCCCGAGAACCTTATCAACGCCGCGGTGGCTATTGAGGATAGGCGTTTCTGGACTCACTCCGGCGTGGACTGGCTGCGCACCGGCAAGGCCGTACTGTCCATGTTCACCGGCGGTCAGATCCAGGGCGGCTCTACCATCACCCAGCAGACCATTAAAAACCTTACCGGCTATAATGAGACTACAGTGAAACGGAAAATTACTGAAATTGTTCGTGCCCTCCGTTTCACCCAGAATAACTCTAAGGAGGACACCATCACTCTCTACCTGAACATTATTCCCCTGGGCAGCGGTTGTGAGGGTGTGGGCTCGGCTTCCTACGTGTACTTTGGCAAATCAGTCAGTGATCTTACCCTGGCCGAGTGTGCCAGTCTCATTGCCATTACCAACAACCCATCTAAATACAGCCCCTACTCCGATGCCAAAAGCAAAAGCCCCGACGGCACCGAGGTTTGGACCTCCCGGCAGTGGAACAAGTACCGCCAGGAGGTCGTCCTGTATCAGATGCTGGATCAGGAGATGATCTCCCAGGAGGAGTACGATCAGGCTGTGGCCCAGGAGCTGGTCTTTGAGCGGGGTGAGAATGAGGACGCGCCTCAGGAGATTTACTCCTGGTATGAGGAGACCGTCCTGTCCGATGTGCGGGAAGACCTGTCCCAGCAGTTGGGCTGGTCGGACAGCTGGATTACCCAGATGTTCCAGCAGGGCGGTCTGCGTATCTACACCTGCCTGGATCCGGAGATTCAGGCTATAGCCGAGGAGATCTATACTAACCGCGAGAATCTGAACTACACCTCTAAAAGCGGGCAGGACATGCAGTCCTCCATCACCATCATTGATAACGCCACCGGAAACGTGGTGGCCATCGTAGGCCAATTTGGGGAAAAGGAGGGCAACCTGCTCACCAACTACGCCAACACGGCCCAGCGGCAGCCCGGTTCCTCCATCAAGCCCCTGTCCGTCTACTCCCCTGCCCTGGAACTGGATCGCATTTCCCCCATCTCCATCATTGATGACTATCCCTATCAGGTTATGGGTGGCCGGGCCTGGCCTACTAACTCCGGTGCAGCCAGTTACCGGGGACTGACCACCGTACGCAGCGGCCTGACTCGCTCAGTAAACACCATCGCCGTGCGCATCCTGGCCGACCTGGTCACACCGGAAACCAGCTTTAGCTTTGTAGAAGAGAAATACCACATCGACCTGGTGGAGGCCCTGGAAGTGGGCAATCAGATTAAAAGCGATATTGGCATTTCCCCCCTGGCCATGGGTGGCCTGACCAACGGCGTGTGTACCCGAGATATGGCCGAGGCCTACGCTACCTTCCCCAACAATGGTATCTACACTTCCTCCCGTACCTACACCAAGGTTACCCAGCTGGTAGACGGACAGGAGGTAGTCCTGCTGGAAAATGAGCCGGAACGGGAGCAGGCGCTGAAGGAAACCACCGCTTATTATATGAACTCCATGCTCTCCGATGTACTGGACAGCGGCACCGGCAAGGGCTATGACCTGAGAGGCATGACCGCCGCCGGCAAAACCGGTACTACTACCGACAACTACGACCGTTGGTTTGTGGGCTATACTCCCTACTATACCGCCGCTGTCTGGACCGGCTACCCCCAGAACGAGAAAATGAGCACTGGCAGCGCCAACCCCGCGCTCGTCCTCTGGAACAAGGTAATGAGCAAAATTCACGAGGGACTGGAGAATCAGAAATTTTCTGTCCCAGCTGGTCTAACCACCGTGGATTACTGCCTAGACAGTGGCCTTTTGCCTACCGAGTACTGCTCTATGGATCCACGGGGAAGCCGGGTTACCAAAGGCAGCGTCTTCAAGGAGGATGCCCCCAGCGGAGTATGTACCATTCATACCGCTGATAGCGTGGTCACGGTTTGTACCGACTGCCCCATTCTCAACGCCAAAGGAGAGGAAACCGGCCTTTATCATATTGCCGGTCCCTACTGCCCTGAGGAGAGCTTGAAAGAGATTTGTCTGCCCAACTACGAGCGGGAGCAAGTAGGTTCTGCCACGGCGAATGACAACATGTACCGCCTGAGCGTGGTAGAAAGCTATGGCACCTGCACTGTCCACACAGAACCGCCAGTGGTAGAACCCGACCCGGAAGATCCTCTCAACCCCTGGCTGCCTGTCGATCCGGTAGATCCCGATGGTTCCGGTGGTGAAACTACAGAGGATCCAGACGGTTCTGGCTCCAGCAGCTCTGATTCTAGCTCCAGCTCGGGCTCCCAGGATCTCCCCTCTCAAGATATTCCCCGCCCCTGATGGGTGCAACAGTCCGCCGCTGTCCCGAGTAACATGGACAGCGGCGTTTTCTCTTCTTTTCATTTTTCTTCTGTAAAAAATGACGAATTGCGGCGGCTCATTCTTCCAATTTTCCAGCATTCCACCAGGTATTTTGCCGTTGAAACCTGTCAGTGCATATGCTACAATATGCTTTGCTACGAGAACAAATGGCTTTGTGTGGCGGACAGGTTGAAAACAGGGAGGGTTGCCTATGAGTATTCCCGCCAAATATTTTATTGTTGAGGCTTCAGCCATGCCGGAAATTTTTCTGAAAGTGGCAGAGGCAAAGCGTTTGTTGGATACCGGGGAGGCTGCTACTGTCAACGCCGCAGCACGGGCGGTAGGTATCAGCCGAAGCGCCTTTTATAAATATAAAGACACGGTGCGACCCTTTAACGACATGCTCCACGGTCGGATTGTCACATTTCAGATCTTGCTCAAGGATGAGCCCGGTATTCTCTCCTCCGCTCTCAATGTCTTTGCGGGAACAGGGGTCAATATCTTGACCATCAATCAGAATATTCCTGTAAATGGCTGCGCGGTGGTCACCATGACCGCTCAGACCTCCGCCCTGCGCCGCTCTATTGAAGAGGTGTTGGGCGCCGTGGTCAATAGTCCGGGCGTACTCAAGTGCGAAATTTTGGCCGGATAAATCTTGTAATGAGGTGAAATGGAATGGTTAATGTTGCAATTTTAGGGTTTGGCACTGTGGGTTCCGGCGTGGCCGAGGTGCTGACCAAAAACGGAGGGTTGATTGACCAGCGTGTGGATGACCTGGTTCGTCTGAAATATATTCTTGATGTGCGGGAGTTTCCTGGCAGTCCTTTCAAGGACTGCTTTGTAAAGGATTTTTCTATCATTGAAAACGACCCGGAAGTTGACATTGTGGTAGAAACCATTGGTGGTGCCACCATTGCTCTGGACTTTACGACTCGGGCCTTAAAAGC
The DNA here is from genome assembly GCA_944385675.1 of uncultured Oscillospiraceae bacterium. GTDB lineage: Bacteria > Bacillota > Clostridia > Oscillospirales > Oscillospiraceae > Lawsonibacter. The sequence continues at coordinate 15,340 of CALWYD010000058.1, forward strand.
TGGAAAGAGCGTAGTCACCTCCAATAAGGAGCTAGTTGCCACTCACGGCTATGATCTGCTCCAGCTGGCTCGGGAAAACAAAGTCAGCTACCTGTTTGAGGCCAGTGTGGGAGGCGGTATCCCTATTCTACGCCCTCTCACCTCCTGTCTGGCCGCCAATGAATTGACCCAGATTACCGGCATTCTCAACGGCACCACCAACTATATCCTTACCCGCATGATTAAAGCGGGCCTCACTTTTGACCAGGCCCTGAAAGAAGCCCAGGACAACGGCTATGCCGAAAAGGATCCTACGGCTGGTGTGGATGGACATGATGCCTGCCGGAAAATCTGCATTCTGGCTGCTCTGGCTTTCGGCCAGCATGTCTACCCCCAGCAGGTGCCTACCGAAGGTATCCGCAACGTCACTCTGGAAGACGTGGCATATGCCGACTCCAAGGGCTACAAGCTGAAACTTCTGGGCCGTTGTATGCGCGAGCCTGAGGGTAAGATATGTGCCTTCGTGGCCCCTCATCTGGTATCCGACCACAACCCTCTGGCCGGGGTAGAAGATGTATTCAATGCCATTGCAGTAACCGGAAACGCCATTGGCGATGTGATGTTCTACGGCCGAGGGGCCGGTAAATTGCCCACCGCCTCTGCCGTAGTAGCCGACGTCATCGACATTGCCAAGGATCGGAAAAAGGATCGGCACAACGCCTGGGGACCTGGTGCGCCCGACTTGGTAGTGTCCCCTGACATTCTCTCCTCCCGCTGGTACGTCCGTGCCAGCGCCACGGTGGATCAGGCCCGGCTGGCCTGCGGCGAGATTCTGCCCCTGGCCCGGGCGGGCGCACCCGCTGATGAAACGGCCTTCCTCACCGACCTGATGACCCAGCCCCAGATTCGGGACTGCCTGAAGGGCATGGCGGTCAGTTCTCTGTTCCGGGTTCTGGACTAAACTCACTGGCTCCTGAAGGAGCTGCAGCATAGGATACTGGGGGAGGTCTCTCTCCCTCTTCAACAAATATGATTTGACCTTTAGGGGGAACGACATATATGTCACTGATTGTACAAAAATTCGGCGGCTCCTCAGTGGCCGATGCGGATCGAATCCGCAACGTGTCCCGCATCATCACTGAAACCTACCAGAAAGGCAACAGCGTGGTGGTGGTACTCTCCGCCCAGGGCGATACCACCGATGACCTCATCGAAAAGGCTCGAGAGATTAACCCAAATGCCTCTAAGCGAGAGATGGATGTACTCCTGTCTACCGGCGAACAGATCTCCATTGCCCTGTGCGCTATGTGTATTGAGGGTATGGGATTCCAGGTCACCTCTCTGACCGGGTGGCAGGCCGGTATGCTTACAAACTCCGCATACAGCAGTGCCCGCATTAAGCGGATCAATACCGAGCGCATCCAGAAGGAGCTGGATAAAAAGAAAATTGTACTGGTGGCCGGCTTCCAGGGCATTAACAAATATGACGATATCACAACCCTGGGTCGGGGTGGCTCAGATACCTCTGCCGTAGCTCTGGCCGCCGCTCTGCACGCCGACCTGTGCCAGATTTATACTGACGTGGACGGCGTCTACACCGCTGATCCCCGCACTGTCAAAGGGGCTCGAAAGCTGGAAGAAATTACTTTTGATGAGATGCTGGAGCTGGCCAGTCTGGGAGCCCAGGTGCTCCACAACCGCTCTGTGGAAATGGCCAAGCGGTACAATGTGAATATGGAAGTTATTTCTAGCTTTAGCGGGAATCCCGGTACCAAAGTCAAGGAGGTTGTAAAAACCATGGAAAAATCTCATGTCAGCGGCGTTGCCAAGGATAAAAATGTGGCTCGTATTGCTCTGGTGGGTCTGGCCGACCAGCCGGGCATTGCCTTTAAAATCTTTTCTCTGTTGGCCAAAAAGAATATCAATGTGGATATCATTATCCAGTCTATCGGCCGTGACGAAAGCAAGGATATCAGCTTTACCGTGGCTCGCAGCGACGCTGATGATGCTAAGGCTATCATGGAAGAGAATCAACAGGCCATTGGATTCCAGTCCATAGAGCTCAATAAACAGATTGCAAAAGTATCCATTGTGGGCGCTGGTATGGCACACAATGCTGGCGTGGCCTGCAAGATGTTTGAAGCCCTTTCCTCCGCCGGCATTAATATCAGCATGATTTCCACCAGTGAAATTAAAGTATCTGTTCTGGTGGATGAGCGTGATGCTGATCGGGCGGTACAGGCGGTGCACGATCGTTTTTTCAGTGATTTCGGCAGCAACAGTTGAAGTTTGTCCCCCTTGCCGGGCCCACTAAAGTGGGCCCGGCTTTTTTCTTATCCGCGTATCTTCTTTTAGGTGTTGCAAAAAATATAGCAATCTGGTACAATGTTTAAATGTCTGGACCACAACCTGTCCTGTTATCTAATCCAGACTTGGGAAGCCCGAGAACAAGGAGATTGAAGATGCATGGATAAAAAACAGAGAGAGGCTCGTCGACGTCAGGAGGACATGGCCCTCAATCGTGCCCTGTTATGGGTCGGCGGCGCTATCATCCTGGAAGTTCTGTTGTTGTTTATAAACCGTTATTATATTAATTTCTTTGTCAGCGAAGTAGAAATTGCCTATGTTTTAAGCCGGGTTTTGCGCATTGCCCGTATAGCAGGAAGTGCTGGGGCACTGTTGTGCCTATTCTGGTTTGTTGTACGTTTCTGCCGTGGTATGAGTGTCACTTTGCCCATTGTGCTGACCCTGGTCTTGAGTGCCATAGCTGTTTGTTCCCATGTAGCGGTAACCTTTCAGCAGTCCGGAATGCGCATGCTATTTTTACTGGTACCTGCGTGGGCCGGTCTAGCTCTGGTGTACTATCTCTACCACAGAGATTTCTTTTTGTCTGCGATTGCCGTGGGCATGTCTATTTTGGGGCTTTGGTTTATTCGCTTTGGGGGCAGTATGGTGGAAAGCGCCCTTATTTTGGCTGGGATTGTCTTGGTAAGCGCTGTCGTCCTCTGGCTAAAAAAGACCGGTGGACTGCTCTATCGACCAGACGGTTCTCAGGTTCGAGTGTTGGCAAAGAACACCTCCTACCCAGTGATTTTTCTCAGTTGTCTGGCCTCTCTTGTCTGTGTGGTGGCCGGACTTCTGGCCGGCAGCACGGTAGCCTACTACCTTATTTTTGTCATGGTAGCCTGGTTGTTCGCTCTGCTTGTATATTATACTGTGAAGCTTATGTAATTGAGGCTCCTGCGGAATGGATGCGAAAGGCCTGACGCCAAATGTGTCAGGTCTTTTTCTTTGCTAACTAGCCGCGGCCTGCGGCCTTTTAATAAAAAAGCTCCTGCCCTACTTCATATCGTAGAGCGGGAGCAATCATTTCAACACTAGTTAGGCCTTTTTAGGCTTATGGCAAATCCTATGTCTGGGACTGCTGGAGCAGCTTCTTAAATTCATCCGCTACAAACTGAACTTTTGGTCCGATGACTACTTGCACAGAAGTTCGGCTTGGACGAATCACCCCGGCAGCTCCGGATTCCTTCAGTTTCTTCTCATCTACCAGCAGACGGTCCTTGACCTCCAGGCGCAGACGGGTGATGCAGTTACCCATACTGACAACGTTTTCTGCACCGCCAACCCCCGCCAGGATTGCTTTAGCCATCTCCACGGAGTTATCCCCCCCCGGCTGAATGTCCATCTTGGCAGTATTGTGCTCATCCTCACGGCCGTAAGTCTTTAGATTTAGCTTTACGATCAGAAGACGGAACACCATGTAGTAGACAACAAAAAACACCAAGCCGATAGGAATCAATAACAGCGGCTTCATGGCAAAGGGAACCTTGAAGGATAGCAGCCAATCCACAAAGCCGGCACTAAACTGGAACCCGGAACGAATGGGTAATGCGGCCACCAGACCTACGGAAATTCCCGTGAGAACAGCATGGACAAAGTAGAGGCCGGGAGCCAAAAACATAAAGGAGAACTCCATCGGCTCAGTCACGCCCGTAAAAAACGCGCAGAGAGCAGCAGAGAGCAGGATAGCTCCCACACGCTTCTTTTTGGCTGGCTTAGCAGTGTGGTACATAGCCAGTGCCGCCCCGGGCAGCCCAAACATCATAACCGGGAAAAAGCCCGCCTGATACATACCTGTTTGGCCCAGTACACCGCCCTCTATCGTGCCCCAGAATTTTCCAATGTCATAGATATTGGCCACGTCAAACCAAAACACGCTGTTTAAAGCATGGTGCATGCCCACAGGTATCAGCAGACGGTTAAGAAAGCCGTAAAGACCAGCACCCACAGCGCCCAACCTCAGAATTACTTGTCCCAAGCCTACCAGGAAACTGTAAACCGCCGGCCAGATAAAATATAAAATGCAGCAAGCAACCAGAGAAGCCAACACCGTTACAATCGGCACAAATCGCCGCCCGGCAAACACGGCCAGAAAGCTGGGCATGTTGACCTTATAGAACATATTGTAGCAGAATGCCGCGATTAAACCGCAGACAATGCCGATGAATTGACTATCTATCTTGTCAAATGCAGCGGGAACTGCATCTGCCTCCACGCCTAAAACCAGCTGAACCATATCTCCACTCAGCATGGACTGAACCGTCAGCCAAGAGATAATAGCAGCCAGTGCGGCGGTGCCTTCTTGATCCTTGGACATGCCGATGGCCACACCCACTGCAAAAAGAACTGCCATGTTTTCAATAAGGATGCTCCCGGCCTTGATAAGAAGCAGCACTATCAGATTATCAGAGCCCAAGCCCGCAGGGTCGATCCAGTAGCCGATTCCCATCAGAACCCCGCAAATAGGCAAACAGGCCACCGGCAGCATCAGGGCCTTGCCCAAACGCTGAAGGAAGCGCATCATGCGAAAATTTCTCCCTTTCTAGAATTTCTAACACACACATATAGGGCCATAGAACGCCCCTGCTTATCTCACAGAAGGCCCTATGACTCCCCCATTTTTACACAAGATGTACGGGCTGCCTGCGGCAGCCCAAGCGTCCTAAAACGCAGCAAACATAAGCTACAGATTGGATTTCAAAAACTCCTCCAGGGCAGCAGCAGCCTCCTCTTCTCCTTCCCCGGAGACGGTAAAAGTCACGGTATTGCCTCCCTTGGCCCCCAATTGTATCACACCAATGATACGCTTGGCGTCCACCGTCTTATCATTGAGGGTAATCTTAATGTCACAGTCCTTCCACAGCATGGCAATTTTGACCAGCTGCCCGGCAGGACGGGCATGAATACCCAAAGGGTCCTGAAGCACATAAGTTACTGTCTTCATTTGGGAGACACCTCGCTTTCACATACTCTTTTCCGCAGCTCCAACACCCGGGAAGGAGAGACCGACAGCTCATCATAACCCATATCCAGGAAGGTATCGGTCATGGTAAGATCTCCCCCCAGTTCTCCACAGATGCCGCACCAAATGCCCGCCTCATGAGCATTTTGGGCAACTATACGCAAAAGCCGCAACATGGCCGGATGGTAGGGGTCATAAAACCTGTCCAGAGAGGGGTTCTGTCGATCCACCGCAAGGGTGTACTGGAGTAAATCATTGGTACCTACGCTGAAGAAGTCCACCTCCCGGGCCAACTGGTCGCTAATCAACGCGGCAGCGGGCGTCTCAATCATGATACCGTGCTCCACCTCTCCTACAGGGATGCCCTCCTGACGCATCTCCTCACGAATGGAACGGCACATCTCCTTTACCTCACGAACCTCCCACACCGAGGCAATCATGGGGAACATAACGCTTATGGGGCCTAAGGCACTTGCGCGGTAAATGGAACGCATCTGCGTCCGAAACACCTCAGGGCGCCGGATACAGATACGGATACCCCGCAGACCAAGGGCAGGATTCTCCTCTGGCTCCAACTGAAAATAACCAGCCTGCTTGTCCGCTCCAATGTCCAAGGTTCGGATCACCACACGCCGTCCCTGGAGCCCCTCCACTACTTTGCGATAAGCATTAAAAAGCTCCTCTTCCGTGGGATAGCTGTCCCGGCCCAGGTAAAGAAACTCACTTCGCAGAAGGCCGACTCCCTCTGCATCTCCCTTCAATACATGTTCTACGTCAGAGGGGTTCCCGATATTAGCAAATAACTTTACCCGCTGTCCGCCCCGGGTCACACTCTCTCTTCCGCGATAGGCCTCCAGCTGGCGTTGATGCTCATCAGCCGTGCGCTTTTTCTCTTCCATAAGACGGATAACTTCTTCGTCCGGATCAATATAGTACCGTCCGTCAAAGCCGTCCACAATCATCATGTGTCCGTCCACCGCGTCATCCAGATTGATTTCAGTTTTCACCAAGGAAGGAATCCCCATCACCCGGGCCAAAATGGCCGTATGGCTATTGGAGGAGCCTTGACGGGTTACAAAGGCTAAGATTTTGTCCTTGGGCATCTGCACCGTCTCGGACGGGGTCAAGTCTTCCGCAATGAGGATACCTGGATCCTCCATGGAAAAGCCCACTTTTCCCCCGCAAAGAATGGTTACCACTCTGCCGGACACATCCCGCATGTCCACAGCTCGGGCTTGCATATAGGCGTCATCCATGGCCGCAAACGCTGCAGCGACGGCGTCTCCCGTCTCCTTCACCGCCTCTGCAGCACTGGCGCCATTTTGAATCATCGCCTGAATGCTATCCAGATAATCCTGATCGTCCAGCATCATCATCTGCACGTCCAGAATCATGGCCTGCTCTTCGCCTACGTTCTGAGCAGTGTCCTCCATAAGAGCCTGCAACTGTTCCAGTGCCGTTTGCTTAGCACGTTCAAAGTTCTGCTGCTCTACAGCCGAATCCCCGCAGGAGGCAGGGAGGGCAGTCTGCCCTCTCTTATAGATATAGGCCCGGCCAATGGCAATTCCTGAAAAAACCGGTTGTCCATTCCCTACAACCATATCTATTGTGCCTCCTTCGCTGTCGATCATTACTTGGTAAGCGTTAGGATAGTATCTCCGATTTTTACGGTTCCTGTGCTACACTCCACCTGGGAAAAGTTGTCTGTATTGCACACCACGATGGGGGTAATGGTATCATATCCGTCGGCGGCAATGCCCTTGGGATCAAAGGTAATAAGCAACTGGCCTTTCTTAACCTCCTGGCCATTGGTGGCATGGGTAGTATAGTGGGTACCCTGGAGCTTGACTGTCTCAAGTCCAATGTGGATGAGCACTTCCACTCCATCCTTGCTGGCAAGGGTGACGGCGTGGCCGGTGTCAAAGATCGTCTCGATAATACCATCAAAAGGAGCCACCACCTGATTTCCGGTAGGCCGGATGGCAATCCCCTTACCCAGAATCTCCGCGCTGAAAGTAGGATCCATCACCTGAGTGACAGGAACCAACTCACCTTCCAGAGGGGCGGTAATTTCAATCTTTACCTCTTCCTGCTTCCCAAACAGCTTGTCAAAAAGTCCCATTTCTAAAATTCCTCGCTTTCTTTTCAATAATAATTGTAACCTTTTAAGCCCGGTTGACCCGGTGCAGGTTCACGGTAAGATAGGCCAGTTGTTCCGGTGTGGGTGCCCGGCCGCTGGCCTGTTCCAATGTCTGGGCCAGAACGGCTGCCAGACGATAATCTTCTGGAAAAGACCGAGCTATCAGCTCTACAAATTGGCTTTCCCTGGGATTATCAGGGCGCTGAGAGAAGCGATCCAGTGCCAAAAATTTTAAGTGAATAATCAGCTCATTAAAATACAGGTTCTCCCTGTCCAGATGAAAGGCAGGATGGCTCTCCAACACATGGAGCATCTCCTTCAAGGCCTGGGTGACCTGCATGGTAATATCCAGAGAGTTCTCATACTCTGCATTGAGAAGATGCAGGGCGATGGAGGCCGCCTCATCCTCAGGCAGACTCACCTGGAAGCGCCTTTGTATCTCTGCCAGCGCATAACACCCTACAGCATATTCCTTAGGGTAGAACAGCCGCACTTCTGTATGCAGCGCGTTGGTAAAGGTCATACCGCTACGGATGCGTTGAATCGCAAAGCATATATGGTCACTAAGCGTATAAAAAATACTTTCATTCAGCTTTCGACCCAACACGGTGCCAGCATATTCAATCAGCTCCGCGCAAAACTCCACCTGGTCATGGGGCAGGCTGGCAAACAGGCTGTTGAGCTGCTCAACGGTATCCTGGTCGGTGATGCGAAACATCTTTTCCGCCTGTCCCGGCAGAATCATCTGTCCCGCCTTAGCACCAAAGCCCAGCCCTCTGCCCATGGCAATATATTCGCAGCCATTCTCATCCTGACAACTGACCACGTTATTGTTGATGGTTTTCAGCACACGAAAGCCCACCGGTCTTTCCCCTCCCCCACGGCCCTCTCAGGTCTGCCCCCAACAGGAAAAGAAAAACCAGGTCCCACCCTCTACACGCAAAGTCCCCCAGAAAATTCGGCAGAGATTTTAGCGTATGTCGTGAGTCCCGGTTTTGCCCGCTTATGCGGTAACAATCCAAGCTTCCGTTCTGATATTATAAAAAATTTTGGTATAATGTCAATGGATTTTTTGCGAAACATATAATTCAGTGATACATGCCAAATTATATGCCTGTTTTTTGTTCATATTTGCCCGATCATTTGAGTAATTTCCACCATTTTCCCTTTCCTTGCCTCTTTTCTGCGCCTCTTTGTGGAGGACCAAGAACCAGCGTTTGTCGGCTAACGACCAACCACCTAAAACTGCCGAAACCGAACACTCCACAGAGCATTTTTATGCGCTTTCCTCCCTTTTATCAGGAGTATACCTAACGGCAGACTCATGTTTTCGCTCTCCCATCTGACGCTTACCCCCTGTGCAGCAGCACAGACTCATAGGGCCGCAGCTTCCATTCTTGTGTCGGATGGCTGTCAGGATAGTTGGACAGCAGCACTTGAAAGCCTTCCAGACTCCTCGGACAATTCCACAGACAGGGTCTGCGGAAAAAGTTGTTGACACATAACATCTCCTCCCCCTGCCATGCTCTTTTGTAGGCCAGAACCGCGGGATGGGCCGGGTCTATAGGGGTGAAGTCGCCAAGCGCAAACACATCCCACTGTTTTCTCAGCCGGATAAGAGCTTGATAGTGGAAAAAAACAGAATCCGGATCCTTCGTTTGGCTGGCTGCGTTAATGACGGCAGTATTGGGGTTAACTGACAACCAGGGTTTACCCTGGGTGAAGCCTCCATTCTCTCCCTCATCCCACTGCATGGGTGTGCGGCTGTTATCCCGTGAGTGCGCCCGTAGAATACTGCTGGCCCCCTCCTCACTCATACCCCGATCCCGCAGCAGAGCAAAATGGTTTATACTCTCCACATCCCTATACTGATCCAGTCTGGTAAAGTGGGCATTGGTCATTCCCAGCTCTTCTCCCTGGTATATATAAGGGGTTCCCCGCAGCCCATGAATGACTGTGGCCAACATTTTTGCCGACTGTTTCCAGTACACCCCTTCGTCCCCAAACCGGGACACTACCCGCGGCTGGTCATGGTTACACCAGAACACTGCATTCCAGGCTCCGTGGCTGGCCATACCCTCTTGCCAGGAAAACAAAATATTTTTCAGCCGCTCAAAATCAGGGGGAATCAGTACCCATTTATTGTTGCCTGCAAAATCCACCTTTAAATGGTGAAAAGAGAAGACCATCGACAGTTCTTCCTGTCCCTCCCCGGCGTAGGAAAAGCAGTGCTCCATAGAAGTGGAGGACATCTCCCCCACCGTGATGATCTCCTTGTCCCGGCCAAAGCTCTGCCGATTAAGTTCCTTGAGAAATTCGTGTACCCTGGGGCCATCGGTGTAAAATTGCCGACCATCTCCCTGGGGATCATCCAAATACTCTCCCTTACTGATCAGGTTGACCACATCAAAGCGAAAACCCTTGACCCCCTTGGACATCCAAAAACGCACGATTTCTGCTAGTTCCCGGCGCACTGCCGGGTTTTCCCAGTTGAGGTCTGCCTGGGTCTTGTCAAATAGATGCAGGTAATACCGCCCCAACTGGGGCACATATTCCCAGGCACTGCCGCCAAATTTACTGCACCAGTTGGTAGGCGGCCCTCCGTCTGGGCGGGGTGTGCGAAAGATATAATAGTCCTGATATGCCTCCTCCCCTGCCAGTGCCCGTTGAAACCATGTGTGCTGGGTGGAAGTGTGATTAAATACCATATCCAGCATCACCCGGATATTTCGTTTCCCTGCCTCAGCCACCAGTTCCTCAAAGTCTTTCATGGTTCCGTAAGAAGGATCCACCCCTCGGTAATTGGCCACGTCGTATCCATTGTCCCGCTGAGGAGAAGGAAAAAAGGGGGTCAGCCAAATATAATCCACTCCCAACTCCTCTAAATAGTCCAGTTTGCGGATTACCCCCTGCAAATCTCCTATTCCATCCCCGTTGGTGTCCAAAAAGGATTTTGGATAGATTTGATAAACCACCTTATTTTTAAATGGTTCCATATCTTCATACCCCCGTTGCTGTTTATTCCCTTTCTTTGCCTTGTGCCTGTTTCCAGCGGGAAAGTTTTCTCTTTCCCATCACCAGGGTCAGACTGAATGGGAGGACAATGGCGACAGCCATGGCCAACAAAAAATTGAGCCAGTACTCCGGCTGGATTGACAGAATGCCGGGCAGGCCTCCTACACCGATGGAGAACGCTGTCACACCTGTTCCCACGGAAATGACTGCGGCCAACCCGGACCCTGCCATGCCGCACAGCAGAGGGAATCCGTATTTTAGGTTTACCCCATATAGCGCCGGTTCTGTCACCCCCAAATAGCAGGAGATACAGGCGGGAATGTTTATCTGCCGAGCACGGGGATCCCTGCGCTGAAGCACCGTCATAGCCAAAACAGCAGAACCCTGGGCAATGTTGGACAAGGCAATCATAGGCCAGAGAATTGTGCCCCCATATAGGCTGGCAAGCTGGGTATCAATGGCATTTGTCATATGGTGCAGTCCCGTCATCACCACTGGGGCGTAAGCAAGTCCAAAAAGCGCCGCGAACAGCCACCTGCCCTTAGAGTTGAGCCCTGCGTAAACTACCCCGGCAATGGCGTCTCCGATTTTCCAGCCGATAGGCCCCACCACCGTGTGGGCAATCAGTACCGCAGGCAGCAGGGAGCAGAAAGGCACCAATATCATACTTATCACCTGGGGACAGTGCTTTCTCCAAAAACGCTCCAGAAAAACCAGCACAAACCCGGCCAGGATTGCAGAAATCACCTGTCCCTGATATCCGATCATCTCCACCTGGGCAAAACCGAAGTCCCACACCGGGATTTCCTGGGCACTCGCCACGGAAAATCCGTTGAGCAGCTGAGGAGAGACCAGTGTCAGGCCTAATACAATGCCCAAAATCTGAGTGGTTCCCATTTTCTTCGTGATGGACCACACAATTCCCACCGGCAGCATGTGAAACACTGCCTCTCCAATCAGCCAAAGGAAGCTGTAAGTCCCCGCCCAGAATTGAGACGACTCTGCCAGACTTTTCGTTCCACCCTCCAGAAGCCCGATTTCACCTATAATATTACGTGCTCCCAACAGCAGACCTCCGCAGATAAGTGCGGGGATCAGCGGGGCAAAAATTTCTCCCAATGCGCCTACCAGCCGCTGTACTGTAGACTGATGCGTGGCAGCGGTGGCCTTTACCTGCTGTGTGCTTACTCCCTCCACCCCGGCCACGGCAGTGAATTGGTTATAGAAATTGGCCACATCGTTGCCGATAATTACCTGGAACTGTCCCGCTTGGGTAAACGTCCCCTTCACGGAAGACAACCGGCTAATTTGCTCTGCGTCCGCCTTGGACAGATCCGCCAATACAAAGCGCAGCCGTGTCATACAGTGAGACACAGCCTGGATGTTTTCCCTTCCGCCTACATATTTTAACAGGGCCTGCGCATCGGCCTGATAATTGACCATGGGCCACTCCTCCTTACTTATTGACACTGTCAGCCTCAAAATTAAAACACATAGGCTCACGTAAAGACAGTTTGCCCGAATTCCCTCCGGATCTTTCAGTCCTTTTATCTATAATAAAGGTGTCGTCTCTCCACCGCATCTTTTTGGTTGTTCCTGCTCCCACCTGTTTTAGAAAAAACAGGCAGCGTCCATTTGGGTATAGAAACATTGCCCCGGGCAAAGCTATGTGCGGATGTTCCATCCAACAAAAAACAGAAAATTCACAAAACAGTTAAAGGAGAGACCAATATGTCCAGCAGCAAGAAGACTGTGGTTCCCAGCGCTCGTGAGGCTATGAACAAGTTCAAGATGGAGGCCGCCAACGAGGTGGGCGTTTCCCTGAAGCAGGGTTATAACGGCGATCTGACCAGCAAGCAGGCCGGCTCTGTGGGCGGCCAGATGGTCAAAAAGATGATCGAGGCCTACGAGAACGGCATGAAGTAACTTCCTGCGGGAAGAACTTTTTATAGGCTGTTCAAATAAGGCCGCGGGCCGGGGGAAGCTGAGCTTCATTCGGAGGGCGCTGTCAAAAGGATGTCACACACTTGTGAACCTTATGACAGATCCTCTCCGCAGAAGCGGGCCCCCGGCCCGTTTTTTATTTTTTGTTGAAAGAGGAGCCACGCTCTTTCACTGCTTCCCTACATACCTGCTTTTGGTCACTTCTCCTTACACGGCCTTTTAAGCTCCCCTTACCTGCCCCAACCAGCTGTGTCCGGCGGTTTCCTTCTCTTCTGACCGGCCCTGTTTTCCCCGTTCTTTTCACTTGCTGGCAGCCCCGGTTAAAATTTTTCTTTTCCTTCTTAGAAAGGAAAGCTTCATGGAAATTTCATAGACTTTTCTCTCATTCCATGATAAAATATAAAAATCGTCGGGTGCCTTCTGGCACCTTGCCAGTTATCTGCCCATGGAGGAACTATTTTTGAAAACAGAAATTCTTGGCATCCGTTTTGACAACCTTACCCGCCAGGAGGCTGCCCAACAGGGAGCCGCCCTGCTGGCGGAAAACAAATTTCATTATGTCGTCACCCCAAATCCGGAATTCATCCTGGCCTGTGAGAAAGATCCTGATTTCCGGGATATTCTTAATCGGGCCGACTTGGTTCTGCCTGATGGCATCGGAGTGGTTTATTCTGCAAAAATCCTGGGCACACCCTTAAAGGAGCGGGTTCCGGGAATTGAATTTGCTTCGGACATGCTCTCCTGTCTCAACGATATGGGCGGTCGGCTGTACCTGTTAGGTGCCAAGCCTGGCGTAGCCCAGCAGGCGGGTCAACATATTTTAGATCGTTTTCCCAATATTGTCCTGTGCGGAACCCGGGACGGCTACTTCCGGGACGAGGAAGACGTGCTGCTCCAGGTTGCGGCTGCCCGCCCGGATTTGCTGTTTGTCTGTCTAGGGGCGCCCAAACAGGAGAAATGGATGGCCCGGTGGGGCGCACATACCGGCGCCCGACTGGCTATCGGTTTGGGCGGCTGTCTGGACGTATTTGCGGGCAATGTAGAGCGAGCTCCTGATGCCTGGCAGAAGCTGGGTCTGGAGTGGGCCTATCGTCTGAAAAAGGAGCCAAAACGCATTGGTCGTATGGCCCGTTTGCCCCTGGTGCTGGTCAAGGCTGCCGGCCAACGACTGCGGGGCAGGCAGCGGGGAGGCGAGGAATAATGTCCGGACGGCTGATTGTCTTTGAGGGCACCGACGGCTCAGGTAAGTCCACCCAATTCACCCAACTGTGCACACGGCTGGACAGCATGGGCTGCGCCTACCGCAAGTTGGTCTTTCCCCAATATGACCAGCCCTCCTCTGCCCTTATCCGCATGTACTTGGGCGGTGAATTTGGTTCCAGTCCTGCCGACGTCAACCCCTACGCCGCCTCCGCTTTCTATGCCGTTGACCGCTACGCCTCCCTGAAGAAGGTATGGGGGAACTATTATAGGGAAGGCGGGCTGGTTTTAACAGATCGGTATACCACCTCCAACGCTGTCCACCAGGCAGTCAAGTGTCCTCCCGGAGAGCGGGCCGATTTCCTGGGCTGGCTGGATGACTTTGAACACCAAAAGTTGGAGCTGCCCCGGCCCGATCTGGTTGTCTATCTGGACATGCCCACCCCCCGTGCGGTGGAACTGCTGCGCAACCGGGAGGTCAGCACACACACCAGTGCCGACATCCATGAGTTGGATACTACCTATCTGGCTGCCTGCAGGGATTGTGCCCTCCAGGCCGCCCGTTTGCTGGGCTGGCGCGTGGTGTCCTGTGTGAATCAGGAGGGCAGCCTGCGCTCCATTGAGGATATTCGCCAGGAAATTTGGACTTTGGTGGCTCCCCTGCTGTGAGCCGCTCGGGCAAGGAGGTTTTTTATGGTACACATTCTTCTGGCCCCCGGTTTTGAAGAGGCCGAGGCTCTGGTTCCCGCCGACCTGCTCCGGCGGGCCGGTATTGAAACTGCCCTGACTGCCCTGGAAGAGAAACAGGTCACCGGAAGTCACGGTATTACTGTGCTGGCCGACCGGGACGTGACCCAGGTGGATCTGACCCACACGGAAATGATCATACTGCCTGGTGGAACCAGGGGAGTCAATTATTTGAAGGCACACCCAGCCGTGTCCTCCCTTGTCCAGGAAGCTGCAGATCGGGACATTCCTCTGGCCGCCATCTGTGCAGCTCCTACTCTGCTGGGCTCTATGGGTCTGCTCAAAGGGAAAAAGGCGGTCTGCTACCCCGGGATGGAGGATCAGCTGGTGGGTGCCCAAGTGGAGTTGGGGGCCAAGGTGGTGCGGGACGGCCTGGTGGTTACAGCTCAGGCTGCGGGAAGCTCTATCCAGTTTGGCCTGGCGCTGGTGGAATATTTGGCCGGCCCGGAGAAGGCTGCGGAGGTTCGCCATGCCATCCATGATTGATCAAGAGAAAAAGGAATTGCGCCGCCGGATACGCCAGCAGCTTTCTCAGCTGCCCCCTCACCAGGTCCAGCTAGAAGATGACGCCATGTTTGCCCGCTTCCTCTCCCTGCCCCAAGTGGAACGGGCCCAGGTTATTTTCGCCTTCTGGGGTATCCCCGGCCGTGAGCCGGAAACCGGCCGTCTAGTGGAGGAACTGACCCGCCGGGGCAAACGGGTAGGACTACCCCGTATGCTCCCCGAGCACCGGATGGAGGTGCGGCTATATGACCCCCATATTCCTTTGCGCAGCGTCTCCTTCGGGATTCTAGAGCCGGGCGAGGATTGTCCGCTTATTCCCCCGGAAGAAGTGGATCTGGCCCTGGTTCCTGCCGTGTGTTATGACCGGCAGGGATACCGGTTAGGTTTTGGCGGCGGATATTATGACCGGTGGCTGGAACAGTTCTTCGGGGAACGTGTGGGGCTTTGCCGTTCCTGTCTGCTGCAGTCCAAAGTGCCTGTCCAGGACCATGACAGCCGGGTAAACATCCTTATCACGGAGACCGACTGCCTGTCCCTGTGTTGACAGGGAAAAGGCGGGGCTTGCGCCCCGCCCTCGCCGGCTTGTGTAATCAGCAGCAGCCGTCATCACAGCCACAGCCGTTGTTACCGCAGCCGCAGCCGTTGTTGCCGCAGCAGCCGCTGTTCCCGTTTCCGCAGCAGCAGCAAAGCAGGATGATCAGCAGGATGATCCACAGGCAGCCGCAGCCGCCGAAGCCACCGAAGCCGTTGTTTCCGCAACACATATGTTTTCACCTCGCTTATTCTGCGGGATGTGTTGTCCCGCGATTCTGTATCATTCTATGGTTTCCCCCTGTCCCCGGTGACAGGGTGGAGAAACTTAATTAGGAGCTGACCCTATGGCACAGGAAAGAAATTCCCGGCAGCACACTTCCAGACACGACTCCCATCAGTCTCAACGACGTCCTCGTCGCCGCTCCGTCGGCAGAACTGCCAGCTTTGCGGTACTATACGTGGTGGGTGTCATCAGCATATCCATTCTCTTGGCCTGTATCGGTTGGATTGCTGCCAACGATGTGCTGGCCCTAAACAAGCCGGAAAAGGAGGTTGTCATCACAATCTCCAGTGAGGACTCCTTCAATGATGTAGTCAACCGGCTGAAAGAGGAGGGGCTGATTGAGTATAAGCTGCTCTTCAAACTCTTTGCCTCCTTCACCCACGGCAAGGACAAAGTGACTATGGGAACTTACACTCTGAACACCGATATGGACTACCGAGCTCTTCTCTCCGGCATGAGTATCAACTCCTCCACCCGGGCGGAGGTGTCTATTACCATTCCAGAGGGCTACACCTTGTCCCAAATCTTTCAGCTGCTGGAGGAGAAGGGAGTTGCCACTGTGGAGGATCTCACCCAGGCTGCGGCTGAGCATGATTACGCTTTCTCCTTCCTCCAGGACATTCCCCTGGGGGAGGCCACCCGTCTGGAGGGTTTCCTTTACCCAGACACCTACACCTTCTATACTCCCCACGACGCTGTCTATGCCATTAATAAGCTCTTGGTCAACTTTGACTCCAAATACACCGATGAGCTGCGCCAGAAGGTGGCGGACAGTGGCTACTCTATCCGAGAGATCCTTACCATCGCCTCCATGATTGAACGGGAAACCGATGGAGAGGATCGGGCCAAAATTGCCTCGGTCATCTACAACCGACTCAACAACCCGGATGCGGGCACTGTGGGCTATCTCCAGATTGATGCGACCTTGACCTATATTAACGGCGGTAAGGTGCCCACCGCGGCGGATAAGGAGATCGATTCCCCCTATAACACCTATAAGTACAAGGGGCTACCCCCCGCTCCCATTGCCAACCCAGGCCTGGAAGCCATTGAGGCCGCCTTGGAACCGGAGGACACCGGCTACTACTATTATGTCCTGGGAGATGACAGCAAGCACCACTTCTTCAAGACTTATGAGGAAATGCAGTCCTTCATGTCCACTCAGGAGCTGTATCAAAACGGGTAAAACCAGGGGCAAGGGCCTACGCCCTTGCCCCTTCCTTAAGAGAGGAAACAGATATGAGAGAAAAAAAGTTGGAGTTGCTGGCCCCCGCAGGAGATTGGGAACGGCTGGAAATGGCCCTGGCCTACGGGGCGGATGCAGTATATTTGGCAGGCACCATGTTCGGAATGCGCTCCTTTGCCGGCAATTTTACTCCGGAACAGCTGAAGGCAGCGGTGCAGCTGTGTCATTCCAGGGAAGTGCGTGTCCATGTCACCTGCAACACTATGCCCCGAAACAGTGAGGTAGATAGGTTGCCGGAATGGTTGGCCTACCTGGAGGAGCTGGGTGTAGATGCCATCATTCTGGCGGATGTAGGCACCCTGTCACTGGCCCGTCGGCATGCTCCCCATGTTCAGTGCCACATCTCCACCCAGGCCAGCGTGGTCAACTATCAGTCCGCCCGGGCCTGGCACGAACTTGGTGCCAGCCGGGTTATTCTTGCCCGGGAACTCTCTCTGGACGAAATCCGGGAGATCCGGGCCAAGGCTCCCAAGGAGTTGGAACTGGAGGCCTTTGCCCACGGCGCCATGTGCGTGAGCTACTCCGGCCGGTGCCTGCTGTCCAACTACATGACGGGCCGAGACTCCAACCGGGGCGCATGTGCCCAGCCCTGCCGATACCGGTACGCCCTCATGGAGGAGAAACGGCCGGGAGAATACTTCCCTGTGTATGAGGAAAATGGAGAGAGCTACATCATGAACTCCCGGGACATGTGCATGATTGACCATGTACCTCAGCTGCTGGAGGCGGGGCTGGACTCCATTAAATTGGAAGGACGGGCCAAGAGCGCCTATTACACCGCCATTGTCACCGGAGCCTACCGCCACGCAGTGGACGCCGCTTTACGTGGGGAGCCCCTAGATGCAATCTGGCGGGACGAGGTGGAGCACATTAGCCACCGCCACTACTCCACCGGCTTCTACTTTGGCCAGCCGGGACAGTATACCCAAAGTGCACGGTACATCCGAGAGTGGCAGATTGTGGCCAAGGTGCTGTCCTGTGACGGGCAGGGCAACGCCCTGCTTACCTTAAACAACAAGTTTGCTCTGGGTGATGTTTTGGAGCTGATAGGGCCGGATGTTCCCCCTCAGTCTTTCTCCGTTGGACAGCTGTGGGATGAGGACGGCACACCGCTGACCGAGGTACGCAAACCCCAGATGAAATTTTCCATGCATTTGCCCTGCCCAGTTCCTCCTCTGTCCCTGCTTAGACGGCAGGCCGACCTCAGCCCGTAAAAAGGAGGTTTACACATGGTACCCACTTACCAGCAGATGGGAGATTGGCTGGAAGAGATTGCCCAACAGTTTCCCGATGCGTTTTTTGAGGAACTGGACGGCGGCATTCAGTTGGAACAGCAGGCGCTGCCGGACCCAGATTTTCCTCCGGGAGAAATGTATACCATGGGCGAGTACTGCCACGACATGCTGGGGCGGTATATTGTCCTCTACTATGGCTCCTTTGTGCAACTGCTTCAGGATGAGGATGAGGAGAGCTGGAAGGATGAAATTTTTGCCACTGTGGCCCATGAGTTTACCCACCATATGGAGGAAACAGCCGGCCTGCACGCCCTGGATGACAGGGACGCGGAATTCCTGCGGCAGGCCCGGGAGGAGTACGGAGATGGCGGCGGGCTGTAAGGGGGAAGTCTAACATGACATCTGCCGGCGTGGTGGGACGCTTTGCGCCCAGCCCCAGCGGAAGAATGCACCTGGGCAACCTGTGGTCCTGCCTGCTGGCCTGGTTGGCCGCCCGCAGTGCAGAGGGCAGTATGGTCCTTCGCCTGGAGGATCTGGACCCGGAGCGGTGCAAGCCCGCCTACTGCCAGCAGATCATGCGGGATCTGGAATGGCTTGGGCTGGACTGGGACGGGCAGCCCGTCTATCAAAGCCGACGATCTGAGTTTTATGCCTGTGCCTTCCAACGTCTGAAAGAGCAAGATCTGGTCTACCCCTGTTTCTGCACCCGGGCCCAGCGAATGGCTGCCAGTGCCCCCCACCGCTCTGACGGTATCCAGATATACAACGGCCGATGCCGTTCCC
>CALWYD010000059.1 GCA_944385675.1 uncultured Oscillospiraceae bacterium
GGCAGAACGCAATCCGGGAAAAATCACGTCCTTCATTACATTCAGCTGATCACCGCCCAGATCCCGGACCGCCCACTCCTGGGCCTCTGGAATTTGTGAAAGGGTGGCGGCACAGATCTTAGTGGTAGTAGGCAACTGCTTAAAAAGCATATTGGCAAGTACAATGACCGCCGTCCCCGTAAGCTTCAGCGGCGCATGGTTAAAAGCCAGGATGTACCCAATTCCAAAGCAGGTGCCAGGTAACATATAAGGCAGCGTAGCCAGACAGTCAAAGAACGTATTCAACCGGATCTTTCGCCGGTAAATGTAATAGGCGAAAAGCATGGCGAACAGTGTCCCCACCAGCGCCACGATCAGAGCATAAATTACGCTGCGCACCACGGTTCCGCTGTTATACTTCAGTAGCTCTTCCAGGTACTGGACGGTAAAGGTGAACTTTCCCTTCGTGCGCTTGATAAATCCCGTGGCAAAGATACACATATACTGAAGCCCGATCATACCGAAAAACAGCCCTCCGGTCACAAGGGTCAGCCAGCCTGTCACACCGCACCGTCTGAGGGTTAGCTGGAGGTGTTGTTGCTGAGCGCGCTCACTGGACACAGGGCCTGTCTTTTCCATCAGCCATCGGTAGAGGAAAAAAGCAGCTACAGAAGGAACCAGCAGAAACATGTTCATAGCAGAGGCCTTCTCCAGATTGGAGTAGCCTGTCAGCTGGAGATAGATGTCTGAGGCGATGGTAGTAAAACGGCCGCCGATGGTCACCGGGGTGCCGAAGTCCGCAATAGAGCGGACAAAAGACAGCAATGCGCACACCAAAATCCCAGGTTTCAGCAACGGCAGAACTACATCCCGCAGGATATCCTTGGGCGCCGCGCCCAAATCCCGGGCCGACATCAGACTATCCCGGTCCATCCGAGACAGCATCCCAATAAGAAATAGTGCGTTGACCGGGACAAAGGAGAGGCTCTGCATCCAGATAACGCCCCAGCAGTTATAGGGGTTCCATGACAGTCCCAGCAGGCGGTAGGTAATCCACCCCCGCCGCCCGTAAAGCTGGATATAGGCTAGAGCGGACACAAAAGGGGGAGACACCATGGTGATAAGCAGCAGCCCCATCCCCAGAGTTCTGCGCCACCCCTGTCCTGTAGAGATGAGCAGGGCGGTAGCGGTGGAGAATATGGTGCAGAGGATAGCGGTACAGCTAGCGGTAAACACACTGTTATACAGGCTCTTCCTGTACTGCTCCCACACAACGCCATACATTTCCGCGGTGATTCCCCCCTCACCCTGGAGGCTCCTCCACAGGATACAAAGCATGGGGTAAAGAACAAAGAGACAAATTCCTCCCAGCAAAAGGAGTAGGATCAGGCGGTCTGCCAGCCTCCGGATAGCAGGAAAAAGGGCGCCACTCGACGCCCCTTTTCCAATAGGGATATTCTTATTCATCGACAGCTTTGTCGCCCATCAGAGCCTCAAACTGCGCTAGAATCTCTTCCCTCTGACTTCCGAACAAGGACAAATCCTCCTCCATCAGAATGGAAGTGTCATAGTTCACCTCCACCCCCTCCAAAGAAGGCTTGATGATCTTGACACCGGTCTTCTGATCCAAGTCGGCCAGCAGGGTCAGATTTTCGTCGTTGCTGAACATCCACTCCACAAAATACTTGGCGGCCTCCACGTTCTCCGCATTTTTAAAGACAGCCACACCCTCGGGCACCCAGGGGAGGCCGTCCTCCGGGTAAACGATGGTAACGTCATAGTCAGGCAGCAGGGCCTCCACAGTACCATCGATATAGGTGATACCGATAGCAAACTCGTCCGCAATCACCTTGTTTAGTGGGTCGGAACCACGACGGGCATAATAGGCCACATTTTCATTCAAACCGTTGAAATAATCCCAGCCGTTCTCTTTTGTCTGGAGCAGAGCATTAACCACTGCGTAGTTCGTGCCGGAGATGGCGGGGTTAGACATGATAATCTCACCCTGGTAAGAGGGATCCAACAGGTCGTCCCAAGTGGCGGGTGCCCCCAGTTCTAATTCCTCCATCAGAGAGTTGTTTAGCAGGAATCCAACAATGGTGATTCCCTTAGAGTACCAATAACCTTCGCTATCCTTGTAGCTGTCGGCCAGGTCAGCGGCGGCATCAAACTGCACCTGCTCCAACAGGCCGTCATCCTTTGCACCCATGAAAGCGTCGATCCCGCCGCCAAACCACAGATCGGCAGAGGGCGTGCCGCCTTCGGCGCGCAACTTGCTCAACACATCGCCTGAGGACATGGACAGCACTTCCACTTCCACCCCGGTCTCCTCAGTGAACTTGTCAAACAGAGGTCCATACATGTCCCCGGTAGCCACCACCTTCATCGTACCGGACAACTCAGGGGCTTGGAGCTCCTCCTGAGAGGTGGAACCGGAATCATTTCCGCTCTGGGAGGGCTGCTCCTCGCTGTTGCCGCCACAAGCTACCAGAGAGGCCATCATGACCAAAGTCATGAGTAGAGAAAACAGTTTTTTCATCTTCTATCCTCTTTCTTTTCATCATTTGACTCCCTCGGAGTACGGCCCTGAGTATATCATTTCAGTATAGAATAATCAAATCACATTTATCAATGTGCATTTATTCTATTTATATTTTTCATAAATTTCTACTTGATTATTAATATCGATAAATAAGAGCACCCCCACCGCTGGCGGGGGTGCTCTTATTGGGAACTCTTAACCCAAGAGGACCTCATTGGCCTCCTCTGGCTTGAAGTAACCCTTCATGTCATATTTGTTGTACCCGCTGTAGTCGGACAGGGCACGCCCCTTCAGAAAATAGCTCCGGATAAAGCGCTTGCCGTCCAGACAAGTCCAGTTCTCATGATCCCAGGACAGATAGCCATCCTCGTCGGTGCGTTTCTCTGCAAAAATCAAATCCACCTGCCGGTTTTGGTTGGCCACCATGTCGATCAGCTGATCAATGGTCAGATCCAGCTCCGTCTTGTTGACCGTATCGATCACTCTCATGCGTCGTCTCCCCCTCAGCCGATATAACCGGCGGCCTTCAGAATCTCCACCGCCTTGTCATGGTTGGCCTCACTCATCATGACCAGCGGTCCAGTACAGCCCATGCCGGTCTCAGCGTAAATGCCAGCCTTCCACAAGGCCTTGGCGGCATCCTCCAGGTCCATGACCTCAATACCCGGAATACTGGCGGTGCAGGGTTCGGCCGGAGGAGGGGTAACCTCCTCTGCAACGGCTACAGACTTCGCAGAGGCCTTACGGGATTCCAGGATCCTGTTCAAGCCAGCCTTCTCAGCGGCGGCGAACTCCTTTTTGGCCACCTCAAATATTTTGCCCCGAACCAACTGCCCGGCAAACTCGATGGCGTTGGCAATCAGTGGGGCGCCGGAGGCGCGAGAGATGATGAGAATTAGTTTCTCATAATCCTTGCCAATACCAGGTCCATAGCCATAACCGGTGGATTCAAAGCTCCCGCCGGTGGTGTATGCGGACATCATCTTAATCATCACGTTGCCAGTCAAAGAGTCCATGACCATCACATCAGCACTGCCCTGAAGCACATCGTTGCCCCGCATGACGGCACCACCGTCGGCCCGGGCGGAGGTAGCCCAATCGAATTCATAGCCCCCCTCCCGCAACTGATTTAACGCTATTTCGGTCTGACGGGCACCATCCACATTCAGGATACCCACTGTGGGCTTCTGGATTCCACAAGCCTTAGCTGTGATGATCCCATAGATGGTGTTCTTGATCATACCCTCGACGCGGTCAGAGCTGGAGGTACCAGTGGTGTTGGCCACGAACATCTCTTTGCCCTTGGCAGGGGTGATCACACGGCCCACGGTAGACACGCCGATGGGGAATGGGAAGTGCATCGTGACGGCACCGTCGACCTCGCCCTTCTCCACCATCTCCTCCATTCTCTTGTGACCCTCATCTTCGTTGGCCACGTGTACAGTGGTGACCCCCTCAGCTTCCAGGGTGCCAATGTAATACACATCTACCCCGCGCTTGGTAGCCATCAGAGCGGCCTGCATGGCGTTCTCCTCGCCGTGCTCGCTCCCCATGCCAGTCAGTGCGATCTTTGGGCGGGGGCCAAAAGAGCCTGTCTCCAGCCCCTCTGCCATCTCCAGAAACGCCTTGGCAATGGTTTTTTCCAATTTACTCATGGC
>CALWYD010000060.1 GCA_944385675.1 uncultured Oscillospiraceae bacterium
GTGACCAAGCTCATCCAGTTCAAGAAGGAAGACATCTACATGGGCGACCAGTCCAAGGCTACCATCGGCCTCATCGAGTCCGACGAGCTCCTCAACGCTGTTGAGAAGGCCGTGGGCGAGCTGTAAGCTGAGAAGTTTCCGATAAAAATAATATCAGCAATCAAACAGCCGGCTGCACATTGTGCAGTCGGCTGTTGTATGTTTGGTTGAGAAGGAAAGTCTGCCGCCCAGGGGAAAAAAGAAAGAACCGCGACCTTGATACCCATTGTATCAAAATCGCGGTTCTTATGTGGCGGAGTAGGAGGGATTCGAACCCTCGGGCCGCTTTTGACGGCCACACGATTTCCAGTCGTGCTCGTTATGACCACTTCGATACTACTCCATAGTCACAAGCATGCTCCCACTGAAACAATAAGTCCAGCGCGACAGCAACACATATTATACCAGCTTTTCCCCAGTAGTCAAGCCTATTCTTCAAAAAAGTGAAAAATTTCTGGGCGGGAATTTATTTTCCCGCCCAGGCCGGCAAAGGGAAAAATTCCCCGCAAAAATCCGGATGCAGGGAGTCCGGAGCCGGAGAAACATACGGTTCGGGGTTGAAATATCAGGGTTGCTCTGGCTCGGAATGATACCGTTTTTTGGGGTGCTCCAGCATGTCCAGCAGGAGCATTTCATTTTCATCAGCTGCTCTGGCTAGGGCAGCCGACTTCACACGCAGCCGCTGCAGCACCTGGTCATACTCGGCCATCAGGTTGTCCGCCCGGGCAATGGCTTGCTGCCCGTCAAACCGATCCACATGTCCAGCCGCCGGCAGCTCCAGCTCCTGCAGATAGCTTTCCACTTTGGGGTCGTATACAAGGCCCATAGAGGGAACGGCCATGCGGGCGGCAAATATTAAAGTGTGCAGCCGCATGGCCAGGCACAGCTTTGCCTGGCCGAGCACGGCCATCAGCTCCCGGGGTGTGCAGGCTGCATCCAAAAGGTGGGAGGGCTCAGCCATATACCGCTGAACCTGCTGGGCAGTGGCCCGATCCCGGTCGGGCTGCATCAAAAGAAACAACACTTCCAGCCCGTGGGCGCGGTGGAGGTGATCACACAGAGCCGCCAATTCCTGATGGAAATGTTCTGTGTTCCGCCACTCCCGCACAGAGACCGCCACAAAGGGGTTGCCCGGATCCAGACCGGCGCAGGCACACAGGGCCTGTCCCCGCTCTGGGTCGGCGGGGGAGAGGTGAAAGACCGGGTCGGCGGTGACCCGCAGATCGGGACGGGATACGCCCATAGCGGCCAGCTCCCGGGCGGAGCTGTGATCCCGTAGAGTGACCAGGGTGGCCCGCTCCACTACTTTTTTGACCCGGCGGCGGTTAGAGGGCCGGCGCACAGGACCGATGCCATTGGCATAGAGCATGACTGGCTTTCCCAGCCACTCGGCGCAGCGGATAACAGACAGGTAGTAGAACAGGGAGCGGTTGGAGGTGGCGTCTTGCAAGAGGCTCCCGCCCCCGGAGAGCAGAGCGTCGCTGCGGCGCAGGGCGGAGAAGACCTTCCACATCCGAAAGCGAGGAATGGCCTCCATGCCGTACTGCTTCCGGGTCAGCTCCGGGTCATTGGAGAGCACCGTGACGGCAATATCTTCGCTGGCTTCATGGATGGCCTGCTGAATGGCCTCCAGAATGGCGTCGTCTCCGGCGTTGGCAAAGCCGTAGTAGCCGCTCATCACCACCCGGAAGCGCCGCCGGCGTACCTGGTCATACACAGATAGGCAATCGTTGGCCATACGACGCACAGAGTAATAATCAAAGATAACCTGGCGGCCATAGGCGCCTGTCCGCTCTTTTTCCGCCGGGGACATGGCCAGGGCGGCAGCCACATCCTTTAACAGGGTCTGGGGGTCAGAGAGGGGCAGCCCCCGGCAGCAGAAGTTGCCCGCCTGGGCTTCCTGTAGCTTGTCAGGGCCAAACAGGCCGTGGTAGCCCTCATTGCCGGCCACAATCACCGGCTTACCGGCAGACATAGCCTCCAGAGCGGCCCGGGATACCCCCACGAAGATCTGTCCGGCAGCCACAATCTCATTGATATCGGTGCGGGGGCCGGTCATGGTAATGCAGGGGCGGCCCAGAGCGGCGTTTACTGCCTGGGCTTTGGCCCGCAGCGGCTCAAAGACATTTCCGCCCCCGGCGATGAGCAGCTGCACTCCGGGAACCAGACGGTCCAGTTCCGGGGCGATGTCAATAAGCTGCCGGGCCACCAGGGCTCGATCCTCATCCATACGGCTGACGTAGGAGACAATGGGCCGCTCAGGATTCAGCCCAAACTCTGCTATCACCCGGGCCCCGGAGACAGCAGGGGAAAACTTGTCCGTATCAATGCCGTTGATGGTCACCGAGATGTGCTGTGCGGGCAGGCCATATTCCCGGATAAGGTATTCCCGGATGTCCTGGGAGACAGCAATGGTGCGATCCCCCCAGTTAGTGAGATAGCGAAGGGCCCCTCGAGCGTCGAAAACCCAATGGGCGGTGGTGACAAAGGGAAAACGGAGTTTGCGCTGGAGGGAACCGCACAGAAAAGCGGGAATGCGGGCGTGGGCATGAACCACGTCGGGCTGTTCCTGCTCAATCACCTGGCGCAGGATGGCACGGGAGCGGCGCATGTCCCGGAAACTGCGCCGGTGCATGGGGGCGCTGTAATGCCGGATACCGGCAGCAGTGATCTCCGGAACATAGACGCCACCATTGGATACCACTGCCACGTCATGTCCCTGGTGGCGCAGCTCCTTGGCCAGTTCTACAATGTGGGTCTCCGCCCCGCCGATATCCAGGCCCATGGTGGCCATGAGGATTTTCATACTGAAAGCTCCTTTGTGCCGGCCAATCAGCCGGAGATGTCCACCACAGTGCCGGTAAACTGGGCATACATGGTGCAGTAGGTGCGGGAGGAGTTAATCCCCAGGTCATAGACCCGGTTCAGGACATAGCGCCCCTGGGTAATGAGGCCGGAGCCCTCAATGGTCAACAGCAAATCTACGCCATCTTCCACGGGGACAGTGTCAATGGTACCATCCTTAAACTCTGCCAGTTTTCCACCGGGCTGCACCTCCACAGCGGTAATGGTGCCTAGGGAGCCGCCGCTGCTGCGATCGGGGTCGTACACCCTGTCTCCCACCGCCACGGCATCGGCCACATAGGTGCGTACCCCCCGAACCAAAAGCTGATAGGTGATAGGGACGTTGCTGGTGGTAGTGGAGGTAATCTCGTTATGGTTGGTCTTGACATACAGGGCCAGAGCCATCACCAGGACAATGATAACCACCAACAGGTCAATGACGCTGATTTTGCCGAAGATACGGCCGTTTCGGTCAATTATTTTCATGCCAATCCCTCCCGTTCAATGGCAACAACGGGGCCGCTGCCCATATAGCCGGAACTGCGGATATAGGTGGTAATACCTACCCGCAGAGTATAGCCGCCGTCCAGAAGTAAGGTGTCGCTGCTGATGGTGCAGGGGGCCTCCACCGTTACCAAGGCGTCTTCGTATCCGGGCACATCGGCCAGGACATATTGCCGGCTGTCGTGGTCCAGAATCTGAGACTGGGAGGGGACGGTTTCCACTGCCACCACGGTGCCCAACTCATAGTTTTTAATGGTATCCACTAAGACATCTCCGGGTTGAACAAGGGCGCTGGTGCCCTCCATCATCTTTTGAAAGCGGATGGTGTAGCGCACAGTGGAAGTGGAAGACGGCTCTATTACAGAAGAAGCTGCGGGCTTGAAGGCGTTCCACAGCAGAAATGCGCCCACGGCCAGGGCTACAATCAACACAATGCCGTCAAACAGATTCAGCCGCAGGCGGAATGGTTGTTTACGTTCTTCCATGAGAATCTCCTTTCAGTATATCCAGATAGACACCTTCGATGTTTTGGGCAAACACTTCTCCGGTAAATTTAGCTTCAAAGAGCTCCTTTGCCCGTGTTCCCATACGGCGCACCTCGTTGGGGTGATCCATGAGCCGGGCCATACATTTGGCCAGCGCCTGGCTGTCCTGGGAGGGAAAAATCAGGCCATTGACCCCCTGCTCCACCAGGAAGGGGTTGCCCCCATAGTCGCTGGCAATGGAGGGCAGACCCAGGCTCATCCCCTCCAGAAGGGCCAGACTGGTGGCCTCGGTGCCGTAGGAGGCGTTGAGCTGTACGTCTAAAATGTTTAAGAGCGCTTCCACGTCAGTGCGGAAGCCCAGCATCTGAACCACATCTTCTACCCCTGTCTCAGTCACTGCCCGCTGCACTTCCTCTTCAAAGGAACCGGTGCCGGCCACAAGGATGCGAAACCCGGTACGACCTTGCTCCTTTAAAAGTTTGGCCCCGTGGATAAGGTAGAGGTGGCCTTTATAGTCCTCAATCCGGGCCAGAATCCCGAAGAGAAAGGTGCCCGGCGAAATGCCCAGCGATTCCCGCAGCCGGACGCGTTCCTGAGGGGACGTCTGGGGCACAGGGGCAATTCCGTTCATTACCACAGTAATTTTTTTCGGGGAAATCCCACCCTCTACCAGGTTATCCCGGGTGGCGGGGCTGACGGCAATGATGTGGTCTGCGTAGTGCTCGTTGACCAGTTTGTTGACCCAGCGGCCCGGAGGATATTTCAGCTTGGCAGGGACGGGGAAGGCGGAGTGGCGGCTGTAGACCACGGGCACATGGCAGCGCTTAGCTGCAATGCGGCCAGACAGGGCCCCGTGGGTGTGCACCAGGTCGGGGCGAATCCTGCGGATGAGGTCCTGAAGGAGCTTAACGTCATTCTTATGGTAGGAGCGATCAGCCATGCCGTCCACTTCATATACCTGCGTCCCCGCCTGTTCCAGAGGCTCTTTCAGCAGAGAGCCCCGGGGCACGGCTACCAGGGTCTCGAACCGGGTACGGTCGGCATAGCGCAGGTAGTTGAGAATGACGCGGCCGGCCCCACCGATATTGGTGTCGCTGATGATGTTCAAGACACGGATCATACCAGCAGCCTCCCCTCGGGCAGTTGGCTGCGCCGGGCACACAGGGCTCCCAGGGCCAGGTAGGCCCAGAAGAGGAACATCACCCGGTAGTTATAAAAGGAGTAGTCGGTCATGGCCTGTACCAAGAAGCCGCATACACCGGAACCGAAGGCGATTTGAAACAAGCGGCTCTGCCAATCCTTTTCCAGACTGACAGCGGCACACAGCATGCGGAAGTAGTGAAACAGTAGCAGAACAAAGACCACCAGGGCACAGATACCCGCGTCACACACTATTTGAAGAAAAAGGTTGTGGGAGTGGGGGGCCACAATGGAGTTATAGCTGTAGGCGGGGTAGACCATGTTGAAAGCAGCGTCTCCGGGGCCAATGCCGCACAGCCAGTAATCCTTCAGCATAGCCAGCACGCCCATCCAGATATACACCCGGTAGGAGGTGGAATTGTCAGTGAGGTCACCGATGCTGGTAAAGCGGGAGATGACCGTGTCCGGCATAACGAAGTACAAGGCGATGAGAGCGAAGGGGGCCAGCAGAATGAACCGGGGATTGAGGAACAAAAGAAAGATAACCCCGGCAAAGAGCAGGGCCAGCCAGGCCCCCCGGGAGAAGGTTAAGATCATACACAGGCACATGATACCGCAGCAGCACAGATAGAAGATTCGCTTGCCCCAGCTCTTGGCGCCCAGCAGGCAGGCCCCTCCCAGGGGAATAGTCAGCAGCAAATACTGTCCCAGCATATTGGGATTCTCCAGGGTGGAGGGTACCCGGAACTCAATGCTGGAAAACATGTCGCTGTCCACCCAGGCGGAGGACTGGTAGCCCCAACGGAAAAGGTACTGAAGTATCCCATAGAAAGAGACCAGGGTGCCGGCTAGCACCATAAGGATAATGAGGGTATCCAGCTGCCGCCGTCCGGTGACGGCATTGTAGAGCACCACGGCGAAAAGAATAAAGGCTACGCTGAGGAGACCGGGTTTCAGGCTGCCCGAGGGGTTGACTGAGAAGAAAGTACCCGCCAGGTAGACGGCGGCGTAGAGGATAATATAGCGGTTGATGGGGGAATAGGCCAAAGGCCGCGTCCTGTCATGCAGCAGGTTGAGCAGCAGGGAGGCGTAACCGACGGCAGCCAGGCCCAGTACCGCCATAGTGGGCAGCAGAGGGGCCAGGACAGCGGGCAGGGCGCACCACACCCACACCTGAAGAAAGACGCTGCCGGTAAAGAGCCGCTCCAGGTGCAAAAAGCGGTACAACCGACACAGAAGCTCCCTCACCCAGTTCCAAAGGCGGAAGAAGATGCTGTGCTCAGAAACCGCCCGTTCCCAGGCGGGGGGGTGGAGGAACCAGCGTACCACACCGCTCTGCTGCCACTGGTGACCAAACCAAAGGCACAGGGCCATCAGGGCCCGCCACAGCAGGCTTCCGTTTAAAATCTGCTTTGCTTGTTCCATAGCTCAACCTCGCTTTATAAGACGTTTCACCAGATCCAGACCCAGGCGGGCCTCCTGCAGCCCCAAGAGCAGGGTGAGAAGGGCGTACACCGCCACTCCCACCAGGGCGCACACGCCCAGACACAAAAGCTCCCCCAGTTTCCCTCCGCCCAGCAGGGGGGAGAGCAGGGACAGCCCGCCCCAGGCGCACAGACCGGTGACCAGGGCAGAGAGCAGCATTTTACCTAGGTCCCCCACGAAGGGGCGGTCCAGCACACCTTCCCCCCGGTGCTCCATGGGGATAAGCAGCAGCAGGGCGTATACCGTGGAAGAGGCAGCCGAGGCGATGGCCAGGCCGGTGACTTCCAGAGGGCCGGTCAGGACGGCACACAGCAGGATATTGACACCAATGGATACGGCCCCCGCCACCAAGGGAGCGCGGCCCTCTTGGCGGGCAAAGTAGGCCCGGCTGAGAATATTCTGCACGGCGTAGCCCGCCATGCCCAGGGACATCCAGATGAGGGCGGTGGAGGTGATATCCACGGCAAACTGGTCAAAGGCGCCGCCGCCGTAGATGAGAGAGATGAGGGGGCGGGAGACCGCCATCAGGCCGGCGGACATGGGCAGCACGAAGAAGAGGCTGCTGTGCACCGTCTGGCGCAGGGTGTCCCGGAAGGCACTCTCCTGCCCTCCGGCGGTAAGTCGGGAGAGCTTGGGAAAAATGACGTTGGTGACAGAGAGAATGAAGGTGCCTGTGATGACCAGATAGAGGTTGGAGGAGTACTCCAGGGCGGATACCCCAGCCCCATCATAGAGCTGGGAGCCAAAGCGGGAGTTGATGGCCAGGGTAATGGGCTGCACCCAGGTAGACACCATTACCGGCGCCATGAGAGTGAACACCTTCTTCATTCCCGGGGAGAAAAAATGGAAGTCGGGCCGGTAGCGGTAGCCCAGGCGGCCCAGGGGTGGGACCTGGATGACCCCCTGCAGCAGCCACCCCAGCAGATAGGCCCCGGCCAGCCCATAGATGCCCAGTTTGCTGTCCCCCGTCCAGAAGTAGAGGATGATAACCAGGTTAGAGAGGGTGGACATGAGGGCGGGGGCTGTGAAGTGGTCCTGGGCCTGGAGAACCCCCACCAGGGAGAAGGCCACTCCGGAGAAGAACACCGTGGGGAACATCACTCGGGTGAGAGAGACGGCAAGGGCGGTGGTCTGAGGGTCGGAATAGTCGGCAAACAGGGCCACCAGGGGCTGGGGAAAGAGCATGCCCAGGGCGGTGAGCAGAGCAGTGAGCAGGGAGATGGCGGTAATAAAGCACCCGGCAAAGCGGAAGGCCTCTTTTTTCCCTTTCTGTTCCAGATACTCGCTGAACACGGGGATAAAGCAGGCGGCAATGGCGGAAGCGAACACTGCATCAAAAAATACCCTGGGAATACGGCTGGCGGTAAAGAAGGCGTTGGCCTGCATCCCCACGCTGTAGTGGACGGCCAACAGCCGGTCCCGGTACAGGCCCAGCACTTTGCCCAGGAGGGTAATGACCATCACGGTGGTGATGGTTTTTGTGGCCTTGCTGTGGCCCGCATCCACGGAAATCCCTCCTTTTTTCAGGTTGACAATCGATTTATTTTACACCAATATGCCCCGCTTTTCAACCTCTGGGACGGAGGTTTATGGCTTGTTTCCATTTTGTGCCCGGGGGATAATTTTCCACCCGGTGAGGGCAGGATTCTCCCTTTTAGCCGTTGAATCCCAAAGGGCGACCTGTTATAATGGGACACAATCGGCCGGGCGAGCCTGGACGGGCCCGGCGTTGTCCCTTTGGCTTACATACGGAAAAAGGAGTACCCATGAAACAAACCGCGACAACTTTCCTGCGCCGGGCGCCCGCCTTTGCTCTGGCGGTTCTCCTGGCCCTCCCCACCGTCTACGCCGCAGCCGGGGAGCAGAAGCTGCAGACCTCCGCCTTGCTGGTGGAGGGGTTGACTTACCGCAATACCGTCACCGTCAACAACTCCAGCCGGGTAGAGAGTTTCTCTCTGGAACTGGAGCCCGACAGTCCGGCCTATCCCATTTTGCTTCAGGCGTCGGGCACGGTGTATGGTGCGGCCACTGTCAATAAGGCCGTCAGCTATGCCCAGTCTCTGGGCTACCATGTGTTGGGCGCCATCAACACAGATTTTTTCTCTCTCTCCTCCGGAGTGCCCATCGGCATTGTGATTGAGGACGGAGTATATAAGTCCAGCCCAGAAAACGAAGGGGCTGTACTCATCACAGACGGTGCGCTCTCCCTGTGCCAGAGTCCCAAGGTAGCACTCTCTCTTTACAACCAGCGCACGGGAGCTTCCGTGCTTCCTCACCATTTGAATAAGCTGCGCAACAGCACCGGGGGGCTGTACCTGCTGAACAGAGATTTTTCCACGGTATCCACCCGGGCCTCCGGCTCAGGCTGGTATGTGCGCATGACTCTGGTGGAAGGGGACCCCAGCGACCCCATGGGGGTGTGGAACAGCGGGCAGGATCCGGTTTTAACGGTAAATTCCACTCTGACCCTTCAGGTGACAGAGCTGCTGGAATCTGACCAGCCCATTTCCATCGGGGAGAATGAGTATATTCTGACTGCCGACAAGCTGGGGGGATACATGTCCACCTACCAGTCTTTCCAGGTGGGGGATATAATTACTCTGACCACCTCCTGTACGGACCAGGCCCTATCTGGGGCCCAGTGGGCCGGGGGAATAGGAGACATAATGATCTGGGACGGACAGATAACCGATAGTTCCTCCTGGACCTATGCCAATGATGGCCGCCAGCCCCGCTCCGCCCTGGGAGTAAAGGCGGACGGTACCCTGGTACTCTACGCGGTGGACGGACGGCAGTCGGGCTACTCTATCGGCCTGAGCCAGAAGGATCTGGCAGATGAGCTGCTGCGGCAGGGCTGCGTGTGGGCGGTAAACCTGGACGGAGGAGGCTCCACTGCTATCTCTGTGTGGGCGCCGGGGGAGAGCGGCCCCACGGTACATAATCTGCCTTCTGACGGTAAACCCCGCAGCTGCGCCACCTATCTGTTGTTGGTTACCGACAACGCCGGAGACGGGCAGCCTGCCCGTCTGGCCATGAAGGAGAATGGACTGACCGTACTGACAGGTACCGCGGTCACCCTGCCCGACACGGTGGTGC
Source organism: uncultured Oscillospiraceae bacterium (assembly GCA_944385675.1). GTDB lineage: Bacteria > Bacillota > Clostridia > Oscillospirales > Oscillospiraceae > Lawsonibacter. The sequence goes on from CALWYD010000060.1 coordinate 9,594, forward strand.
TGGACAGCGGGCTGAATATTCTCTCTCAAAGTGTCCAGGATGTGGCTGCGGCATCTGAACAGGGACTGGGCACAGTAGAAAACGGAGTTTATACCGCCGGCAGCCGGGCGGGGACGGACACCCTGGCCCTCAGCTCCGATGCCCTGCAGGTGGCAGGCACCACCCAGATCCACGTGGTGGACTCTCTCACCTCCCTCACAGTGTCCAAACAGGGCAGCACAAGCCCGCTGACCTCCCTCACGGTAGAGCCCGGGGAGAACGTACAGCTGGCCGTTACCGGCAGCTACTGGGGCAGAACCGCCCTGCGGGACTGGAGTGCCGTTACCTGGACGGTGGAGGGGAATGTAGGGACAGTGGATACAAACGGTCTGTTCACCGCCTCCCCTGATGGAGGCAGCGGCTCTATTACCGCCACCGCCGGCGGGGTGTCCCAGACCATACAGGTGGGCTTTGACAACATCCATGATGATGTACCTCAGGGGCACTGGGCCTATGATGCGGTGGAGTATTGTTACTCCCACGGCATCTCCAGCGGTGTGTCCGCCACGGAGTTCGGCGCCGACCTGCAGATTCAGCGGGCCGACTTCATGCTCATGCTCTATAACGCTGTGGGCAAGCCCGCCGTGACTTCCGGCTGTACCTTTACAGACGTATACCCCACTGACTATTACTATGCTGCCATTTCCTGGGGCCAGAGTGTGGGCCTGGCCGCCGGCACCGGGGACGGGCTCTACGCCCCCCACCAGCCGGTGAACCGGGAGCAGGCATTCACTATCCTGCGCCAGCTCATGCCCCTGGTGGGGAAGCAGTGCCCCGACGCCAGCCTGACCGTGCTGGACGGCTTCCCTGATAAGGACCAGATTGCAGACTACGCCGTGGGGCACGCCGCCACCCTGGTGGCCCAGGGTATTGTGGCCGGCGGGGACAGCGGCATCGACCCCAAGGGGGAACTGACCCGGGCTCAGATGGCGGTGATGCTGGTGAAGATTCTGACCTACACTCCCATCCAGGATGTGCCCACCGATCCAGAGGACCCCACCCCAGTGGATCCGGGACAGTACACCTTGAGGCTGAATACAGGTGAACTGTCCCTGGCCAGCGCCGCCAGCGGTGTACTAAAGGCAGTTCTGGAACCCGCGGTGGAGGGCACCGAAATTATCTGGAGCAGCAGCGATCCTTCCATTGCCGTGGTCAACGGCCAGGGGGTGGTCACAAACCTCCACACCGGAGAGGAAACTGCCACTGTCACTGTGACCGCCTCTTGGAACGGGCTGAGCGCCTCCTGCACTGTTACCTGTGCCCCCGCCGGCCGGGTAGGCCAGGTGGTGAATGCGGAGCTGGGGCTGAACGTCCGATCCGGCCCGGGCACTGACCATGCCATAATCGGGGCCGTGAGCAACGGAACCCGGGTGGTAGTGCTGGAGGAGTTGGAGGGCTGGTACCATGTCCTCTACCGCAACAAGAATGGGCAGGCTGCTATCGGCTACGTCTCAGGCGACTACCTGGAAGTGACCAGCCAGACAAACTAACGGGCTCCGGCGATTCCCAATCCAACATAGAAAGGCCCCGTGCCTGCTTTACTTACAGCAGGCACGGGGCCTTCTTAATACAAAAAAGGTGCGCTTCAGTCCCGGTGCACCACCGGGGAGATGACCGGCCTTCCCTCTCGATCCAGCAGGACGGTGAGCCCCCCCGAGTAGCCCGAGGCGTGGTAGAGGTAGTTGACTCCTGTCTCCCGGTCCACCCAGATTTCGGTCACGTTGGCCATTCCCTGGGCGTAAATTTTCTCAAAGCGTTTTGCGGTTTCGGCCATTGATAATGTCCTCCCAAATTACTAAGTTTTAATGGGGGCGTGGAGCAGGTAGTGTGCACACCAGGCCAGACAGGCCAGGGCAAAGACGCCGCCCGCCGCCCCCAAGTACTGCAGGGGAAAGGTAAACCAGTGGGCCTCCCAAGGAAGCAGTTGGGGGGCAAAGCAGCAGACCATCCATATGCCCCACAGGGTCCAGCCACCTCTCCGGCCGAAGCGGAGAATGACGGCCCCTATCATGAGCCCCAGCGCTGCCGTACCCACGGCCAGTAGGGGGAACCACCACCAGGCGAGGGAAAAGTCCTCCACCAGCAGGGGATTGGCTCCGGCAATTTGCGTGACTGTCTGCCCACCCCGGCCGATGTCCAGGCCGTCCGTGCCGGTGAGCCACAGCCAGAACCGGGGGGCTGCAGCCCGCTCCAGCAGAGTGAGCAGGGCGGCAAAGCCCATGGAGCACAGGGCCTCAAAGCCCACCAGCCCCAGGGTGAGACCCAGGGAGCGCCGCCGGGTCTGGCTGAACTTCACCGCCAGGGTATAGGAGGAGAGGGTGTGCCCCAGGGAGATCATGAGGATGACGAAGGCGGAGGCGATAGGCAGGATTGCCCCGGACAACAGCAGGCTGCTGTTCCCGCTGTCGAAGAAGAGAAGGATGGCGGCGGTGCCCCCGTGGATGAGCAGGAAAAAAACTCCTACCACTCCAAAAGTCAACCACAAATCGTCCAAATTAAGCCAAATTAGTTTTCGCAGCACGCTGTTCACCTCATTTCACCATAAAATTCCGGACGGTGTGCCATAAAAAACCCTCGCTC
>CALWYD010000061.1 GCA_944385675.1 uncultured Oscillospiraceae bacterium
TGCCGTTCCCTTACCCAAGCAGAGCGGGACAGCCTGGCCCGCTCCCATCCTCCTGCCTGGCGGGTTCAGGTTCCGGAGGTGGACATCTCCTTCACAGACTTGCTCCAAGGTTCCTTCCACCAGCAGCTTGCCCGGGACTGCGGAGATTTTATCCTTCGTCGCTCCGATGGGGTATACGCCTATCAACTTGCAGTGGTGGTGGATGACGCCCAGATGGGTGTCACCCAAGTGGTGCGGGGAAGCGACTTGCTCTCCTCCACACCCAGGCAGCTGTGGCTGCAGGAGCAGCTTGGCCTGCCTCACCCGGCATATGGCCATGTTCCCCTCCTGCTGGCCCCAGACGGCCGCAGGTTGGCCAAGCGGGACCGGGATCAGGAGCTGGGGGCACTTCAACAGCGCATGTCCGCTCAAGAACTGGTAGGCCTCCTGGCCTTTGCCGCCGGCCTTATCCCTCAACCGGATCCTCTCACGCCCCAACAGCTGCTTCCCCTGTTTTCCTGGGAAAAACTCCCCACATCCGACTTCACTCTTTCTCTTCCATAATGGGTTCCACCAAGCCCTTACCACCCACCCTCCTTGGAACAAAAACAAAGCCGCAAAGCTAATTAGCTTTGCGGCTTTTCTGGTATCTTATTTAAAAGGGCAGTCCCAGTCCGCCGGTGATCTTGGACATGGTGTCCGCCGCATCGGCATCCGCAGCACGCATGGCCTCGTTCACCGCAGCTACAATCATATCCTGAAGCATTTCTACATCCTCAGGATCTACAGCCTCCGGGTCGATGGTCAAGGCCTTAAGTTCATGCTTGCCGTTGACGGTAGCAGACACCACCCCGCCGCCTGCGGCAGCCTGATACTCCTTCTCTTGCAACTGCTGCTGCATCTTCATCATGTCCTGCTGCATCTTCTGGGCCTGCTTGAGCATATTCATGTTCATGCCGCCCCCCATACCGGGCACTCCCCGTCCTCCAAAACCCTTTGCCATATGCACAAAACTCCTTTTCCCATTCTTATTGAATGACAATGTTGTCGTACTCTCCAAAGGCCAGCAACTGGTCCAGGGCATCCCCCTCCGGCGTTTCCACCGGGGCCGTTGCCTGGGATGAGTCCGATGTCTGTTCCGGCGGCCTGCCGGTCACCACACTTACCCGGGGCTCCCCTCCAAACAGTGCAGCTGCCCCAGCAGACAGCCCCTCCAGCACCGCCGGCTTATTGAGCATGCTGCGGGTAAACTCACTATCGACCCAAAGGGTAAGCAAACCGTTTTTCCACACCCCAGTCACCTTAGCCGGGTTATTTAAATAGGGCAGCACAGAGGGAGACACCCGCCCTCTCAGTCCTGCAACAAAAGATGGCCAAAAGGCCCGCTCCTCCCCCCGTTCCGCGGAATCGGGAACAGCCGCAGGTTGGAGCACTTCCTCTTTTTTTAGTTTTGATTCTGCCGGCGGCGCCTCCTTCTTCTCTGCATCCCAAGGCGGAAGGTCGTGGACAGGATCCGCCTGTGCCGCAGGAGGAACTTCCTCCTTCGATACAGGTGGAGGGACATCGCCTACTGCACAGGTATCCCCCCGGCTGCCTGCCAGCCGTTCCTCCAGCCTGGCTACCCGCGCGGACAGGCCGTCAAAAGAGCGATCTAAGCGCTCGTCGCACATGCCAATCAGGCACAGCTCCGCATCCGTGCGCCGGTTGCTGCTCCGCGCCAAGTCACCCTGAGTCCGCTGCAGCAGCTCCAGAATCTGCAGAAGCCTGGAAGCAGAAAATTGCTCCCCCAACCTCCGCATTGTGGTCTCGTCATAGCCCCCCGTGAGCAAAGCTGCGCAGCCCCTGGGGGCAGTTTTACGCAAGAGCAAATCCCGGGCCAGAGCAGACAGTTCCCCCAACACCGAGCCTACGTCTTTTCCGTTTCCATATAACCGCCCCAGAGTTTCCAAAGCTGCCCCAGTGTCCCGCCGGGCCACCTGCTCCATCAAAGCAGCAGTCTCCAGATTACCCGCCAGGCCCAGAGTGTCCAAAATTTCCTGCTGGTCTATTCGCTGTCCGCCCCCCGCACACTGATCCAGCAGGGACAGGGCATCTCTCAGCCCTCCATCCGCCAGCCGGGCCAACAGGGCGGCACCCTCCGCAGTGAGCCCAATCCCCTCCTGTTCCGCCACGTACTCCAACCGCTGGGCAATCTCCAGGGGCAGGATCCGTTTAAAAGAGAACTGCTGACACCGAGATTTGATGGTTGCCGGCACTTTGTGCAGCTCTGTCGTCGCCAGGATAAAGAGCAGATGGGCAGGAGGCTCCTCCAAAATTTTCAGCAGCGCATTAAACGCAGGTGTGGAGAGCATGTGTACCTCATCCACAATATACACCCGTTTTTGTACCGCGGCCGGAGTATATATTGCTTCGTCCCGCAGGGCACGCACCTGATCCACTCCATTATTGGAGGCGGCATCTAACTCCAGCACGTCTAAAATAGAACCGTTTTCAATTCCCAGGCAGGCCGGACAGGCGTTGCAGGGATTCCCGTTTTGAGGGTTCTGACAATTGACCGCCCGGGCCAAAATCTTGGCGCAGGTTGTCTTTCCGGTCCCCCGGGTTCCTGTAAACAGATAAGCGTGAGACAGCCGACCACCGGCCACTTGCCGTTTGAGCGTTTCAGTGATATGGGATTGGCCCACCACGTCATCGAAAGTACGGGGACGCCATTTTCGATATAGGGCCTGGTACATCAAATCACCTCTTTCGTCACACGGTTAAAAAACCCGGCGCAGAGCAAGGCCGCACACCGGCCTTTGAAGCGCAGGATATGCCCGTTACCCAAACAGCCGGCTCAAAAACAGTATCCCCGCGGCACACGCGGCGGGCCGCTTAGTGCTGCTCGGTTCCCCGCCTGACACGGTTCACGGAGCCACGTTGCGCGGGACCGGTTTATCATCGCTGCTTATTCAGGTCAGACGACACATCATACGTCCGGGGGCCGGGATTCATCCCCGCTGTAGCGGATTGCGGGTACAGGGCACCGCTATCTCCCCAACTAGTGCGGCCTTGCTCTGCGCCGAAACATGGGGCAGGGCGGTAAATATTGTACTATATCTGCCGACAATTATCAATGAAAATTTTTTCTTTCTCTTATATGTTTATCTGTACTGTTTAAATCCCCGCGCTTTTCCGCAGAACTTAAAAAGTACTCTTTATCGAAGTCTTTTTGTATTTTTACACTTAAAGTTAGACAAAACAGCAAGCAATTACCAGTGACCAATTTAAAAATATAACTCTTTCATAAGATTGACCTGGCTTCTAAGAATGTCACTGTCTCCCCTATCTTACATAGTACAAAAAAGCAAAATTTTTAGGCTTTACATTCGGGAAAAATCTGTTATAATGAAATAGCTGTTTCTTTGATATGATTTTGAAGTACGTTGTGCACATGGTATTCATTGGGTTCCTTGGCTATTCATTTGGCGTGTTGTTACGACATAAGTATATTGTCTCGAGGTTCATTAGTATTGATTTTTAATTTGTCAAAATACGGGCCTATAGCTCAGCTGGGAGAGCAAGCGCAACATAACACGGGCCCGGCCAGAACAGCAAACTGCACAAACAAATCGAGCAAAAAGATACAAAACAACCAAATATGGGCCTATAGCTCAGCTGGGAGAGCGTACGGTCCGCATCCATATGGACGCACATCCCACGGCTCCGGTCCCTTTCCAATCAGCAGTCCGATTTTCCGGACTATCCCCTCAAAATCGAATATCCTGAAAATTCGTTT
>CALWYD010000062.1 GCA_944385675.1 uncultured Oscillospiraceae bacterium
AGGCCGGTCCATCGTCCCCGGAAGTTCTTCTCCATAGAGGAAGTCACCTACTAACGGATGTCCCAAATAGGCCGCATGGACTCGAATTTGATGGGTGCGACCGGTCTCTAAAGTAAAACGCACCAGAGCATAGGGACCGGCCTGCTGCACGGTTTCATAGCGGGTGCGGGCCGGTTTCCCATCTGCACGAATCGTCTGCTCCATCAGTGAGCCCTCCTTTGGGCCCAGCGGCGCCTCTACAACTCCTTCAGGCGGATTCGGCGCTCCCACACACACCGCCAAATAAATCCGCTGGAAGTCCGGTGTATGGAGCTGCCGCTTCATAACCTCCTGGGCATGGGGGTGGCGAGCCACCACAAGCAGCCCAGAGGTCCCCCGGTCCAACCGGTGGACCGGATGAAAATCCCCTTCCTGTCCCCTGGAATCGTAATACGCCAACAGAAAATTACCAATCGTATCGTCAAAGTGCCCCGGTCCTGGATGGACAGATATTCCCGGAGCTTTATTCAGCACCAGCAGATCCTCATCCTCATACACGATGTCTAGGGGGCCTGGGACAGGTACGATGCCGCTGCGCCGCTCTGGATCAGAGAGACGGACAGACAGGATCTCTCCCACCCGGGGCGTATAGCGGGTACTGACCCGTTTCCCGTCCACCAAAATTCCATCCTCCAGCCACTTGATCCGCCGCACCACTGTTCCAGACAGTCTCAGGTGTCGTTTCAGCAGGGTGTCCACTTTAATCCCGGCCAGCTCCGGCCCGATGGGCAGTTCCAGACGGCGGCTCATAGCTTCTTGGACCAGCGGTACATGTGGAACAGGTAGAAAGCGCAGTGGAGAACGATCACCACAGGGCATAGCACCATCCACAGCAGCTCCCCCCGCACCATAGAGATGATGAAGGGGATCCACAGCAGATACAGGGACCAGTACCAGCTGTCCTGGGCGGCGCGGGTTCGGATGGCCACGCTGCGCTCATCCCGCTCGGCTCGCTCCACCTCCTTCCGGTCCTCCGGACTCATACCACGCATGAGTAGGGGGAGGAGGATCCTCCCGCCCCCCAGGCCGATCAGTGCGCCCCCCAGGCCGGAGCACAGGCCAACGCCCCCCACAGGCAGCTGCTCCCCCAGGATCAATACCACGCCAAACAGAACCAGCCCGACCGCCGCAGCCAGGGCGGACAGCAGTATCTTTTTATTCATTCTGATTCCTCCTCAAATAGAAATACTTCCTCAATGGTCAGCCCGAAATACCGGGCGATTTTGTGGGCCAGGAGCAGGGAGGCGTTATACCGCCCGTTCTCCAGGGAGATGATGGTCTGACGGGTCACGTCCACTGCATCTGCCAGCTCCGCCTGAGAGATGCGGCGCTCCTTCCTCAGCTCTGCAATGCGGTTGGTCAAATTCTCGCCTCCTTTGTTCGCTAAGTAAAGCTCGCTTTACAAATATAGTATAGCACACTTTATATCAATGTCAAGCTAACTTTACGTACTTTTTTAATTTTCCAGAGATATCCCCCAGGTGTTCCGCCTACACTTTCTCAGTCAGACAAAAATCAGCCCCGCCGGAACCGGCAGGGCTGAAAAAGAACATTCAAATCAGGACAAATGCAGACCGTAAAAACCTACCAGAGAGAGGGCCATCAGGCCAATGGTCAGCAGTTCAATGGGGATCCCTTGAAAGCTCTTGGGGCAGCTGGTGAGGCTGACCTCCCGCTGGAGGCCGGCCAGGCACATCAGAGCAAGGGTGGCCCCCACGCCGCCAAAAAAGCCGAAGCACACGGCACCCCCAAAACTGTAGCCCCGCTGTGCTATGAGAAGGGCGGCGCCCATGGCCGCGCAGTTGGCGGTTATGCTGGCCAGATTTGGATCCATCCGCCGGGACAGCTCCGGAATGCAGTTCCGTAAAAACCACCGAAGAGCTGCCACCACCACAGGGCCGGCCAGTGCAAAGGTCAAGGTCTGAAAATAGGCCAGCGCAAAGTGCTGCAGCAGCTGATTTAGTCCCCAGCAGAGCAGGGAGGTAATCGTCATAACCGCAGTCAGGCTGTACCCGGTGCGCCAGGCATCCAGAGGATCCCGAAAGGCTTTCGTCCGCACGCCGATGCCCAGGCAGTTGACCAAAATAAAATTTTCAGACAACAGCGCTGCCAACGCAATGCCTGCCAGCTGAAGCGCAGTCATACAGTCCCCTCCTCTCCCTTCTGCCGCAGAGGATTATACTTCCCCGTCCACATAGTTGACGTCCCCCTCTGTACTCAAGTTGGCTACAATTGCCAGGGCCTGGTTTACGCAGGCAGTAATTGCCTCAGATGTGGCGGTAGCTCCGGACACTGCATCCACTGAGTTGTCCCCTTCACTGCGGATGGTGCCTGACTTGCCCACATATTGGGAGAGGTACTGCTCCGTCATTGCGTCTGTCCCTACACTCTCCGTCTCCCGGTGGTCTGTGACGGCGATTCCGGTGACCTCTCCGTTGGTGCTAACTCCCACAACGGCGGTGAGCAGCCCGCCGAAGCCGTGGGCCTGCACCTCCACACAGTAGCCTACCAATCCGCTGTTACTGTAACCTGCGGTGATACTCAACGCCCCGGCAGCCCGATAGGGCGTCTCCGTGCGGGTGGAGGCCTGGGGCATCACCTGGGCCAGAAGGGACTCCTGGGCCTCTGTCTCCGCCCGGACCGCGGCATAGTCTGTTACCCGGTGAACGCCGAAAATGACCACGCACACAGCCAGGAATACGCCGCCCAGGGCAGCCCACTGGCGCAGCTTTCCTCTCAACTCATCCAGATAGCCTTCACCGGGCATGGTGCCCTCTCCGGCCCGGGCCAAAAACTTCAGCTTAGGCCGGACAAAGCGGATGGCGCTGGCGCTCTCCTTCATCTGCCGTCCCCAGGTTCGGGCCAAGGCAAACCGTCCCGCGCCGAATCGCCGGGGAACAGCAGCCCGGTCCAACAGCCACACACCGCAGTTCATGGTCAAAATTGCCCAGCCCACTCCGTCCGGATAGGAGCCGTAGTATCGCAGCAGTACCGTCAAAAGTCCGCACCCCACCCCAAACAAGGTCTGCCCCAGGGGAGTGACCGGAGTTGTGGTGTAGTCAGAGGCCATAAAGATGGCCCCCAGCATCAGGCCGCCGCTGCACAGCTGGGCCGTCATCCAGGCCAGAGCTCCTCCGTCCCCTCTTGGGAACAGCAGCGTGAGCACCGCCACCGTACCCAGATAGGCCAGAGGAATACGGGGGGAGATCACCCGGCGGGTTACCAGATACACGCCCCCCAGAATCAACATAAAGACTGGAACACCGCCCATAGCTCCCCCGTGTTGCCCCAGGAGCATCTGCCCCAGGGTCAGATCCGGAAGCACTCCGGCGTGGAGGCTGGCCATGGGGGTGGCCGTGGAGACAGCATCCGCCCCTCCAATGAGGGCAGTATGCTGAAAGGCATCTACCCAGCTGGTCATTAGCCCGGGAAAGGTACACAGCAGCGTCCGCCCTGCCAGAGCGGGATTGAGAAAATTCCGGCCCAGGCCCCCGTAAAATTGTTTTACAATGACAATGGCAAACAGGCCGCCCAGCACTGGAGCCCAATAGGGCGCCGTGACTGGAAGGCTCATGGCCAACAGGAGGCCGGTGACGCAGGCGGACAGATCTCCCACCGTACTGCTCAGCCCCCGAAGCCGGCGGTA
>CALWYD010000063.1 GCA_944385675.1 uncultured Oscillospiraceae bacterium
GCGGACAGGCGGGGACGCCTGTCCCTGCTTTTACCGCCCTTTTGGGCTTGTCCCGGGGTCGTCGCTGCGCCCGGCCAGGTAGTCCAGGGTCACGCCGTAGAAGTCGGCCAGCCGCACCAGGGCGGACAGCTGGGGCTCCCGCTGGCTGTACTCGTAGCGCGGGTAGGCACGCTCCACCACGCCGGTCGCCTTGGCCGCGTGCGCCGGGGACAGGGAACGCGCCGCCCGGAGCTGGATCAGGCGCTGAGAAAAAGCAGACATTGTACCGCTCCAATCTTGGCAACGACCAAACGAGCGTGTATAATCAGGATACGCTCAAACGGTCATATTTTCAATAAAAATAAGGGGGACTTTTTATGACGCCTTTCCAGGAGGCCCTGTATGACTTTTGCCTGGAGAACCGGGCGGAGGCCTACATGGCCTGGGACCGGGAGGAGTACCGGGAGAACGAGAAGGTGGTGCGCTGGGCCCTGGAGCAGCTGAACGAGGCCGGGGAGCCCTGGGCGGGTCTGGCCGACCGGGTGGAGTACGGCCTGAACGCCATGCGGAGTATCCAGTGCCGGGCCATGTTCCTCTCCGGGCTGTGGGCGGGGCAGGCCCTCTCCCGGGCCTAGGCCCTCCCGGGGGCGGGCGCCCTCTTACCGGTACTCCACCTGAAAGCCCTTGGCAAACAGGGGGTCCATGTCAAAGATCACCTGATCTCCGGCGGAGCAGCGCAGGTTGGTCACATCCAGCAGGGTCTCGGTGGCTCCGATGGGGCCCAGCAGGCGGGCCCGCTGCTCCCCGATGCGCACGGTGCGCCGTCTGCCGCGGCGCCAGCGGAAATACAGGGCCCAGAAGCCCGTCTCCCGCATACGGGTCAGGCCGAAGCCGTTTTGATAGCCCACGGGCAGCACCGCCACCCGGGTGGGTTTTTTCAGGGTCAGGGGCCTGTCCATTCCCACGGTGTGGCCCTTGGGCAGCCAGTGTACCTCGGTGAGGGGGGCCTGGCCGTAGCCCACGGTGCGCAGCCCGTCGTCCTTGGTGCGCCGGCACCGGCCCAGGATGGCCGACCCGGCCCGCACCCCGTCCAGCCGGGCGCTCTGGTCGTGGAGCAGGGCAAAGGAGCCCGCGGCGTGGACAATTCCCGTCTCAAAGCCGGCGTTGTGGATGGTGGTCAGCACCTGGTGAAACTGCTCCAACTGCCTGCGCACCCCCGGATCCCGGGGCCGGGCGGCGTGGAGCTGGGTGTAGATGCCGGACAGGGCCACGTTGGGCAGGGAGCGGTAGGCCAGCAGAATTTTCTCCGGCTCCCCCACCAGAAAGCCCCCGAAGCCCATGCCCGTATCCACCTGGATGTGGGCCTCCACCACGGTGGAGCGGTTCTCCGCCAGGGCGTTGAGGGCCAGCCCCGTGTCCACCGAGGAGATGGTGCACACCACATTCAAATCCACCAGCTGCTCCAGCTCCTCCCGGTCGGTGGTGGAGCGGAGCATCAGGATCTCCTCGTCCACGAAGCCCGCCTTGCGCAGGGCCTGGGCCTCAGACACCTCGTACACGGCAAAGTGGCCCACCCCTTCTTCCCGCAGCAGCCGGGCCAGGGGGGCAATCCCCGCCCCGCCCCCGTCCCCGGTAAGGACTCCGTAAATCACAGCCCCGGCGGCGTGCTCCTTGATGACGGCCAGGTTATTTTTCACGGCGCTTTTTTCAATGACCAGCTTGCGCATAGGGAAGGCCTCCTTCTAATCTGTCTCGGCGGCATGGGGCGCCCTGTTGAGCATACCCGTCTTAACATAATATTTTACCATTCTTTTTCCCAAAAGGCAACGAAAATGCGCAGGCCCGCCCTATTTCGGCTCTGGGCGGCCAAACTTGTCCCATGACCCCTTTAAAGTCTTGCCTTTTTCCCCAAAAGGCTATACAATGCGGAGCATAGACCAACAAGGGCCCCTGGGGGGCCGGGAAGGATGGTTCATATGGAGGAATTTCGAGGCAGCCAAAGCTACGTGGCCGACCCGGAGCTGCTGCGGGCGGTGAATATCGCCATGGTGCTCCAGAAGCCCCTGCTCATCAAGGGGGAGCCGGGCACCGGCAAGACCATGCTGGCCGAGGCTATCGCCCAGGCGCTGGACAAGCGGCTCATCATCTGGAACATCAAGTCCACCACCAAGGCCCAGGACGGGCTGTACGTCTACGACGTGGTGCAGCGGCTCTACGACAGCCAGTTTGGGGGCAAAAACGTGGACGACATTGCCCAGTATGTGAAGCTGGGCAAGCTGGGGGACGCCTTCACCGCCGACGAGCAGGTGATTTTGCTCATCGACGAGATTGACAAGGCCGATTTGGAGTTCCCCAACGACCTTCTCTGGGAGCTGGACCGGATGGAGTTCCACATCCCGGAAACGGGGGAAACGGTGAAGGCCAAGCACCGTCCGGTGGTCATCATCACCTCCAACGCGGAGAAGGAGCTGCCCGACGCCTTTTTGCGCCGGTGCGTCTTCCACTATATCGAGTTTCCCGACAAGGAGCTCATGGCCCAGATTGTCCGGGTCCACTGTCCCAATCTGGACGAAAAGCTGCTCACCCAGGTGCTGGAGGCCTTTTACCGCATCCGCCAGCTGCCCCAGATCAAGAAGAAGCCCTCCACCAGCGAGATCATCGACTGGATCCGGGCCCTGGAACACGGGGGGGTCAATCCCGGCCGGGTAGTGAAGGAGGTGCCCTACCTGGGGGTGCTGCTGAAGAAGAACGAGGACATGGACGCCCTGCGCCGGGCCTGGCGGTGAGGCCATGTTTGAGGAATTTCTCTACCTGCTGCGGAGAAACGGGCTGAAGGTGTCCCTCACCGAGTGGATGGGGCTGATGGAGGGGCTGGAGAAGGGGCTGCACGGGTCCAGCTTCACCGGCTTTTACTACCTGTGCCGCAGCCTGCTGGT
>CALWYD010000064.1 GCA_944385675.1 uncultured Oscillospiraceae bacterium
GGGTCCGGGTGTCGGAGGTGCAGTATATCACCGTCCAGTCCCTCCAGGCCGGGCGGGTCTGGGTGGAGGGGAAAGGAAAGGACCGTCTGGTCCTCCTCACCGCCAAGCTGTGTAAAGCATTGAGCAAGTATTGCCGCCAGAAGGGCATCACCTCCGGCCCGGTGTTCGTCACCCGGACGGGGCGGCCCCTGGACCGGTCGAATATCTGGAAGGAGCTCCAGGCTCTCTGCCGCAAGGCGGGGGTAGAGGGCAAACGGGTCTTTCCCCACAACTTCCGGCATCTCTTCGCCCGGGCGTTTTACGCCCTGGAAAAAGACATAGCAAAGCTGGCGGACCTCCTGGGCCACGCCAGCGTGGAGACAACGAGAATCTATATTATGGAGAGCGGCGCGGAACACAAGCGCCAGGTTGAGCGGCTAGGGCTCATCCTATGACAACAGAATTCTGATTTTGTGGTATCCGCTTTTCAAAAAGGTCTTTGCAAACTGCAGACCACAAGATATAGCGGCCACAGTTTCTCATATTTTATCATACCCGGGGGTGATAAATCAAGAGGAACCGGCGCGAATGTCATTTTTGACATGGAAAAATACATAAAAAATACGGACGCAGGCATGGCAATCTGCTGGAGAAAGACGAAAACTTTTCTCCAGCTGGTTTCCATGCCTTTTTTCGCGGCAGCCGGCAAGGGCCTGGGGCCGCCACAAGGGCTTCCTCCCTTCCCGCAACGGAAAACTACCACAAAATCAGAATTTTGTGGTATCCCCCCAGCGGGCTGTGCCCGGGGAAGGAAGGGGGTAATCCATGAGAGAAACGCTGGCGGACTATTGTATCCGCTTTGAGCGGCAGGATCTGCTGGACCAGTGGGACGCCGAGGCCAACGGCGATCTCACCCCGGCGGGGGTCTCCTACGGCAGCCGCCGGAAAGTCTGGTGGCGGTGCGAGAAGGGCCACCGCTGGGAAGCCGCCGTGTACGCCCGCTCCAGCGGGGAGAGCGGCTGCCCCTACTGCACCGGGAAGAAGCCCTGGCCGGGGTTCAACGACCTGGCCTCCCGCTTCCCCGACGTGGCCCGGGAGTGGCACCCCACCAAAAACGGCGGCCTCACCCCGGACCAGGTCCTGTGGGGCAGCAGCCGCCGGGTGTGGTGGCAATGCCCCCAGGGCCACGAGTGGAGCGCCATCGTGAAATCCCGGACCGCCGGGGCCGGCTGCCCCTACTGCGCCAGCCGGCAGGTGAGCCCGGGGGACAACGACCTGGCCGCCCTCTACCCCGACCTGGCCAAAGAGTGGCACCCCACCAAAAACGCCCCTCTCACCCCCCGGGACGTGGTCCCCGGGAGCCGGCGAAAGGTCTGGTGGCAGTGCGCCAAGGGCCACGAGTGGCAAGCCGCCGTCTTCTCCCGGGCCAGGAGCGGGGCGGGGTGCCCGGCCTGCGCCGGCAAGACCGTCATCCCCGGGGAGAACGACCTGGCCACCCGGTTCCCGCGCCTGGCCCAGGAGTGGGACGGGACGCGCAACGGCGCCCTCACCCCGGAGCAGGTCTCCCCCTACAGCAACCGCCAGGCCTGGTGGATCTGTGAGCGGGGGCACAGCTGGCGGGCGGCCATCAGCGCCCGGGCCTGGGGGAGCGACTGCCCCTTCTGCGCCGGGCGGCGGGTGCTGGCTGGGTTCAACGACCTGGCCACCCTGGACCCCCCGGTGGCGGCGGAGTGGGACCCCGACCTGAACGGGGGCCTCACCCCCCAGATGGTCACGGTGGGCAGCCACAAAAAGGTCTGGTGGCGCTGCCCGGAGGGGCACGTGTGGAAGGCCGTGGTGTACTCCCGCACCGGGCCCAAGCGCTGCGGCTGCCCGGTGTGCGCCGGGAAAGTGAGCCGGCGGAACCTGCGAAGCTACCTCGCCCCCCGGGGGAAACGGCCCCTAGAGGTCGGGGTGGGAGCAAGACAACCCAAGCAAAATAAGGAGGAAAGCATATGAACAGCAAAGCAAAACGACTGCTCAGTTGGCTCTGCGTTCTGGCACTGTGCATGAGTCTGTTGCCGATGACGGCGTTGGCGGCGGGCGGGAATGGCACCGCAGATGCCACGGAGACAACCAAAGTCTCCCAGGAGAGCAACGGCGTTACCGTGAACAAATGGGTTTCCGGCAGCGCAGAAAATGGCTATAAGCTGAATATGGAGGCCTATGCCAGCAACGAGGTCACCTCTACCACCACCACCAAGCCCCTTGACATTGTCCTGGTACTGGATGTGTCTGGGTCGATGGATGATGGTTTTGGAGAAAGCGGACATGTCTATTCTCCTGTTGAGGAGAAGACTGGCTGGTCGTATAACGATATATCTTCTGAAGAATATTATATTTATATTGAAGAAGATGACGAATTCTATCCTGTTGTTGGCAAAGCAGACTGGTCCTGGGAAACCAGGGAGTATGAGAACTATAGAATTGGTTATGAAACAGGGAGTTGGCGGGATCCGGTCTTTCATCAATTAGGAGAGGAAAGTGATGATCCTACTGAGGTCCTTGTGGAGGGTACCACACTTTACACTCGGCACTATGAGCAGGCCGGTACAAAACTCGAGTCCATGAAGACCGCGGTGAACAGATTCATCGATTCTGTGGCAAAAAGTGCTAAGGAGACACAGGTCGACCATCAGATCAGTGTTGTTCAATTTGCGTATGGGCGAAATGCATATGATAACTATCCAACAGAGACGGTTGCGGATCTGACCAGTGTCAATACTGAGCAAGGTGTAGCCGATTTGAAAAAGGCTGTAAATGGATTACGCGCCAATGGAGCAACCCGGGCTGATGAAGGTCTGAAAGAGGCTCAGACAGTGCTTAATAGGATTTCCGCAGACAGGAACTCACAAAAAGTAGTTGTGCTGTTTACGGATGGAGAGCCTACCAGTGGGAATCGTTTTGAAGGTGGAGTTGCAGCGACTGCTGTAAACACTGCCAAAGAAATGAAAGACGATAACGTGACCATTTACACGGTGGGCATCTTCGAGGGGGCAGACCCGAGTGACACGACCCAATACAATGCCAACCGATACATGAATGCGGTATCGTCCAACTATCCAAGTGCTACAGCGCAGAGTCAGTGGCATGATGAGGTCTGGCCAGATTGGGATGAGTTATGGTTTGGGGGACGTGCATCTGGTAACTATTATTTAACTGCGAACAATGCAAGCGGCCTTGAGGAAGTATTTAAGGACATTGCTGACACAGTTACAGATAGTACTTTAGAGGTTTATCCTGATGCCCAGGCTGTGTTGACGGATACGCTGTCGCAGTATTTCAATTTCCCGAGCGATCTGGCAGAGGGTAATGTAGAGGAGGGTTCTGACGTCACTGCCCAGTATGTACCTGTGGAATCCATTGATGGAGATAACATCACTTGGGGCACTGCTGAGAAGCTGCCCGACGGAACGAATCTTGAGGTTACGGTTGAGGGTGACACCATCAACATTAAGGGCTTTGATTACGTTAAAAACGCTGTGACGCAGAAGGAAGACGGGATCACCGGCGGCAAGCTGGTGGTGTCCTTCCCCATTGAGCTGGACGCGGTGGCGTGCGTAGCAGATACAAGCATAAAAGATGGCAAGTATCCTACCAATAGTGTTGAAAAGGATCGCCAGGCAGGTCTTGCGTATAAGGCAAAGAAGGATGATCAGGAAAATACTGCCTC
>CALWYD010000065.1 GCA_944385675.1 uncultured Oscillospiraceae bacterium
CATCATCAACCCGATTAAGGAGCTGGGTCTGATCCTCTTTTTTTTTTTTTTTTTCTTGGAAGACGGAAGCGGATTCGCCGAAGTTTCTACCGCCTATGGCCCAAAACTGATTCTTTGGGGCATTGCACAGACCCTTATTCCCATGCTGACCGGTTTCCTCTTCAGCCAACGGGTACTGAAGCTGCCACTGCTGAACGGTTTGGCCTCCATGACGGCCAGCATGACATCCACACCATCCCTCGCAGCCCTCATTTAAACCTCTGGTACCGATGATGTGGTCATTGCCTACGCGGCCACCTATCCCATCGCGTTAATAACGCTGGTGATTTTAGTACCTCTTTTGATGGCCCTGTGAGGGGATCCAATATCCTCAGGAGGAGTTTTTTATGGAGCGAGTATGCCAAGCCCTGCACAGCCGCATACAGAGCGCGCAGCAGGCTGCAGCATTGATCAAAAGCGGGATGCCCCTTGGTATGAGCGGCTTCACCATTGTGGGTTATCCCAAGGCAATCCCCCAGGCACTGATTCAGTCCGGACACGCAAAGGATCTGACCCTGTGTATCGGGGCTTCGGCGGGGGACGAACTGGACGGTGCTATGGTACGGCATGGCCTGGTGGCTCGCCGCTATTCCTACCAGAGCAACAAGGATATGCGCGACGCCATCAACGGCGGCACTGTGGACTACAACGATATGCACGTCTCCCAATTTCCCCTGTATGTGAACCAGGGGGTGGGGCCCGCCATCGACTTTGCCGTGGTGGAGTGCGCCGCCGTGACGGAACAGGGCCTGATTCCCACCGCCTCTGTGGGTGGGTCAGATGCAGTCGTCCGCATGGCCAGGCAAGTGATCGTGGAAGTGAATACTACCCTCCCCATGGGCCTCTGCGGCATGCACGACATATTTGAAGTGGGCATCCCGCCCCATGCCAAGCCCATCCCCATCCTTCAACCCGAAGACCGCCCCGGCCTCCCCTACATCCCCTGCCCCACAGAGAAGATCGCCGCCATCGTCTTGACCGACCAGCCTGACCGACCAGCCAAGTTCAAACCCCTCACCAGCACTTCCCGCAAGATTGGGGAAAATATCGTAGCCTTTCTGAAAGCCGAGGTGGCTGCTGGGCGGTTGCCTGAAAACCTGGGGCCTATCCAGTCCGGCGTGGGTTCAGTGGGCAACGCGGTACTTCAAGCCCTGACCGCCAGCGGCTTCCGAGGCCTGACCATTTACACGGAAGTCATGCAGGATGCTGCCTTGTCCCTGCTCGAGTCTGGTGTGTTCCGCTTTGCCTCTGCCAGCGCAATATCTCTGGAAGAAAAAACTAGGGAACGGTTTTACCAGAATATTGATACTTTCCGGAAAAAGATCGTCCTGCGACCTCAGGAAATCTCCAATCACCCAGAGGTCATCCGCCGGCTGGGCGTCATCGCGTTGAACACCCCTATTGAGGTAGATATCTATGGAAATGTGAACTCAACCCATATCTTGGGCACCAGGATCATGAATGGGATAGGGGGAAGCGGCGATTTTACCCGCAATGCCCGCTTGAACATCTTTGCCACGGAATCTGTGGCAAAAGGGGGCTTGATCTCTTGCATCGTGCCCATGGTCTCCCACGTGGACCATACAGAACATGACACACAAGTCATCGTCACCGAACAGGGCATCGCCGATCTACGGTGGAGGTCCCCCCGGGAACGGGCGGAACTCCTCATTGAAAACTGTGCCCACCCTGATTACAGGCCTTTGCTCCGGGAATATCTGCAATCTGCCCTGTCAGGCGGTGGCCAGACACCCCACGATCTGGCCCTGGTTTTCTCCTTCCACCGCCGCTTTCAGGAGACTGGGAGTATGAGGACGTGAGCTCTTTAATGGAAGAATTCCCCTTGCATCCAAGCGGCGGGGTATATATCTTCCCGTGTATAGCAGTATCTAGGACAGCGAGACGTGACTCCTCCTGACTAGAACTTGAAGATACCTGAACCCAATTGCCTTTTGTTTTGCTGTTCCCTGTGCATACCCAACCGGATCAACGGAAATGCAGTACACCCTCCAGTACGCTTTATATCGCAGAGGTGTAGTTTGTTATGAGGCAAGAAGAAAAATTACAGCTTTATTTGTGTCCGATAAGGAAACACAGGGACGGGCAGACGGCAAGCAGTGACAAGAAGACAGGGGGGCGCCTTATGAGGTCGGTCCCCTGCTTTTCTGCTTTGCGGGCTGTGGTGGGTGCTGTGCGGCTTTGGGCGGTGGGGTCAGGAGGAGAAACGGTCACAGGCCGGGTCCCCCGTCCTACGCCCCGCAGTGCGTCGCAGTGACGCAATTCCCACGGGGAGACGGCGGGAGGCTGCACCCAGGCCACGGCGAGGGAATTGCATGGAGCGAGCCCCACCTTATTCCCCGCCCTGCTGCAAGGCCGGACTACTGCCAAGTCCGCACCCGTGGCGGGCTCCGACGTTATCAGGGCAGCAGTTGCCACCTATGCCCGGGGAACCTGTTCCGTGTCATGAGGAAGCTGGGCCTGTCTCCGCAAGCAGAGAAGAAACCGGCCTATAAGCCTAAACCCTACCAGCAGATGACCCTGCCTCGGCCAGAATGTCTAGACGGATGTGAAGGTGGAACTCCGCCGCTGCATCGCCGACCCGGAGCTGCTTTTCCTTACGGAACGATTTCGCCAAGTAACTCGCCGTGCACAACCGCCGCTCCAACAGCTTCCCTATGAGACCCCTCAACTGGTGTTCCCCTTTAGCGTTCGCCGTCCAATATGTTTGACAAACCTACAGACCAGGCCTATTTGTCCTCCTGGCACATATCCCGGACATAGAACTCGGTGTTGTCCGCCCCGGCGGCCACGATCTGGAAGCGGTCCAGGGCCCGGATGAGCTTGGACAGCTTGGAGAAGCCGTAATTCCGGGGGTCGAAGTCGGGCTGCTTTTTCAGCAGCAGAT
>CALWYD010000066.1 GCA_944385675.1 uncultured Oscillospiraceae bacterium
TCTCGTCTATGAAGATGATGCAGGGAGACTTCTCCTTGGCCTGGCGGAAGAGGTCGCGCACGCGGCTGGCTCCCACGCCCACGAACATCTCCACAAAGTCGGATCCGCTCATCGAGAAGAAGGGCACACCGGCCTCCCCGGCCACGGCCTTGGCCAGCAGGGTCTTGCCGGTACCCGGCGGGCCCACCAGCAGAGCGCCCTTGGGCAGCTTTGCCCCAATTTCCGTATACTTCTGGGGGTTATGGAGGATATCAATAACCTCCTGTAGGGATTCCTTAGCCTCATCCTGACCGGCCACATCCCGAAAGGTGACGCCGGTGGATTTTTCCACGTATACCTTGGCATTGGCCTTGCCTACATTGCCGATTCCGCCAATGCCGCCCTTGCCGCCGATCCCCCGGTAGAGGAAGAGCATGGCACCCACCATAATGACCACAGGAAGCAGGTAAGACAGCACCAGAGAAAGGATATAGGAGGAGCTGTCCACTGGATCGTCGTAGTAGTCGGTGCCGTGGTCATCCATAAGGGTGTAAATATCCGCGTCGGGGGTGGGGGTCGGAGTGGTCACATAGACCGTCTCCTGGTTTCCTTGGGCCAGCCAGGGGAAGGCCACACTGTCAGATTTTTCTTGGTCGGGCACCTCTACCGTCACGCCCTCCCGCAGGGTAATGGTGTACTTGCCCGACTGCATCCGAACCCGCTCCACCTTGTCCTCTTCCACCCACTGCTTAAAGGTGGAGTAGTCTATCTGCACTTCATTGGCACTGGCATAGGAGGCGGAACAGCTGCGGAACAGCAGTGTCAGCACCAGTGCCCACATGATCAGGGTGATGAGGCCAAAGGTGTTCTTTTTGTTGTTGCCTTTGTCTGGTTTCAAAGGAGAATACCTCCGCACTTTTCAATCTTTTTTGTTTGTAGCTGTCTGTGATACACTGGACTTTATCATACCACATCTACCCATTAAAAACAAGGAAAGTGGGCGTAAACTTTCTGTGAAACAAGAAAAAAGCGATACAGGCAATTTGCCACTTCCCCCTGTCCGGCAAATATGGTATACTAAAGACTCCAAATGTGAAGCGAGGGAGAGACTGGGCATGAATAACAGACCCCCTGTGCGCCGCTCCGCCCCGGTGGAGACGGAAAACGACGGAATTATTGAGGGACGCAATGCGGTCATCGAGGCCCTGCGGGCCGGTGTATCCATTGATAAAATTTATCTTTTGAAAGGGGAGCGGGATGCTGCCCTGGGCCACATTGCTTCTTCCGCCCGGGAGAAGGGCATCGTGGTAGTGGATGCAGATCGGCGCAAGCTGGACACTATGAGCCGCACCCATTCCCATCAGGGTGTCATTGCTCAGGCCGCGGTACGGGAATATGTCCAGGTGGAGGATATTTTGAACATCGCCCGGGAACGGGGGGAACCTCCCCTTATCTTAGTTTGTGACGAGCTCAGTGATCCCCACAACCTGGGGGCGGTAATCCGCACTGCAGATGCTGCCGGGGCCCATGGAGTCATTATTCCCAAGCGCCGCTCGGCGGGGTTGACCGCCGTGGTGGCTAAGACTTCTGCCGGGGCTGTGGCCCATGTGCCCGTGGCACGGGTACCCAACTTGCCCAGTTTGCTTAAGCAGCTGAAGGAGGAAGGAATTTGGGTGTTTGGCACTGCGGCGGAGGGAACCACCTCTCTGTACCAGGCAGATCTGAAGGGCCCGTGTGCCATTGTAATTGGTAGTGAAGGGGCCGGCATGAGCCGCCTGGTGGCGGAGAACTGTGATTTTATGGTATCCATTCCCATGTTTGGAAAAATTAATTCCCTTAATGCCTCTGCTGCTGCAGCCGTGCTGCTGTACGAGGCGGTACGGCAGCGGGTAGGCCGAAGCAGTTGAGAGAAAGAGCACACACCTTTACAACAGATACCAAGGGGCTGCATGCATGGGCGAGCGAGACAAGAGACAACAAAATAGTGATGAGGATCTGCAACAGGTAAAATCGCTCATTGGGAACGCTGACGGAGGGGACTTCTCTCTGGACGATATTCTGGCTGAGTATGGCTCCAGCCGTTCTGACGGGCGGGGCGCTGTGCCGGTAGAACCGTTGGAAAAAGTGCAGCGGGAGGAAGAACCCGATCTGCCCTGGCCCCAGCCGCCCCGCCGCCCCAGAGGGGGAAAGGTGGTTTCTTTTCCAGGGGCCGTTCAGACAGAGGATCCCGCTCGGGAGGAGTGGGAGGATGCCCAGGACCAGGTGGCCCAGGAGGAGATGGAGCAGTTCCAGGCCGCTGGGGAAGAGAAGGAACCGGATGCTGGGGAAGAGCGGGAAGATGGAGTCATCCAGTTTCCAGAGAAAGAGAGCGTTCTGGGCGCTTTCATAAGAGATGTGAGCCGGAAGGCGGACGATTATGCCGACCGGATGTTTGAAGAGGACGAGCGCACCGACCGAGAGGAGGTACGCCGTTTGGAGCGCCTGATCCCCGGCACAGATCGGGAGGAGGAGCCGGAGGAAGAGGAACCTCGTTTCCGCCGCCCCCGGAAAGTGGAGCCCCCGCCACCGGACTACGCCCCCCAGGATCTGGCCCGGGAGTACGGACGGGGCCTGAGGGGACTGCGGGTGCGGGCACTGCTGGTCTTTATGCTGGCGGCTGTGGCCCTGATTCAGGTGGCAGTTCCGGCGGCGGGATGGGTTTGGCTGGCACCACTGGACAGTGCCCTGATACAGAGCTGGATTGCTGTTGGCCTGCTGGGAGCGGGGACGCTGCTGTCCTTGGACGTGCTGGTGGGAGGATTGGGCCGTATCTTTCGGGGAAAAGTGGAGATGGCTGCCCTGGCTGCCCTGGCCTGTATCTTCACCTTGGCCGATGGAGTGATGCTGGCCCTGGAGCCGGAGGGGGCAACACGTTTACCCTACTCGGCGGTGGTGTTGGCCGGCCTGTTTTTTCAGCTTCATGGCCGCTACCACAAGCGTTGTGCCCTGCGCCTGTCCTGCCGGGTGGCATCTGCATCTGCCAGCCCGTACCGGGTGACCCAGGACGGGGGAAAATGGAATGGCAGGGACGCCTATACCAAGTGGTCGGGAACGGCAGAAGGCTTTGGCAGCCAGATCCAGATGGATGATGGAGCTCAGCGTATTTTTCACCGGGTCTGTCCTTTGCTGCTGGTGGGGGCTGTGGTGTTAGCTCTTTTGGCAACGGTGGGCACGGGACAGGGACAGAATTTGATTTGGGGGCTGTCGGCCCTGTTTTCTGCCTCTGCCAGTTTCGGGGGCGGACTGTCCTATGGCCGCTCTTTCCATAAGCTGGCCCGCCGCCTGAGCCAGAGCGGCGCGGCTCTGGCGGGTTGGCCGGGTGTGGCCAATTCCAGGCGTGGGAGCCGTGTGCTGATTACGGATACGGATTTGTTTCCTCCGGGCTATGTGGAGTTTAACGGCTATAAGGTGCTGGGCAGTTTCCCTGTGGAGCGGGTGATGTCCTACACCGCCACGCTGCTGCGGGATGCGCAGAGCGGCTTGGCTCGGTTGTTCCACGAGCAGCTTCGTGCTATGGGAGGGCTGATGCGCAATGCCCAGCACCTGTGTTGTTACGAAGGGGGCGGCCTGTCCGCCAATATCCGGGGGGATCAGGTACTGGTGGGGTCAGCTGCCTTCATGAACCTGATGGAGATTTCCCTTCCACCCGGTATGAATGTAAAAAGCGCAGTGTTCTGTGCCATAAATGGGGAGTTAGCGGGAATTTTTGCACTAAATTATACCTTGCCCGACACGGTATTTCCCTCTGTAGAGGAGTTGATGAGGGAGAAGGTGGGGCTGGTTTTGGCCACCCGGGATTTCAATCTTATCCCTGCCATGCTGCAGCAGCGCTTCAAGCTGGCGGCAGATAAGATGGATTTTCCCCCGGTGGAGCGCCGCCGGGAGCTGTCCGATCCGGAGCAGGCCCACGGGGATACACTCACTGCACTGTTGTGCCGGGAGGGTATTTTCCCCTTTGCCGAGGCGGTTACCGCGGCCCGTCGGCTGCGCCGGGCCGCCCGGGTGGGAACGATTCTGTGCTGCCTGGGCTCCGTTCTGGGGCTGGCGTTGTCCGCCTACCTGGTATCGGCGGCGGCCTTCGGATCCCTGTCCCCCGTCAATCTGCTGTTGTTTTTGGTTGCGTGGCTGATTCCAGTGTGGCTCCTATCCGGTTGGGTTCACAGATTTTAAATCAAGGACCGCCGCAGCTTTTGCTGCGGCGGTCCTTTCATTGAGAAAAATATTGAGCGGCCGACCAAGCTGCCAGTGCCAGCTGGAGGAGCAGCAGGGCGGGAAAGCCCAAGCGGAAGTACCAGTGCCGGGTCTTGTGGTGGAACAGGTGCATGCCCAGCAGTCCGCCGGCGGCTCCCCCCAGGAGGGCAGGAAGGAATAATGCCTTCTCTGAGATGCGCCAGGCTCCCCGCCTGGCCCTGGATTTGTCCAGCCCCATAAGAAGGAAAGCGGAGAAATTGACAAGCGCCAGCCACAAAGCGGCCATCTGCCACAGTTCAGCGGCCATGGGAGTTCTCCTCTCTCACAATCCGTTGACCACGAAATTGGGGCGCTTGCCCTCCAGCACCAGCCGGGCGCTGTTCCACATGTTGGCATGGGTCCGGCGGAAGGAGCCGCCGGTGATGCCGCCCAGGTGGGGGGAGTAGATCGCCCGATCCCGCACCTGGGGCGGAAGATCCACCAGGGGGTGGTCGGCCGGAGTGGGTTCCGGGGCCAGGGTGTCCATGGCAATGCCGCCCAGCTTCCCTCCTACCAGAGCCCGGCGCACTGCTTCATTGTCCAGCAGTTCCCCCCTTGCAGTATTCACCAGGAGGGCAGTGGGTTTCATGCGGGAAAGCAGGCCGGAATTTACCATGCCCCGGGTCTGGTCGGTGACCGCACAGTGGAGGGAGAGAATATCGCACCGGGCGGCCAGCTCCTCCAGGGGCAGGTAGGTCACGCCGAAGTCAGCCTCCACCTCCGGGGGACGGCGGTGGGGGGCGTAGTAGTACAGGGGGCAGCCGAAGGGGGCCAGCCGACGGGCCACCGCCTGGGCGATGTCTCCAAAGCCCACCAGACCCACGGTTTGCAGCCCCAGCTCGGGGGAATCGGAGGCCATGACCGCCTCCTTCATGGCCATCTGCCGGCCCTCCAGCACGGCCCTGTGTCCGGAGACTCCGTGGCGCAGGGCCATCAGCATCAGCATAACGGTGTGCTCAGCCACAGAGGCGGCATTGCACCCCTTATTGTTGCACACAAAAATGCCCCGCTGCCGTGCAGCCTCCAGGTCAATGCGGTTATAGGCCACGCCCTCCGAGTGAATGAGCTTCAGCCGGGGCAAAAGCTCCATAAGAGGCTGGTCCACCGGGGTAATGGCATCGGCAAATAGGATCTCCGCATCTGGGTTGTCCGCCGCGGCCTGATGGAGGGGCTGGTCAATGGGACAGTAAACTGCCTCCAGAGGCAGAGAGGCAACAAAGTCGGGCAGATAGGCCTGATAGCGGGAGTAGGAACCAAAAATCAACACTTTCACAGACAATTCCTCCTGAAAGATGAGTACGTTTAAAAAATTATACCACCCTTTTTCTTACAGGACAAGCAGGAGTCGGAGGGGAAAATCAATTCACGAAATTAGCACTAAAATATTTAGAGTGCTAGAATTTACAGTTTAGACATAAAGTGTGCAAGAATTATTCATAATCAGGAGCTATACTAAAGCCAAAGTTAAGAAGGAAACCGGACAGCGGTAAGAAGTTGGACCGGGGACCTGAAAGGAGTTTTATATATGTATAGTTTGCTTCCCTTTGGACGTTACACAAATAATAGTCTCAACAGCCTGTTCGATGACTTTGAGCGCAGCTTCTTCCCAGAGCGTGGCCATCTGCCTGCCTTCCGTACCGATATCAAGGACGAAGGCGACCACTACCTACTGGAGGCTGATCTGCCCGGCTTTAAGAAAGAGGACATCGACCTGCACCTCCAGGACGGTGTGCTGACCATTACGGCCAAGCATGACGAGACCGTGGAGAACAAAGAGGAAGGCGGCAAATATGTCTGCCGGGAGCGCCGTGTAGGCAGCTTCACCCGTTCCTTCGATGTCTCCGGTATCCGGGAAGAGGACATTGGTGCCAGCTATGAAGACGGCGTGCTGAAGCTGACTTTGCCCAAGCAGGGTGAGCCTGAGCCTCAAAGCCGTAAAATTGCCATTCAGTAATGGCGTTAGCAAAGAAAAGGCAGGCCTTTGGGCCTGCCTTTTCTTTGAAAAACTTTGTTCTTTCAACCTGTTTTTTGCAAAAATTCTCTTGCCAAACGCAAGGAAATGGTATATGATAAATTTAGCACTTAAAGTAAATGAGTGCTAAAAACGACAACAGTAAATTGGAAACCGAAAAAGGAGGTTTCTTCCATGAATATGAATCAGTTCACCCAAAAATCTCT
>CALWYD010000067.1 GCA_944385675.1 uncultured Oscillospiraceae bacterium
GGACACGGGGGAAAGGTATGGTTCGGCACCATCGACATCAACCCACAGCAGGAGTTTACGGTGTCTGTTGGGGCGGGCGGGGCGCCGTCCAGTACCTATGGGACACCGGGAAGCCAGGGTGGGGATACCACCTTTGGCTCTTACAGCTCCGCCAACGGAGACTACTATCCCAACGGCTTCACCGATATGGTCAGCGGCAATAGCTACGGCCGGACAGGGGTATCGGGACCTCTGGCTGGGAGCGGCGATGGAGCCGCCGGCGGTGCAGGGGGAAGGGCCGGCGCAGGCCACTACCGAACGTGGACCAACCCGGTGAGCGGCCGGGTGAACTACGAGCTTGTGGTGGATGTTGAGCCCGGCCCGGGCGCCCCGGGAAAGATGGGCGGGAGCGGCTTTGTGGTGGTCTACTGGGATAAGGAGCAGGAGACGGAATGAACTTTGATTTTAGTACACTTGTCACGGATCGGAATCAAGCGGATCTGGACACCCTGCGGGCCCTGCTGGCTGTCCCTCTGGCAGACTGGACGGCGGAACAGCTGGCGGAGTTTAACCAGGCTCTGAGCAAGGGAGCCTACAATTACACCGACCTCAACCGCGTCACCGCCTGCATGGATTACCTCAATGAGGTGCTGACGGGGCTGGGGTATGAGACGGGGTATCAGAGGATTGCAGTCCCGCACCAGGATGCCGGCGGCCGGCTTCCGAGCGGATACACTGAGCTGCAGTATATCGAGAGTACGGGGACTCAGTGGATTGATACGGGATTCAAACCAGACCAATATACCAGGGTCTCATTAGAGTTTCAGGCAACATCAAATCCATCTAATGATTGGATACTTGGCGTTAGAAAATCGACAAATGTTGATTCTTATGGGGCTATGGCTGGAAGCTCTACTTCGATCACATCGTGGTTTGGGACTGCAAGTGTCACGAAAACTGTTAGTCCCATAACAAATAGATTCAATTTCGATAAAAATAAAGAGGAAACAACAATTTCTTACGATGATGGGGAATCTGTTATTATTTCCAATTCTCCATCTGAATTTAAAAGCGAGTATAATCTATTTCTCTTGAATATTAACCTTGCAGACTCTCCTGCGAATGCAGCAATATCTGGGAGATTGTATTCGTGTAAAATTTACTCTGATGAGCAACTTGTTCGAGATTTCATCCCCTGTATCAATCCTGACGGGATTATTGGACTATATGATTTAGAACATAGTATTTTTTATGAGAATGCAGGAACTGGAAATTTTGTTTCAGGCCCTGAAATTTATGAGCCAGAGCCAAAAGACGATTACACATGGTACGAAGATGATGTACCAACAAATGCAGAGATGACACAGTATCTGCAAAACGTGACAGCTCTTCAAAGTGCGCTGGAGTTATCCGAAGGCACATTTCTTGTTTCGGAAGACATGGTAGGATTGACGCTGACAGAGGCAAATAACATTGAGCAGCTGCTGGAAGAGATAAATGACTATTTTACCGCTCTTCAGGCAGTGTTTCTTCGGTCCGGAATGGCATGGGTTGTATCCGGCGGGCCCGAATTTTACTTTTCAAATTGAGGTGATCTTATGCAGGACAGAATACCAACTCCGGGCCAGGAGGGGCGTGTGCTCATTACCCCTGAAAACGGGGGCGCTCCTTTTTATGCTAAAGTGGCAATGGCAGACAATCCAACACAAAATGGAACGCCATACAATAAGCAAACTGTTTTACAAGATAGCACAGCCGCTCTGTTTGACCTAGATAGTGCAGCATTACCAAATGATGTTTTTAGCATTTTGTCAAAAGCAGCGGTTTGGGATGGAAATTTTCTCAAAACAATTTTGGGTGACGAATTACATTTAATAATTGCTAATTCTGGCACCTATTATGGGAACAATGGAACGAGTGTAACAATCGCTACGGGGGCTCCGGCAAAACTTGCGTTTATCTATGGGATAGGGCAAAGCACGGATAATTTTTTTATCCTGGTAAATGGAATTTCTCAGATAATTGGTTTGATAGGTGGATCTTCTGGGAATAGTGGGCATCCAGTAACAGATGTAGGAAGTGTATCATTTTCAGACACTTCTATTCGCCTTTCTTCACTTGGTGAATATAGATATTATATTAACCAAAGTGGAAGGACGTATACATGGGTAGCTTTTTCTTGATAGAACGGAGATTAGAAAAACTATGTACATTATATATGCAACTGGAGAAAAACAGTATCCGCCAATTCAATCTTGGAAGGGGGAGACACCACCAAGGGGTAGCTTATTTTTCCCGGATAAGTTTTTGAAAACCTTTTATCCAGATGGGAAAAGGGCCGCTGGATTTGTAAACATAGAGCATGATGGGACTACTGTTACCTCGTGCACATGGAATGAGGAAGCTTATCAGAAATGGTGTGAAGAAAATCCAGAGACCGAGCCGGAGCTGGTCACGGAGTATGTGACCTATGCGGAGCTGGCGGCGGCCATCCGGGAGGGGGTCAATGCAGTTGACTGACAAGGAATTTGTTTTGGACACCATGCAGCGAGCCGGGCTGACCCAGGCCCAGGCACTCCAGGAAAAGGCCTCGGACATGACGGGGACCGAGCTGTACGCCCAGGAGGGGTACATCCCGGACTTCCAGGCGGCCAAGGCGGCGAAAAACATGCTGGAGCGCAAGGCCGGACAGACAGACGGCTTTGTATGCCGGTCCACGGCCGGCCGGGTGGTGCGCCTGATCCAGGCCTATGATTCAGAGACCTTTCCCCAGGAGCCGGAGGAGCTGCCCGCCCAGTGGGGTTTTGCATGGTCCACCGACCCGGCCAAGGCCCTGCCGTTCGTGGCCCTGAGCACCAGCCCATACAATACCGGCGACTGCTGCACGGAGGGCGG
>CALWYD010000068.1 GCA_944385675.1 uncultured Oscillospiraceae bacterium
AGGAGGCTATCTGCGCCCTCTGTCTGCTGGCCTTATTATCCCACATGGCTTGTGGAACAACAAGTGGGTTTCATGCGGTTCCCACACCACATCTAAACCGTAAATTCATTATACGAGAAGACAGCAAACCATGTCCGAGAAGATTGTACAGCTAAACGAGGAAGTAATCAAGGGACAGCTCAAAGAGCTGGTTCAAGGAAGCAGAGAGGAGACCTTCAACGAGTTGCGGAGAAGCTGACCCAGGCAGCCCAGTACGAGCGCAATGAGCAGCGCCAGGGCTACCGCAGCGGCCACTACAGCCGTAATCTCACCACCACTTCGGGGGATGTCACCCTGAAGGCGCCCAAGCTCAAGGGGATCTCCTTTGAGACAGCTATTATTGAGCGGTATAGCCACCGGGGGAGCAGCGTGGAAGAGGCTCTTATTGAAATGTACCTGGCAGGTGTATTCGCCCGGCGTGTGGAGAACATCACCGAGGCCCTGTGGGGCAGCAAGGTCTCTCCATCCACCATCAGTGAACTGAACAAGAAAGCGTATGTCCACATCGAGGAGTGGCAGAACCGTCCTCGCAGGGCGGACACTATCCATATGTCTATGTGGATGGGATCTACCTGCATCGCAACTGGGGCGGAGAATTTGAAAATGTAGCTGCTCTTGTGGCGATTGTGATGAATAAGGACGGATACCGTGAGGTTTTAGGTGCCGCAGAGGGCATGAAAGAGGACAAGGCCAGCTGGGGCAGCTTCTTCCAGTGGCTGCGTGGCCGTGGTCTGGATGGCGTGAAACTCATTGTTGGCGACAAGTGTCTTGGTATGCTGGAGGGTGTAGGAGAAGTATTCCCTGAAGCCAAGTACCAGCGGTGTACTGTCCATTTCTACTGCAATGTGTTCTCAGTCACGCCTCGCTCCAAGGTGAAGCTGATGGCCAAGATGCTTAAAGCGATCCACGCCTAGGAGAGCAAAAGAGCCGCCCGGGAAAGGCTAGGGTCGTGGTGGAGGAACTGCGCTCTATGCAGCTGAAGGAAGCTGCCAAGAAAGTGGAGGACGGCATTGAAGAAACCTTGACCTACTGCGATTTCCCCAGCGAACACTGGACTCGTATCCGCACCAACACTGTCATTGAACGGCTCAATCGGGAGATCCGCCGCCGCACTCGTGTGGTGGGCAGTTTCCCGGACGGCAACTCTGCCCTTATGCTTGTCTGTGCCCGGCTGCGCCATGTGGCTGGCACCCAGCGGGGCAACAACAAGTACATGAACATGAAGCGCCTGGAGGTGGCCCTTGAGGACGCCTCCATTGCTGGCTGACTTCACTCATGCCAGGCCCTGCAATCCATTTTGCGAAAAATCCTTGACACTACCGGGAACTGCTGGACTATCTGGACTACTACAACGACCGCCCTACCAAGGCAAAGCTAAAGGGCTTGCCGCCTGCCATTTACAGACAACAAGCCCTTTCGGCTGCTTAAACAATTTTTGTTTTCAAATATTGTCTAACTTTTTGAGGGCACTTCATTATTCGGCCGCTCTTAAAATCAATGAGTATTCACGCCAACCAGCCAACTTAAAACAAATTAGTTGATGCTACGAGTTATTCATCTATTGCATCATCAAGCAAAGAATCTACGTCTTCCATATTGGCGAGCTGACGATTTGATTTTATCTCTAGCTTCATGGTTGATATTTCTTTGGGTGTCAGTGTGCTTCTATCCCAAAAATATAATAATATAGCATATTCAGCAGAAATACGCAAGAAAATTATGTGTTCACATTATTTTTGATTTCCTTGAAACAGAGATTTGCACTGTTCTCCCGTCTCACATCCGTTGTATTTGCAGCCTCTTTGTTGTACAATGAGGAAAGTAATTTGAATTCCCGCAGAGATTGGAGGCCCCCAAATGCCGACCTTTAGAATAGACGGAAAAGACATATCGGTTTTCCCGAGAGACAAGGCAGGGAGTCCTGCAATCTACCTGAACACCGTCTCAGACGAGGGCCGGCAGGTCTATGAGGCGGCCCATGCCGCTGGGTGCCCGCCCTTTACCCTGGTGGCCATCAGCAACCTGGACTGGAACCACGACATGGCTCCCTGGGACAGCCCAGCGGCGTTCAAGGGTGGGGAGGCGTTCACCGGGGAGGCGGACGACTATCTGCGGTTGCTGGTGGAGGAGATTATACCAAAGGCAGAGAAAGAGTTGGCTGGCCCTCCGGCGTGGCGGGGAATCGCCGGATACTCCCTGGCGGGACTGTTCGCCCTGTACGCCATTTACCAGACGGATGTGTTCTCCCGGGTGGGGTGCATGTCCGGCTCCCTGTGGTTTCCGGGATTCAAGGAGTACATCTGCTCCCATGAGCCGAAGCGCTGGCCGGATAGCATCTATTTCTCCCTGGGGGACAGGGAGGCCAAGACTCGCAATCCGGTCCTGAAAACCGTTCAGGAGAATACCGAGGCGATCCATGCCCATTTTCTGGCGCAGGGGGTCGACACGGTGTTCCAGCTGAATCCTGGCAACCACTTCGTCCAGGGGATCGAGCGCACCGTGGCCGGTATCCGGTGGCTGCTGAGCAGGTAAGGGATGGCTTTCGGCCGTTATTCTTTGTATAGCGTGTGAGAATTTGATACGCCCACAGCGCAAAAACTTCCCGGCCGGGAGCGGCGGTTGCTGCCGTCCTGGCCGGGAAGCGCTTTTTGATTCCAACGATAAGCAAGAGGACTGCGGGGCCATGGTCCGGAGACCACCAGTTCACAGCAGACGCAGCTCCTTGACCTTCTCCATCCGCTGAACCACCGGCACGCCGAAGGGGCACCGCTTCTCGCAGTTCCCGCAGGCAATGCAGTCCTCCGCCCGGGCGGTGAGGGCCTGGTAGTGGGCCCGGATGGACTGGGGCACCTGGGGCTGCATCACCGCCAGGTCGTAGAGCTTGTTCACCATGGCGATGTCGATGCCCTTGGGGCAGG
>CALWYD010000069.1 GCA_944385675.1 uncultured Oscillospiraceae bacterium
GATACCGGAGAGCTTACTGATGGGAATGGACACCAGCATTCCGAACAGTGCGGTGATCACACCGGCTGTCAGTACCGCGGGCAGGAAATTCCACCCCGCCCGGGTCATCAGGATCGCGCTCGTGTAAGCGCCCACGCACATAAAGCCCGCGTGGCCGATGGAGAACTGGCCGCTGTAGCCATTGATCACATTTACAGAGCTGGCCAGCAGCATATACATGACGATTTTGGTGCCAATGCCCCGGTAATAGCTGTTCTGGATCACCACAGGGAACAGAACCGCCACCGCCAGCAGCGCCAACATGGTCCATTTGCTGTATTTGGAGAGGGTTTCCTTCCAGGAAACTGTGCTTCTCTTTTCTGTCGTTTTTTTCATGTCGCACGCCTCCTGAACTGGATCCTAAGTCCCTTGGGGAAGAACAGCAGCACAATGATCAGGAAAATAAAAGCGATCATATCCCGCAGGCTAGAGGAGAACAGGGCAATGCCGAAATTCTCTAAAATGCCGATCAGCAGACCGCCGATGGCGGAGGCGGGGGTATTGACCAGGCCGCCCAGCACCGACGCGCTGAAAGCCTTCATGGAAGCAGAGCCGCCCATGGATGCGGACAGGGAGCCGTAGTACAGGGCATAGAGCATACCCGCGACACCGCCAATGCCGCAGCCGATCAGGTTGCCCAGCAGCGTGGCCTTGCTGACGTCGATGCCCACCAGTGCGGCGCCCTTCCGGTCCTGGCTGACCGCCCGCAGAATAATCCCCTGCTTGGTTTTATTCAGGAACAGGGACAAAATGGTGCAAAGTGCCACCACCACTACGATGACTGTGATCTGCACATTGGTGACCATATACTCGCCAAAGTGAATGCCGCCCTGGGGGATCACCTCGGGCATGGCCTTGGTCTCACTGCCGAAGGCGATCTGGATCGTGTTCTTAAGCAGCATACTCATACCGATGGTGCAGATCAGGGGAATGTACCGGGGAGAATCCCAAAATTTTTCATAACAGACCTTGTGGATCACGATGCCTACCAGACCGGAGCACGCAAAGCTGAAAAAAATCGTCAGTAAAATATGATTGCCGCCCAAAGTCGTGGCAAAAAGCGCCGAAAAAGCGCCGATCGTAATGACCTCGCCATGGGTAAAGGACACCAGGCCCACAACGCCTACAATAATGGTATAACCGATGGCGAACAGGGCATAAATGGAACCCTGGCAAATGCCGTTGAGCAGCTGTTCAATGAAATAGGACATTACACACAACCTTTCTTCCGCCGCTGGAATGGTCCAAAAGGAAACCGCCCGCTCTTCCGCCCCACGCAGCAAAGCAGGTTTGGATGGAGCGGGCGACCCTTTGGTTTATTTATCTGCCGGACCGGGGAAAAGCACCGTCAGGCGCTTTCCCATTGTTGGTACGGTACCGTTCCGGTCAGTCACGGGGCATCATGTACTCGCTCAGGGCAACCAGCGTGCCGTTCTGATACTGAACGACCTTGCTGCCGCGGTGAACGGCACCTTCCTCCGTGAATTCCACGGGGCCCATCAGTCCGTCAAAGCCGGTGTAGGCCGCCAGGGTGTCCCGCAGCGTCTCCCGGGTCAGATTGTCGCCGCACTTGCGGGCGGCCAGGCAGACCAGGTTGACAGCATCGTAGGTGCAGACGCTATGGAAGGAGGGAGCCAAGCCGGAGCGCTCAGTGAATTCCTTGCTGAACTCGCTGGTGTTCTCGTCATCGGCGCTGGGAACAAAAGCAATGTTGGAGTAGATACCGTTGACATCCTCGCCCAGCAACTCTACCAGCTGGTCAGTCAGGGAGGAACCGGAAATAACGATGGGCACATCCCAGCCGACCTGGCGGATCTGCTTGACGCAGTTGGCAACCTCGTTGTAGGTCGCGATGATGACCACCGCCTCAGGGTTGGTCTGGCGCATCTTGGAAACGATGGCGGTGAAGTCCTTTTCGCCGGAGGCGATGGCCTCAGAGTCGGTGACCGTGATGCCCAGGCTCTCCGCCTCTTCGTTCATAAAGCCGGTAAGGTTCAGGCCGAAGTCATTGTTGGTGTAGGCAACCGCATAGGATTTGACGCCCATGGTCTCATGCAGGACCCGGTTCGCCAGGAAGGGGCCGTCGTCGGACTGGACACCGGTAATGGCAAAGTTCCAGGGACCAACCTGGGGGAAGTCGATCAGGCCGGCGGAGGGGGAGATCTGGACCAGCTTGTTCTCTTCGTAAATGGGGGCGCTGGCCATGCAGCAGGTACTGGAGAAATCGCCGATGGTAGCCAGGATGGCGCTGTCCTGTCCGATCAGACGGGCAACCTCCGCCGCTTCCTTGGCGTCATTCTTAGAGTCGAAGATCTCGATCTCCACGGTGCGGCCATTGATTCCGCCGGTCTCGTTGATCATTTCCGCGGCCATCTGGGCGGC
This sequence comes from uncultured Oscillospiraceae bacterium, assembly GCA_944385675.1. Lineage (GTDB taxonomy): Bacteria > Bacillota > Clostridia > Oscillospirales > Oscillospiraceae > Lawsonibacter. The sequence goes on from CALWYD010000069.1 coordinate 2,422, forward strand.
GACGGAGAAGTGAACACCATATTCCGCGCTGTCACCAGTGACAGGGCAGGCAACGGCAAGCTTGACCGTATCGGAAGTTTCCTTACTTGTCTGACTGCCGCAGGCGGCCAGCATACTGGACAGCATCAGCACCGCGAGAAGAACGCTTAATAACCTTTTCATTTGCATTTCCTCCTGTTTTTGTTTTTTCATTTGCCGGACACCTTCCATTTTCTCTGGCAGGAGAACCGTCAAACTTTACAATTTTATTGTAGCGTTTTAAGTTATTTTGGGCAATGCACACAATTCTCACAAAACGTTCACTTTTTTCGGATTCATGCTAAAACCTAATTAAACGCTTTAATAATCCGATTGCGTCCGGTAATGCTGAAAATGGTATTAGGGGTAAGCGAGCAAATGGTATCGCAGAGACGATCAACGACTTTCTCCAAGGTTGCAAAAACCTCGTTTCGAAAGCCGCGCTTTCGTATCTCCTTCCAGATCTGCTCTATCGGATTCATCTCTGGTGTGTATGGAGGGATATGGAAAAGTACAATATTCTCAGGCACTTCCAGTGTTCCCGATTTGTGCCATGCAGCTCCATCGCAGCACATCAGAGTGGTATCCTGCGGAAATTGTTTGGATAATTCCCGCAGAAACAGATTCATACACGCAGTATTGCAATAGGGCATGACAAGAAAACAGGAATCCCCAGTCAGCGGCTCGACCGCACCATAGGCATACCGGTATTCCCGAATATGGTGACATGGAACGCTGGGTCGGATGCCTTTTTCGCACCAGCAGTACTTGGGATGGTTGATGCAGCCGAAGCCTGCGTCATCCTGGAACATAAGGCGCACTTTTCCACAGCCCCTGTGGAGATTTTTCAGTTCACCGATGGTGGTTTTCATTTTTTTGAGGTCTCAATGACCTCCTCGCTTGCCTTTTTAGGGTGTCTACTGCGGGGCATGACCTTTCTCCAGCCATGTCGGTGCAGAACGTAGTAAATCTGACTGGTGCCAATAGAGTGGCCTATCCCCTTCAATCCATGAGGCTGCGCTGGCTGCGTCATGTATTTCCGGGCGGTGTTTTTGGATACCCCAATTTCCTGGCCAATTGCATATGCACTCTTGCCTTTTCCCGCTAAGTC
>CALWYD010000070.1 GCA_944385675.1 uncultured Oscillospiraceae bacterium
AGGCGGACGGCCGTGAAAAGCGGGGTTACGGGACGCCGCCTCCCGGCCCGTCAAACAGGGAGAGCTGCTCCATCACCGGCTCCCTGGGGGCGTCCAGGGCCGCCAGGTGCCGCAGCAGGCCGTCCTCCCGCACCCGCAGCCCCGTCAGGGGCCGCCCGGAGCAGATGAGGAAGTACTGGGCCCGCTTCAGGACCACCCCCAGCCGCTTGAGCCCCTCAAAGGTGAGGGGGCCCACCCGCCGAGCGGAGAGGATCCGCCGGGCGGACTTCACCCCCACCCCTGGCACCCGCAGCAGGGCCTCATAGTCCGCCTGGTTTGCCTCCACTGGGAAGAACTCCAAATGGCGCAGGGCCCAGGTGCACTTGGGGTCCAGGCGGGGGTCCAGATCAGGGCTGTGCTCATCCAGGAGCTCCTCCGCCCGGAAGTGGTAGTACCGCAGCAGCCAGTCCGCCTGGTACAGCCGGTGCTCCCGCAGAAGAGGGGGCTGAAAGTCCTGGGGGGCGGGGAGCAGGGGACTGGTGGATACGGGCATGTAGGCGGAGTAAAACACCCGCTTCAAGCGGTATTTGTCATAGAGTCCCTGGGTGAGAGTCAAAATCTGCCGGTCGCTCTCCGGTGTGGCTCCTATGATTATCTGGGTGGATTGGCCCGCAGGGGCGAAGCGTGGAGCGTGGTGACACAGCCTCAGCTCCTGCTTGGAGGCGGAGATGCCGTCACGGATCTGCTTCATGGGCGTGAAGATGGCATCCCGCCCCTTGTCTGGGGCCAGGAGTGACAGGCTTCTGGCGCTGGGCAGCTCGATGTTCACACTCATCCGGTCGGCCAGCAGGCCCAGCTGCCAGGTGAGCCGGGGGTCTGCTCCAGGAATGGCTTTAGCGTGGATATAGCCCCCGAAGCGGTACTCCTCCCGCAGAAGGCGCAGGACTTTGATCATTCTCTCGGTGGTGTAGTCCGGGTCCCGGAGAACGGCAGAGGAGAGGAACAGCCCCTCGATGTAGTTGCGGCGGTAGAAGCCCATAGTGAGCTCACTCAGCTCCCGAGGGGAGAAGGCCGCCCGGGGCACGTCGTTGGATCGGCGGTTGACACAGTATTGACAGTCATAGGCGCACAGGTTGGTCATAAGCACCTTCAGCAAGGAGATACACCGCCCGTCGGCGGAAAAGGAGTGACAGCAGCCGGCAAAGGCTGTGCTGCCGATGGTCCCTGACCGCCCCGCCCGGTCCAGACCGCTGGAGGTGCAGGCGGCGTCGTACTTGGCTGCGTCAGCCAGCATCTCCAATTTTTGAATCCATTCCACACGCACCCCTCCAATCAAGAATAGAACATTTGTACTATTATTATAGGTGCAGCTGAAGAAAAGTCAAGGGGAAAATTTAAGAGAGGTGTGCCCGTCTCTGCGTGGAGGTGTACGCGGGAGGCCGTCCAATGGGAAAAGGGGCATCTGACCGGGCAAAATAGAAGGAATAAGAGATTATGTTACCTTACAGACGGGAATAGGAGGTAAAACCAAAGAAAAATTTAATGGATAGATACGTAAAATCTGTCCATCGGGCAGGTTTTCCACTGATCCTGTGGAAAAAATGGTGGAGAATGTGGATAACAAATTGTACTGGGCTTGAGATACGAAATCGTTATGTAAAATTAAGAGCGATTTTGCTGCCGTCAGAGTGGGCGTGGACATTTCGCCTGCCGAAAGCAGACGGAGAATTTCCTTGCTCTGGGGGCTAGGATTTCCGGGAAAGAAGTGCTATGATAAAAAGGCTAAGCGTTGAGGCAAAATGGGAGGATACCTCCCGCATGGAAAGGAGGTTCCTATGAGAGGTCACACAAGTCCCATTGGAATCATCGACTCCGGGATCGGGGGCTTCAGCGTCGCACTGAGGGCTCAGCGGCTCCTGCCCCATGAAAATCTGCTCTATTTCGGCGACGGGGGGAATATGCCCTACGGCAACCACTCGGCGGAGGAGATCCTGGCCATGACCCGCTATATGCTCCGCTTTATGGAGGAGCGGGAAGTGAAGATTCTGCTGGTAGCCTGCAACACCATCTCCTGCCTGGTGGACCGTTTCCGAGCGGAAATGACTTGTCCGGTGCTCAGTGTAGTCCAGGCGGGGGCGGACGCGGCGGCCCGCCTTCCAGGGAAGAAGATCGGCGTGGTGGCCACCTGCTTTACCCACAACACTGGGTGCTATCCGGAGCTGATTGGCAAGTTGGCCCCAGAGAAGCAGGTGATCAGCCGCGGCTGCACCAAGCTCGCCGCCCTGGTGGAGCACCACCTGGGGGACCCTGCGGGGCGGGAGAAGCTGAACGCAGACCTCCGGGAAAATTTGGATGAGCTGGTGTATGGGGAGAAGATCGACTGCTGCGTGCTGGGCTGTACCCACTACTCGCTGGTGGAGGGAAATATCGAAGAGCTGTACCCCAAGCTGCCACTCGTCGACCCGGCGGACCAGATGGTGAAAACAGCGGAGGCGGAGCTGGAGCGCCGGAACCTGCTCAACTACAGGAGTGAGCGGGGCACCCTGGAAATCTATACTACGGGAAGTCCGGAAGAGTACCGGGAGAAGGCGGAAAAAGCGGGCTTAGATCCGGTCACCTCTGTTCGGAGCTACCCACGCCTGTCCTTGTGAGAGAGGGCGCACCCCCGGATTTTGAGGGGGAAAACTCCTCATACTGCCCGGAATTGGGGCATATAGTAGCACAGCAGACCCAAATCACGGGGGAGATGTTGCTGTGTGAAAGGAAACATGGAGGAGCGGGCATGCCATCTTGCCCAGTACATCGTGGAAAATAAGGCCACCGTGCGGGCGGCGGCCAGAAAATTTAACATCAGCAAATCTACGGTCCATAAGGATCTATCTGAACGGCTGCCCGCCTTCAACCGCACCCTATACCTGCAGGCCAAGCAGGTGCTGGAAGAAAATAAGGCCCAGCGGCATATTCGGGGCGGCCTGGCTACCCGGCGGAAATACAAAGGGATATAGGAAAATTAGAGGCGGGAAACTGGCTTGTTTCCCGCCTCTGATTCGTGTATAATGGAGTCAGAAGAGTTCGGAGAGACAAAGAAAGGAGCGCTGGCCATGAGCTATGCCGACCAGGTGTTTATCCAAAACTGCCGGGACATCCTCAGTCGGGGGATCTGGGACACTGACCGCCCGGTCCGCCCCAGGTGGGAGGACGGTTCCCCGGCCCACACCGTCAAGCTCTTCGGGGTGGTGAACCGGTACAATTTAAAAGAGGAATTCCCCATTCTGACATTGAGGAGGCAGTACCTGAAGTCGGCGGTGGACGAGCTGCTCTGGATCTGGCAGAAGAAGTCCAACAACATCCACGACCTGGGCAGCCACGTATGGGACGCCTGGGCGGATGAGAGCGGCTCCATCGGTAAGGCCTACGGCTATCAGCTGGGGGTGAAGCACCGCTATCCCCAGGGGGATATGGACCAGGTGGACAAGGTACTATGGGACCTGAAGCACGACCCAGGCTCCCGGCGGATCCTCACCAACCTCTATAATCACCACGATTTAAGCGAGATGGCCCTATATCCCTGCGCCTACTCTATGACCTTTAACGTGAGTGGGAACACCTTCAACGGGATTTTGAACCAGCGGTCCCAAGATATGCTCACCGCCAACGGGTGGAATGTGATGCAGTACGCTGTCCTCCTCCACATGATGGCCCAGGTGTCCGGGCTGGAGGCGGGGGAGCTGGTTCACGTCATCGCGGACTGCCACATCTACGACCGACACGTGCCGGTGGTGGAGCGGCTGCTGGAGCGGGAGCCCTATCCGGCCCCCAAATTTATCCTGGACCCCGCTGTCACTGACTTTTACGCCTTTACCAAGGACAGCGTGAAGCTGGAAGGCTATCAGGCCTATGAGCTGGAGGGGAAGATCCCGGTGGCGGTTTGAACGCTGGATTCAGCCCCCGTCCCGCAGGGGCGGGGCAAATGGGGCAATCTATGGGTATGGGGGATAAAACTGATGAATGTAATCGTGGCAGTGGATCAAAACTGGGCCATCGGAAAGGATGGGGACCAGCTGGTCTATCTGAAGGAGGATCTGAAGCGATTCAAGGCCCTCACCCTTGGGCATCCGGTGATTTTGGGGCGAAAGACCTTGGCCACCTTCCCCGGCGGGCGGCCTTTGAAGGGGCGGAGGAATCTGATCCTCTCCCGAACGATGGGGGAGGCCCCGGAGGGGGCGGAAGTGTTCTCCACGGCGGAAGAGCTTTTGGCC
>CALWYD010000071.1 GCA_944385675.1 uncultured Oscillospiraceae bacterium
TCTACGGAGCATAGACTGGTATTTCAATAATCATTTTAGAATATGAAAGTGTCTTTGGCAAGGTACGGTAAGCCATCCAGCACAGCTACTCTCCAGGCAAGTCCGCTATTGGGTGAAACCGACGGAGTTTTGGCCGTCACTACATTTCTTGAAAAGGGACAGACGGGATGCCTACTTGTGTTTTTGGGTAAAAACTGATATAATATTCCGGCAGAAATGTGGAACAGGAGGTGAATAGTTGGATAGTCCCATCTATCACCTGGCGGGGGTGATAAAGGCCAGGGAAGAAAATATGGAGGACTTTGTAGGCCCCCTAGATCTTATTCTCCATCTACTAAGCAAGAACAAAATGGAGATTAAAGACATTCAAATCTCCCTTATTCTGGATCAGTATCTGGAGTGGATGAATCGGCGTAAGCAGCTGGATCTAGAAGTAGCCAGCGAGTTTGTTACTATGGCGTCCCACCTGGTCTATATTAAAACGCGGATGCTGCTGTCTATCCATGACGAGGAGGCCTTGTCTGAGATGGAGCAGCTCATTGCCACTCTGGAGGCCCATCAGCGCAATGAGAATTACTTGAAAATCAAGGAAATTGTGCCGGTTTTAGATGGCCGATACCGCTATGGCCGGGATTATTTAACTAAGGTTCCAGAACCTGTTACACCCAACAAAACCTATTGCTATGTGCACGACAGGGAAGATTTGCACAAGGCTATCACTGCGGTGCTGGCCCGGACGGACCGCCGCTTACCGCCCCCTGTGGCAGCGTTTCAAGGAATTGTAGGCAGAGAGCCGTATCCCGTTACGGAAAAGGCGGGGGAAATTATCCGCCGCTTGGTGCAGGTCGGGGTGGCCCGGTTTCGGGCACTGTTTAAAGACAACCGCAGCCGGTCAGAGATTGTGGCCACCTTCCTTGCTGTACTGGAGCTGTGCAAAGCCAGGCGTGTGCGTCTGGCTGGTACGGAGGAGGATTGCACTGTTACCTGTACCCGGGAAGAAGGGGAGAAGCCGGTGGAATTTACCACTGACAGCTACTGAAAGGAGGGGGCAGACCGCTTGGAAATTAAAGAACTGGAGGCCGCCTTAGAAGGCGTGCTCTTTGCTGCCGGCGAACCAGTACCAATAGAGCGGCTGTGTCTTGGCCTGGAGGTGGACCGTCCCACCCTGGACGCAGTGGCCCAGCAGCTGATGGATAAGTACAGCTATCAACGTCGGGGTATCCGCCTGTTGCGCCTGGAGAGCAGCTATCAGTTGTGCTCTGCCCCCGAGTACGCAGATTTCATTCGCAAGACCTTGGAGAGCCGTAAGCCAGCCCGGCTGTCTCAGCCTGCGCTAGAGGTGCTGGCCGTCATTGCCTACTACCAGCCGGTGACCCGGGCATATGTAGACCAGGTGCGGGGAGTGGACAGCTCCTACACCGTAGGGCTTCTGCTGGAACGGGAGCTGATTGAAGAGGCGGGACGCCTGGCGGTGCCTGGACGACCGGTGCTTTTTCGAACCACAAAAAATTTTCTGCGCTCCTTTGGGCTGACCAGCCTGGATGAACTGCCCGAGCTGCCTGACTCTTCCCAGGAAGGCAGCCAGATGACCCTGGAACTGGAGGCCGCTGTGGCAAAACTTCAAGAGGAGGGCGCTGCCCAGTTGGAGGATATCCCCCTTGGCTTTGATACAGGGGAGGAGAATGCATGAGATGGCTTTTCATTGTTGCCGGCGTATTGGCCGCTTTTTGGTTGCTGGGACAGCTGAGAGTAGGCGCGGGCATGGAATACCGGAGGGAGGGCTTCTCACTTTGGGTTCAGGTTGGAGCCTGGAAAATCCATATTTTGCCCCTTCGGAAGAAGAAGCGGACCCCAAAAATCAAAAAGAAAAGCTCTGCTCCAAGACCGCTGCAGCCTGAACCCCTGACTCAAAGGGTAGGAGGAGCCTTGGCCTATGTCCAGGCTTTGCTGCCAGTTCTTCTGCAAGCCGTAGGCCGGATTCGGGAAAAAATCCGTGTGGACAAGCTGGAATTGCAGGTAACAGTAGGCGGTGAGGATCCGGCGGATACAGCTTTGCGCTATGGCCAAGCTAACGCTGTGTTAGGGGCTCTGTGGGGGACATTGAATGCCGCCTTTGATGTTCGGGATGGACATGCCAGTGTCCGGATAGACAATGTTACCCAAGAGCCGGCTCTATACGCTGCGGCTTCTTTGACCTTGAAACTGGGACAAGCAGTCTGGATGGGGCTGTATTTTGGTTTTAAAGCCCTGGGGACCCTGCTTTCCGTCCAAAACAGAAAAAAACAGGAACAACAGCTTAGAAAGGCGGCCTGATGTATGGAAAAGAAGCATCCCTTAAGTGAGTTGATGCGAACTACTCTGGAGAGCGTGCGGGCTATGGCAGACGCCAATACGGTGATTGGCGAGGCCATTGAAACAGATGGTATTACGCTTATTCCGGTCTCAAAAATATCCTTTGGTGTGGTAGGCGGCGGGACGGAATTTTCTACGAAAAAGCAGCCAATGGGGGGAGATAATGCCTTTGGTGGTGGCAGCGGCGCCAGTGCCAAGCTGGAGCCGGTGGCTTTCCTCATTATCCGGGATGGTGGAGTCAAGCTTCTGCCCGTTGCTCCCCCACCTGCTACTACGGTGGATCGGGTGATTGACACAGTGCCAGAGGTTGTGGACAAGGTGACCGACTTTATTGCCCAACAAAAGGAGAAAAAAGAAGCCCGGGGGTCAGAGGGGGAGTTTGTGGACTGAGCTCCGGCTGGTAAAAAATTTCCGAAACCTTCCTGGCGGCGGGGGCGAATTTTGTTTCATACTATAGGGGAGAAGAAACCTGGAAGAAGGTGACCCGAGTTGAAACGAAATCTTTCCGCCGCTTTGGTCGTCCTGCTTTTGTTTTCCCTGATGCCCCATGTGCAGGCAGCAGAGGTATCTGCGGCCAGTGCGGTATTAATGGAAGAAGAGAGCGGGAAGGTACTTTATGAAAAAAATGCCCACGACCAACGGTTGATTGCCAGTGTTACCAAACTAATGACGGCATTGGTGGCGTTGGAGTCAGGACATAGCCTGCAGGAGGAGGTCGTTGTCCCGGAACAGTGGACCGGGGTAGAGGGCTCCTCCATCTATCTGCGTCCCGGGGAGCGGATAACCCTGGAAACTTTGCTTTATGGAATGCTGCTCCATTCGGGGAACGATGCGGCCACCGCGGTGGCTGGGATATGCGGCGGCACAGTGGAAGAGTTTGTAGACCAGATGAACGCCAAAGCTGCCGAGTTGGGGATGAAGGACAGTCACTTTACAAACCCAAGTGGTTTAAATGATGAAGACCACTACTCCAGTGCTTATGATATGGCGCTTTTGGCCAGGGCCTGTCTTGCAAACGAGAGCTTGGCCCGGATTGTCTCAACCAAGTCCATCTCTCTGGGCGGGCGGGTGTTCACCAACCACAACAAACTTCTCTGGCGCTATGAGGGCTGTCTTGGACTGAAGACGGGCTATACAGAAAAGGCGGGGCGTACTTTAGTGTCGGCAGCAGAGCGGGAGGGCATGACTCTCATTTGCGTTACGCTCAACGCTCCAAACGACTGGGCTGATCACACTGCCCTGCTAGACGAGAGTTTTGCCTGTTACCAAAGTTGCCTGTTGGCGCAGGAAGGGGAACTTCTGTGCAGTTTGCCTGTCCAGGATAGTCTAATCCCTTTCTGTCCGATACAAGCGGGAGAAAGCGCACGGATGTGCCTGAAAAAAGATCAGAAGGTGGAACGGGAACTGCTACTGGACACCCATATACTGGTTTCGCCTGTACGGCAGGGAACCCGTGTGGGAGAAGTGGTGTACCGAACCCAGGAGGAGGAGATACGGATTCCTCTGGTAACGGGCCAGACGGTGACCAGTTGTGTTGTCAGTGCTGGGCCTGTGGAGCGGCTGTGGGAGAGATTGCAGAATTTGTTGCCTGGCTGAGAGAAAGAGGGGGACGCATGTGGAAGAACGCCTTCAAAAGTTAATTTCTTCCTGTGGTGTTGCTGCCAGAAGAACTGCGGAGGAATGGATCGCCGCTGGGCGGGTAACAGTGAACGGAGAAAAGGCGCACTTGGGCGATCGGGCGGATCTGGATCGAGACGAAGTAAGGATAGACGGTGTTCCCCTGCGTCCGGGTGGAGAGCGGACCTATCTGATGCTTAACAAGCCCCGGGGTTATGTCACTACTTTGTCTGATGAGAAGGGGCGAAGGACAGTGGCCGACCTGGTAAGCGAGTGCCAAGCCCGGGTATGGCCGGTGGGAAGGCTGGATTTGGACTCGGAGGGCCTGCTGTTGATGACAGATGACGGTGAGTTGACCCATCGCCTGCTTCATCCCAGCTGTCAGGTGGAAAAGGAATATTTGGTTTGGGTGACCGGGGATGTGAAACGAGCGATTCCCATCCTGTCAGCACCTATGACACTGGATAGGGAACGGGTAGAAGGGGCGAAAGTACGACGTGGGAAAACCAGCGGCGGAATATCTCAGCTTTCGGTGACAATATGCCAGGGGAAGAATCGCCAGGTACGCAGGATGTGTGCCCAGGCAGGTCTGGAAGTCTTGCGCCTGAAACGAATCCGGGAGGGGGAGCTCTGGCTGGATCGTACCTTAAAGCCTGGAAATTGGCGGCTGCTGCGGGAACAGGAAATCCTTCTTCTTCTCCGAGTAGGGGAGCGACAATAAGCGATTTTTGCAAGATAAGATGAATTTCTTGCAAAAATCGCTTGCATTTTTTGTGTGGACAAGGTATGATATACCAGTGAATTTTTTTGCCATGGGGCAAATTTGGCTGGGAGATGACTGGAAAATGAATCGTGACATCCTCACCGTAATCCAGGAGAATATGCACACCTTTTCCAAGGGACAAAAGAGAATTGCCAACTATATTTTAAATTCTTATGACAAGGCGGCTTTTATGACGGCAAGCCGCCTGGGAAAAAAGGTAAATGTAAGTGAGTCTACTGTGGTGCGGTTTGCCGCTGAGTTGGGCTACGACGGATATCCCGATATGCAAAAATCCCTGCAAAAGATGATTCGGAATCGATTGACTTCCGTACAGCGCATCGAAGTGACAAATGACCGGATCGGAGATCAGGACCTGCTGTCCATGGTTCTGCAAGCGGATGTGGAGAAGATTCGCCTCACCTTGGAGGAGTTGGATCGAACACACTTTGAGCAGGCAGTAGACGCCATTGTTTCTGCCCGGAAGATATATATTATGGGGGTAAGATCCTCCGCCGCCATTGCTACTTTTTTGGCATTCTACCTGAATCTAATTATGGACAATGTGGTAGAGGTTACTGCCAACACCATAAGCGAAGTGTTTGAAAGTATGTTGCGTGTAGGAGAAGGGGACGTGGTGATTGGGGTCAGCTTTCCCCGTTACTCCAGTCGTACCGTACAGGCCATGCATTTTGCGCAGGACAGGGGAGCGACTACTGTGGCTATTACAGACAGTGACGCCTCTCCGTTGGTGCCATGCTCCAAGTATACCCTGAAGGCCCGCAGTGATATGGCGTCTTTTGTGGACTCTCTGGTAGCTCCTTTGTCCCTGGTAAATGCCCTTCTGGTGGCAGTCAGCCGGAAGAAAGACGATGATTTAACCCGTACCTTCCAGATGCTGGAGCAGATTTGGGAAGAGTACGGCGTCTATGAGAAGGTGCAGGAGTGACACAGGCTGAAAGACCCATTCTGGTGATAGGCGGCGGGGCGGCCGGAATGATGGCGGCCATTGCTGCGGCAGAGGCGGGGGCTCGGGTGGAAGTATTGGAGCGCAATGCTAAAGTCGGGCGAAAACTCTACATTACTGGAAAGGGCCGGTGCAATGTAACAAACCACTGCTCTGTGCAGGAAATGTTGGCCGCGGTCCCTCAAAACGGGCGGTTTTTGTATAGTGCTGTCAGTCGAACCACTCCAGAGGATGTGGAGAAGTTTTTCACAGACCTTGGGGTACCGCTGAAGGTTGAAAGGGGAAACCGGGTTTTTCCCCAATCGGATCGGGCGGCAGATATTATTGACGCCCTGTTCTACCGTCTGAACCGCTTGCGGGTCCCGATACATCAGGAGCGGGCGGTAGGGCTGGACTGCCAAGCGGGCGCCGTGTCGGCAGTCAGAACGGAGCAGGGAGAAATTTCATGTAAAGCGGTTATACTTGCTACAGGCGGGCTTTCCTATCCTGCCACTGGATCTACCGGAGATGGGTATGAGATTGCACGGAGTGTAGGTCATACCTTGATAGAACCCCGGCCTTCCTTGGTAGCTTTGGAGTCGGAAGATGCCTTTTGTGGAGCTATGCAGGGGCTGGCCTTGAAAAATGTAGGCTTGACGGTCCGAAACCGGAAAGGTAAAATCATATATCGGGATCAGGGGGAACTTCTTTTTACCCACTTTGGGTTGTCTGGGCCACTGGTGTTGTCCGCCAGCGCCCATATGCGGGACTTTTCCGGGGACAGCTATACCTGTATGATTGACTTAAAGCCTGCATTGGATGAGGCAACCTTAGATGCTCGCCTGGTCCGGGAGTTATCGGGCAATCCAAACAGGGACATGGATAATCTCATGGGGGCCCTGGCGCCCAGGCTGCTGATCCCTGTGCTGTTGGAAAGAAGCGGGATATCGGGCCAGCGAAAGGCTCACGATGTGACGCGGGAAGAGCGGCGGCGTCTGGTAGAGCTGTTTAAGAGCTTTCCTGTCAATATCTGCGGTCCGCGACCTATTGCCGAGGCCATTGTAACGGCCGGCGGAGTCAAGGTGAGCGAGGTAGATCCCAAAACAATGGCATCCAAAAAGGTCACTGGGTTATATCTTGCGGGAGAAATTTTAGATGTGGATGCCTACACAGGCGGTTTTAACCTCCAAATTGCCTGGTCCACCGGCCGCGCGGCGGGAGAGAGCGCCGCAGCTTTTTGGCGGGGGCTGTAAAAGATTGAGAACTGGAGCGGCTAAAGTATATGGGGTATACAAGTGTAGCAATTGACGGTCCGGCGGGGGCGGGAAAAAGTACTCTGGCTCGAAGGGCTGCTGAAAAGCTTGGCTTTTTATATGTGGACACAGGAGCTATTTACCGCACCGTAGCCCTTAAGGCACTGCGGGCAGGTGTGGAGCCCGGGGACAGGGAGCAGGTACTTCCCCTTTTGGCGGGCCTGGACATTCGGATGGAGTATGGAGGCGACGGGGAACAGAAGATGTACCTGGACGGGGAGGACGTGACCCAGGCCATTCGGGAACATCGGGTGTCAGGTGCGGCCTCCAGGATTTCTGCCATCCCCCAGGTTCGGGACTTTCTGCTGGAATTTCAGCGGAGGCAGGCCCGGGAGCATAATGTCATTATGGATGGCCGGGATATCGGTACAGTGGTGCTTCCCCAGGCTGATGTAAAGGTATTTCTTACCGCTGCGCCGGAGTTGCGGGCTAAGCGCCGCCTGCTGGAACTGGAGCAGCGGGGACAGAGCAGTGAATACGATGCAATCCTTCGAGATATCCTCCAGCGGGATGAGCAGGATCGGACCCGGGCCATTTCCCCTCTTCGTCAGGCAGAAGATGCGGTGTGTCTGGATACCTCTCATCTGGATCTAGAGCAGAGTCTTGAGGCCCTGCTGTCCATCATAAAGGAGAAGATAGACCTGTGAGTCACGAGAATGTTGAGGCCATGGGGCAAGGTGAGGAGCGACAGGACCGGAGGCGGGATGCGTGGTTTCATGCCCTGTACTTTATTATCTGGCCCTTTTTTAATTTGTTCCGCCCTGTGCGCGCGGTAGGACGGGAGCATATTCCCGCAGGTCCGGTTGTTGTCTGCCCCAACCATACAACCATAGGGGATCCCTTTTACGTGGTATTTGCGTTTGGTTGGCGCACACCCCTGAGAGCTATGGCAAAGATACAGGTAATGCAGGTGCCGGTGATAGGGTGGCTGCTGAGTAAAGCCGGAGTATTTGGAGTAGATCGGGGCCATGCCGATATGAAGGCAGTAAAAACTGCCTTGAAATTTTTGAAAAACGGCAATAAACTCTTACTGTTTCCGGAGGGCACACGGGTTCACCAGGGAGAGGATGTAGCGGCCAAAACGGGCGCTGCCATGTTTGCCACTCGAACGGGGGCGCCTCTGCTGCCCGTGTATATCCCCCCCAAAAAACGGCTCTTCCGGCCCAACCGGGTGGTTATCGGAGAGCCGTACTACCCCAAATTCCAGGGGCGAAAGCCCACTGCCGGAGAACTTGATGAAATTACGGAGGAGCTAATGAACCGGATACATAGTCTGGAGGCGGTGCCATGAAGCTGAAGCTTGCCCGGTCTGCGGGTTTTTGCTACGGGGTACGCCGGGCGGTAGAGCTGGCCCAGGCTTGTGGAGAGAAAGGAGAACCCTGCGTCATGTTGGGCTCCATTATCCATAACCAGGATGTGATTGCACAATTGGAACGTCAGGGTCTTCGGGTAGTGGAGCGGCCGGAGGATGTGCCGGAGGGATGCCAGGTTATCATCCGTTCCCACGGAGAGGGGCGGGCAGTATATCAGGTACTGAAGGAGCGAGGCGCCCGAATTTTGGATGCTACTTGCCCCAATGTAAAGCGAATTCATGAGATCGTGTCTAAAGCGGAAGAGCAGGGCCGCCAGGTGGTGATTATAGGTACACCTGACCATCCGGAAGTGGTTGCCATTGCCGGCTGGTGCAGCAATGCAGTGGTGATACCAGGGGAGGAGGCCCTTGAACAGTGGCTGACTCAGGAGCCCGGGAGGCGGGAACTTCCCCTAACTTTCGTCTCCCAAACCACATCCACGCAGAAAATTTGGGAGGGGTGTTTGAAAAAAGCAAAAAAAGAATGTACAAACGCCGAATTTTTTGATACAATATGTGGAGCGACGTCCAAACGCCAGAACGAGGCATATCAACTGGCCCGGCAATGCGGGATGATGGTGGTCATTGGTGACCGGAAAAGCTCCAATACCAGGCGGCTGGCGGAGCTTTGCGGCGAAGTCTGTCCCGACGTAAGGTTGATTGAACGAGCGGCGGATCTGGACTTGAGCCGTATGCCGCAGGCGGAAATGCTCGGCATCACTGCGGGCGCGTCTACGCCCGGGTGGATAATAAAGGAGGTCTATGACAAAATGAGCGACGAAATCATGGAGATCGAAAAATCCTTTGAAGAGATGTTGGAGGAATCGATCAAAACTTTAAATAATGGGGATAAGGTTACCGGTACAGTGGTTGACATTACACCCACTGAAGTTCAAGTGGAACTGGGCATTAAGTATCCTGGCTACATTCCCCTCTCGGAGCTGAGCGATGATCCCTCTGTCAAGCCGGAGGATCTGGTAAAAGTGGGCGACGAGATTGAAACCTATGTGATGCTGGTAAGCGATCGGGATTGTCTGGTGAAGCTGTCTAAGAAGCGCCTGGATATGGTGAAGGGCTGGGAGGAAATTGAGGCCGCTAAGGATAACGAAACTGTTATGGAAGGTTTTGTGACCGAGGACAATAAGGGCGGCGTAGTGGTGTCCGTAAAGGGCATCCGGGTCTTTGTGCCCGCTTCCCAGACCGGACTGCCCCGGGAGGCGCCCATGAGCGAACTGCTCAAGAAGAAAGTACGCCTGATTATTACTGAGGTAAACCGGGCTCGCCGCCGCGTGGTTGGCTCTATCAGCAGAGTGACCCGTGCCGAGCGGGCTGCTGCTGCAGAGAAGGTTTGGGCGGAGATTGAGGACGGCAAGCGTTACACAGGTACGGTTAAGTCTCTCACCTCCTATGGCGCCTTTGTAGACATCGGTGGAGTGGACGGTATGGTCCATATCTCCGAGCTGTCCTGGAGCCGGATTAAACATCCCTCTGAAGTGGTGAAAGTGGGCGACACGGTAGAGGTGTATGTCATTTCAGCCGACAAGGAGAAAAAGAAGATCTCCCTGGGCATGAAGGACCACAGCCAGGATCCCTGGACTGTATTCACTAGCACTTATCAGGTGGGTGATGTGGCCAATGTGCGCATTGTCAAGCTGATGACCTTTGGCGCTTTTGCCGAGGTTGTACCCGGTGTGGACGGCCTGATTCATATCTCTCAGATTGCCGACCACCGCATTGAGAAGCCCGGCGATGTGCTGGCAGAGGGCGATAAGGTGGATGTGAAGATCACCGACGTAGATATGGAGAACAAGAAGATCTCCCTGTCCATTCGCGCTTTGCTGGAGACCTCTGCCCCCGCTGAGGCCGAAGAGGAGCCTGCTGCCCAGGAAGAGAGTGTAGCTGAGGAGTCCCAGGCTGAGGATTAAATTGTGAAATAGCGGTCCGGCTGTCCCTTTGGGGCGGCCGGACCGTTTCTTGTCCTGTGAAAAATTTTCGTAAAGAATGGGATGGCTGTAGAGAAAAAACATTGACTAAAGAACTATGGGAGGATATATTATATTTAATTTACTCTTGGAGAATTCAGCACGCAGTATTTCGGCTGAAAGAGTTCGGAGACCTTTCTGGCTTCGGGGAGAATTAAGATAGGAGAGAAACGTTTTGAAGCTGCCTTTTTTCCCAAACGGCGGGAAGCGTCTGAATCCCACCCGCTTGATTGTCGTGGGCTTTGGGGCCATCATTTTTACCGGAAGTGTGCTGCTCCACCTTCCCATATCGGCACGGGATGGACAGATGACGTCCTGGTTGGTCTGCTTGTTTACTGCTACTTCTGCTACTTGTGTGACGGGCCTTGCCCAGGTAGATACCTTTCTGCACTGGAGTGGATTTGGGCAGGCTGTCATTTTGTTAATGCTGCAGCTGGGCGGCTTAGGGTTTGTAACTTTTGTGACGTTGCTGTTTTTGGCCCTGGGTCGAAAAATCGGGATGGCTCAGCGGGTGGTAATGGCCTCTGCTCTGAATATGACGCGTACCTCCGGCGTGGTACGGGTAGCCCGCCATGCGCTGATGGGAACCTTCCTTCTGGAGGGAGCAGGGGCACTGATTTTGGCAACTCGATTTGTACCCAGATTTGGGTTGGGACAGGGACTGTGGTTTTCTGTTTTCCACTGTGTGTCTGCCTTTTGCAACGGGGGCTTTGACCTGATGGGCGAATACTCCGGGGCCTTTACCAGTCTGGCTGCATTTTCCCGGGATCCCATAGTTTTGGGCGTAATCATGTCACTGATTGTAGTAGGCGGTATCGGTTTTTTTGTGTGGGAGGATCTGGCCCAGAATAGAAACTGGCACGGACTGACTCTATATTCTAAATTAGTGCTGGCGATCACCGGTGGCCTGATTGTAGCCGGTTGGCTGTTCTTTTTGTGTGTAGAGTGGGATAACCCTGCGACCCTTGGGCCTATGGGACCGGGCGAGAAGGTGTTAAACGCTCTCTTTCAATCCATTACTCTGCGCACGGCGGGATTTTCTACCATCGATCAGGGAGGGCTGACCGAGAGCTCCGCAGCCATGTCGGCGCTGTTTATGCTGATAGGAGGGTCCTCCGGATCCACTGCTGGCGGTATTAAAACGGTAACTGCCGGCGTTCTTCTCCTTACCCTGTGGGAGAGCCTGCGGGGCAGGGAGCAGGTCGTGGTCAAGGGGAGGACGATTCCTCAGCGACGGGTGTTGGACGCCCTGACGCTGGTTATGGCCGTACTGTTGCTGTTTGTGGCTGGATCCATGGCACTGTCCCTCTTGGATGGAATACCTATTTTGACAGCTGCCTATGAGACTGCCTCTGCTCTGGGAACTGTGGGAGTGTCCATGGGAGTTACACCGGAACTAAGCGAGGGAAGTTCTTTAATTATGATTTTATACATGTATTTAGGGCGGGTGGGCGTACTGTCCTTCTCCATCGCCTTCCTAATCCGGCCGGCGGAGAGTAAACTGCGCTATCCAACGGCTGACATACTGGTTGGGTAAACCGCCGTCAGAAGGGAGCCATGTTAGGATGAAAAGTTTTGTAGTAATTGGAATGGGCCGATTTGGAATGTCGCTAGCCCGGGAGCTGTGCGAGCAGGGACATGAAGTGCTGGCTATCGATGCCCTGGAGGATCGGGTACAGGCTGTGGCGGATGTGGTCACACAGGCTGTGGCGGCAGATGCCCGGGATCCAGAGGCCCTGCGGGCGCTGGGAGTACGCAACTATGACTGTGCTGTAGTAGCCGTTTCGGCAGACGTAGGAGATAGCGCCCTCATCACACTAAATTTGAAGGAACTGGGCGTGGCCCGGGTGGTGGGCAAGGCCAGCAGTGTCGTACACAATAAGGTGCTGGAAAAAATAGGGGCTGACCAGGTGGTCTTTCCGGAGCGGGAAATGGCTGTGCGGCTGGCCCGGAATCTGTCTGATGTGGATGTGCTCAATTTTATTGAGCTGTCCAAGGATTATTCTATCGTGGAGCGGCGCTGCCCCCCTCAGTGGCAGGGAGGGACGCTGCGGGGTCTGGATATCCGGGCCAAGTACCACCTGAACGTGGTGGCTGTGCGAAGGGAAAGCGGAGAAACCATTATTTCGCCAGACGGTGATTTTACCATGCAGGCAGGGGATTGCCTGGTGGTTCTGGGTGAAAACCAAAATATTGAGAGGATGGAGAGGCTGTGATCGAACAGATTACCAGCCGGAAAAATCCGCTGCTGGTCCGTCTGCGCAAACTGGCGTCCAGCCGTGAAGAACGGCGGGAACAAGGCCTGTTTTTGGGGGACGGTATCAAGCTGCTGGAGGAGGCGGTAGCGTGGGGCGCACCGCTGGACACGGTGGTAACGATTCCAGGTGTCCAGGTTCAGGAGATTCCGCAGCAAGTTCGCCGAATTGAAGTACCGGAGGATGTGATGGCGTCCATCTCGCCTATGCAGGCCCCCCAGGGCGCGCTGTTTTCCTGTGCAATTCCGCGACAAAATTGTCCCTTGTCTTTGGAGGGGACGCGCTATCTGGTTTTGGATGGACTGCAGGATCCCGGGAACGTAGGAACCATCTGGCGTACTGCTGATGCTTTAGGAGCGGATGGGGTGATTTTGGTCCATTCCTGTGCTGATCCCTGGAATCCAAAAACCGTTCGAGCTACTATGGGGGCCTGTTTCCGCCTTCCTATCTACGAAGCGGGGGTGGAGGAGCTACTGTCAGCTGTTGAGCAGGCGCAGCTGCCTTTGTATGCTACAGCTCTTCGGGAAGATACAGTGGATATACAAACAGCGGACCTGAGCCGGTCCGCTGTGGTCATTGGAAGTGAGGGGAGCGGTGTAAGTCGGGAGCTGTTGGAGTACAGCAGGAGGACATTGAGAATCCCTATGCGTACAAGGTGTGAATCTCTCAACGCAGCTTCTGCTGCGGCAGTGGTACTGTGGGAGATGAGATGCAAGACAAGGGAAGCCACCCCTTTGTAACGGGAGAGGATAGGTTACATCTGTTTTGCTGCCGCTCTGCCACTGAGACCTGTGCGAAGGTAGATGAGCTGGATAAGAGCCAGCGCCCCTCCACTGAAGGCAGCGAATAAAGCGTAGGCAGGCACGTAGCTGTTAAAACGGTCCGCTAACATTCCTGGGATTGGACCAAAGATCAGCATGCCGCAGGTATAGGCAGCCGTGTTAGCCCGGACTGCCTTGGCATAATTGTCGTCTGCATATAAGTCGGCAGGCCAGACGCTGAGAGAGACTGAGGAGACGGGAATTCCAAGGCAGATAAGAGTGACAGCCAAAAACGGAAGAACGCTGTTTTTGAGGGGAGCCAGACAGCATACCAACAGTCCACACACGGTGGTTCCAAAGATATAGTAGTTCCCCCGCCAGGTTCCGAAGCGGTCGTAGACTTGTCCACAGATGATTTTGCCCAAAAAAGTGACTAAGCCCGCATAGGACATAAGAGCTGCAATAAGAGTACTGTCATAACCTTCGTGGGTATAAAGTACTGTCAGGTGGGAAAAACCTGGCCCCCCTGGTGCACCAACCAGCAGTGCAGAGAACAGAAGCAGGACAGAGAGGGCTGGAGTCATGCCTGAAGGAGCAGGTTTGAGGGTTGAAACTGAGGCCGTGGTGCCATCTAGATGATAGGGCTCTAAGTTTAAATCTGCAGGTCTGTCGCGGATGAGAAGCCAGGCCAGCAGAGCGGTGAGCAGAACAACGGCGGCTTCCCAGAGGAAGGCTGTGCGAAGCCCGTGGTGTTTCATAATCCAAGTGATAATAGCAGGTGCGAAAATAGTGGAGATACCGCTGCCGGCGGAAGCAAGCCCAAGGGCAAGGCTGCGCCGGTCTTGAAACCATGCTCCAATAACCAGAGACAGGGGAACCATCCCGCCATAACAGTATCCCAGCCCGGCCAGTGCTGCAGCGCATCCATACATAAAAAAGTTGGAGGCCATGGCAAAACACACACAGGACAGGGCAATGAGGAGAGCACCTAAAGTCATCACACGCCGCAGCCCAAGCCGTGTGCATAGCTGATTAACCGTGAACAGAGAGGCGAGGATAAATAAGCTGCGGATAGTAGTAATCCAGGAGCCTTGGGCATTGGTAAAGCTGTTTAGACGGATGATTTCCGGCTGATAAATCGTGAATACATTGACACCCATTCCCACAGAGGAAAACAGTACCAGTGCGCCTCCCAGGCAGACAAGCCATGCATAATGCGGACGTCTCATAGAAAAAGCTCCTTTCTCTGCCCATAACAATACTGTTTTACAGACAATTTGTAAAGTGAAAATTTAACTTTAGATGGGAGGAAAAGAAGGTGGCGGGATTAAAGTACTGGCTATGGCTGACCACTCGGCGCGGGATGGATGCTGCCAGCGCGCTGACAGTTCTGGACTATTTTATTACACCCGAGCGGGCCTACTATGCCGATGAGGAAGAGTACCTTCAGCTCCCTGTGTCCAGTAGTGTTCGGGCCGGACTGAAGGACAAGAAACTGGATGTTACAGATCGGATTCTGGCTGATTGTCAGCGGCTATCCCTTCGGGTGATGACGTTTCAGGATGGAGATTACCCGGAACGGCTCCGGCAGATAGCCGACCCACCAATAGTTTTGTATATCCGGGGACGGATGTTTCAGTTTGATGAAGAGGCGGCGGTTGCGGTGGTAGGCAGCCGAAAGCCGTCGGAATATGGCATGAGGGTAGCCACCAAACTGGGTATGGAGTTGGCTTGCGGTGGGGCCTTGGTTCTTTCGGGGATAGCTGAGGGATTGGACACCTGCGCTATTAAAGGGGCGCTGAAGGCGGGCGGGCCGGCGGTGAGTGTTTTAGGCGGCGGAATTGATGTGCCTTATCCATGGGAAAACCGCTATTTATATGAGGATGTGGCGGCAGCCGGTGCACTGATTTCCGAGTATCCGCCGGGGACACCTCACTATGGTTACCATTTTCCGCGCCGAAACCGTATTCTCAGCGGTTTGGCACTGGGTGTCTTGGCGGTGGAGTGCAAAGTTCATAGTGGGACCATGAGTACAGTGCGCCGCGCATTGGAACAAGACAGGGATGTGTTTGCTGTTCCGGAAGCCATTGATGCGCCTATGAGTACAGGGACCAATCAACTGATCCAGCAGGGCGCGAAACTGGTCACCTGCGGCGAAGACATTTTGGAGGAATATAGAAGTCGGTTTCCGGGCAGGCTTGGCCCAAGGAAGGCAATCTCTCCTCGGGCAGTTCAGGAGCGCTTAGAGGATGCAAGTCAGGAGAAGCGGGAACCTGAACAGACAGACAAGCAGATCCAGCCGGAACCGGAGGTGCAGCGGAACCGGGTACCTCTGTCGGAACAGGCTGACAGGTTTACCGACGACCAGATAGTGGTCTTAAGGGCCATGGGTTCCCAGAGCCGGTCGGCCGATGAACTGGTAGAGTTGACGGGCATCCCGGCTCGGCGTGTGCTGACCGCTCTGACCATGCTTCAAGTGGGGCAGGCGGTAGAAGAGAGACCTGGAAAACGCTTTTTTGCCCTTTTGGAGCTAGAACGCTAAAAAACACTTGAAATTTTTTCGGTTTTATTATATTGTCATAAGTCGGCACGGGCAAACCATTGGGGCCTGTACCGGCGAGGAGGTTATGCCAGGTGGCAAACAAGACAGACTTAGTAATTGTGGAGTCTCCGTCTAAAGCGAAGACGATTAGTAAATACCTTGGGCCTAACTACGAGGTAAAGGCGTCCATGGGCCACGTGCGGGATTTGCCCAAGAGCAAATTGGGCGTGGACATAGAAAAGGGATTTCTTCCGGACTACCAACCCATTCAGGGGAAGGAGGACGTCATTGCTGAATTGAAGAAGGCAGCCAAGAAGAGCGACAAAGTTTACCTGGCTACCGACCCTGACCGAGAGGGGGAGGCCATCTCCTGGCATTTAAAGGAACTGTTGAACATCCCCGATGATAAGACTTATCGGGTTACTTTTAATGAAATTACCAAACATGTGGTCAGTCAATCCATTGCCGCTCCCCGGGCAATTGATGAAAATCTGGTCAACGCTCAGCAGGCCAGACGGATTTTGGACCGTATTGTGGGCTATCAGCTCTCTCCGTTGTTGTGGAGGAAGATACGCCGGGGTCTTTCCGCCGGACGGGTACAATCGGTGGCCACCCGGCTTGTGGTGGATCGGGAAGAGGAAATAAACGCTTTCCAGCCCCAGGAGTACTGGACCATTGAGGCCACCTTATCTCGTATTGCCCCGAATTTGGGCACCTTCCGGGCTCAGTTTTACGGGCGAGAGAAGAAAATGGAGCTGAGCACGCGGGACCAGGCTCAAGCGGTGGCAGATGTGGTGGAGAAGGGGCAGTTTTCTGTCTCCCGGGTGAAACGACAGGAGAAAAGTCGACAGCCGGCTCCCCCTTTTACTACCTCTACCTTGCAGCAGGAGGCGTCCCGAAAGTTGAATATGACCCCTGCCCGCACCATGTCCATCGCCCAGCAGCTTTATGAAGGGGTGGATATCTCAGGGGAGGGTGCGGTAGGTCTTATTACCTATATGCGTACCGACTCTCTGCGATTATCTGAGGAAGCGCTGGCTGCAGCAAAGGAATTTATTCAGAATCGATACGGAGCAGAGTATTATCCACACCAGACCCGGCGATTTAAAGCCAAAGGCAACGCCCAGGATGCCCATGAAGCCATTCGACCCTCAGACGTGAACCTAGTGCCTGAGGAGATTAAAAAAGACCTGACCACAGAACAATATCGACTATATAAACTGATATGGAGCCGTTTTTTAGCCTGTCAAATGGCACAGGCTGTCTATGATAGTTTGTCCATTGAGCTGGAAAATTCCGGATATACCTTTCGGGCCAGCCACTCATCCTTAAAATTTTCCGGTTTTACCGCCGTATATGAGGAGGAGAAAGACGAGGAGGAAAAGGGTTCTCCTCTGCCTGATTTAAAGGAGGGGGAGTGGCTCTACTGCCAGGGGCTGAAGCAGGATCAGCACTTCACCCAACCTCCGGCCCGCTACTCAGAGGCCAGCCTTATTCGGGCCTTGGAAGAGAAGGGGATTGGACGTCCCTCCACTTACGCCCCCACCATATCCACTATTCTCAACCGTATGTATGTTGTTAAGGAGGGAAAGGCTTTGCGCCCCACCTCCCTGGGGAAAACGGTAACCAAGATGATGGAGGACAATTTTGCTGATATCGTGGATTACGGCTTTACGGCACAGATGGAGGCAGAATTGGACAAAGTGGAGGAGGGCAGTGCGGACTGGAAAAAAGTGCTAAAAGAGTTCTACCAGGATTTTGAAGATGAGATGAAAAAGGCAGAAAACTGTGAGCACTATACCATTCCGGATGAACTCACTGATGAGATATGCCCTGTGTGCGGCCATCGTTTGGCAGTTAAAATTGGGCGCTTCGGACCATTTTTAGCCTGTTCTGGGTGGAAGGAAAACCAGTGCACCTTTACCATGCCGGTGATTGTGGAGATGCCTGGGAAATGTCCGGTTTGTGGAGGACGACTGGTGAAACGGACGGGCCTGAGCAAAAATACCGGAAAACAGTATGTCTACTACTGCTGTGAATTCTACAACAGCAAGGTGGAGAGCAGGAAATGCTCTTTTTCTACTTTTGATGTACCAGTGAAGGACACTTGCCCAGTCTGTGGACAAACCATGTTTAAAAAGTCGGGTAAGGGAGCGAAGAAACCCTTCTGCATCAATGAAGCCTGTGCCAATTTTACCCCCGAGGAGAAGCGGGGCGGATGGAAAAAGCCCGCTGTGGGAAAGGCAGAGGAAGAAGCTGCGGGGACGGACCAGAAAGACACAGAAGCAAAGAAGTCTGGGGCCAAACGTTCGGCCGCAGGGAAGAAAAAGGCCGGAGAGAAAAGGTCTGAGACAAAACAGTCCTCGGCCAAGAAGAAGTAATATGTTCTGGTTTCTCTGCTCACCCTTCTCTATGCGGGGGTATTCGGAGGGGAACTATATCAAAAAAGCAAGGAGAATCCCATGGAACCAGTCATTGTCGTTGGGGCGGGCCTGGCGGGTAGTGAGGCTGCGTGGCAACTGGCCCGGCGAGGCATCCCGGTGGAGCTGCGGGAGATGAAGCCGGAAAAAATGACGCCGGCCCATCATAGCCCGGACTTTGGAGAGTTGGTATGCTCTAACTCTCTCCGCTCTGACCAGTTGGAAAACGCGGTGGGGCTGTTGAAGGAAGAGTTGCGTCGATGCGGCTCCCTGATTATGGAGTGTGCAGATAAAAACCGGGTGGACGCAGGGGGCGCCCTGGCGGTAGACCGACAGGCCTTTTCCAGAGCCATTACAGAGACAATTCGCAGCCATCCCCAAATTACGGTGAAAGAGGGAGAGGTAACGGAGATTCCCAAAGAGGGTCAGGTAGTCATTGCAACCGGGCCCCTTACCTCTGAGGATTTGTCCAAGGCCATTGGAAACCTATTCTCCAATCATAAATATCTCAACTTTTTTGATGCGGCTGCTCCCCTAGTTACCTTTGAAAGCGTAGACATGGACAGTGCCTTTTTTGCCTCCCGCTACGACAGGGGAACACCGGACTACATCAATTGCCCACTTACCCAGGAGGAGTATCAGGCTTTCTGGCAGGCGCTGACCACTGCGCAGGAGGCAGAGGTGCACGGCTTTGAGGATACAAGTGTGTTTGAGGGCTGTATGCCGGTGGAGGTAATGGCCCGGCGGGGAGTAGATACCTTGCGCTACGGGCCGCTCAAGCCTGTAGGCCTGCGGGACCCTAAAACGGGGAGAGAGCCCTACGCCGTGGTGCAGCTGCGCCGGGACAATGCCCAGGGCTCCATTTACAACCTGGTTGGGTTCCAGACCCACCTGAAGTGGCCGGAGCAAAAGCGTGTATTCTCCATGATACCGGCCCTAAAAAATGCCCAATATGTGCGCTACGGAGTGATGCACCGGAACACTTTTCTGGACTCTCCCCGGCTGCTGGATCGGTATTACCGGGTGCGGGGACAGGAGCGATTGGTGTTTGCCGGACAAATTACCGGGGTGGAGGGATATGTGGAATCCACGGCCTCTGGCTGCTTGGCAGCAATAGAGCTTTCCAGGCGGCTGACTGGCCGGGAGGCGGTAAATTTTCCCCGGGAAACCGCCATGGGGGCCATGGCTCTTTACATCAGTGATGAGAGTGTGGTAAACTTTCAACCAATGAATGTGAATTTTGGGCTGATTCCCCAGTTAGGCTACCGGATAAAGGGCAAGCGAAACAAAAATGCTGAGCTGTCCCGACGGGCCCTTGAGAAACTCAAGGAACTGGATCTGAGTTGACAGGTGCCTGCCTTCCCGTTTTGCTGTATCTGGCGAGCCTGTTTGGCCAGGTATGATGGACAAAAGTGGAGGCTTTCCAACAACAGAAGGAAGTGGTTTGCAAGTATGAAAATTATTGTGGACGCCATGGGGGGCGACAATGCGCCTCAGGCCCCAGTGATGGGGGCTATCCAGGCCAACCAGGAGTATGGTGTAGATATTACCCTGGTGGGACGAGGAGAAGAGATATTAAAGGTGCTGGAGCAAAACGGGATTCAAGACTTGCCTGCTGGCGTAGAGATTGCTCACGCCAGTGAGGTAGTGGAGATGTGCGACAATCCAGCTACCGCATTCCGGGAGAAAAAGGATTCCTCCCTCACCGTGGGGCTGAATCTGTTGAAAGCCGGAGAAGGGGATGCCTTTGTCTCAGCTGGTTCTACCGGAGCCCTGCTCTCAGGAGCCACCTTGGTGGTCAAGCGCATCCGGGGCATCCGCAGGGCTGCTCTGGCACCAGTGATTCCTACCGGCGGCGGCGGTGCAGTCCTCATTGACTGTGGAGCCAACGCTGAGTGTCCGCCTGAGTACCTGCTTCAGTTTGCTTATATGGGTTCTTACTATGCTGAACATGTTCTGGGCCGCCCGGAACCGAAAGTGGGTCTTTTGAATATTGGCGTGGAACCCACCAAGGGTACTGCCCTCCAGACCACTGTCTACGGGATGCTGAAAGAGGCAGGAGAGGCCGGCCGTATCAACTTTGTGGGCAATGTGGAGGCCCGTGAGGCGGTTGAGGGAGCGGTAGATGTTATCGTCGCAGATGGCTACTCAGGGAATATTTTCCTGAAGACTATGGAGGGGACAGGCCTGTTTCTGGCACGAGAAATTAAAAAGCTCTTTATGAAAAACCTACTGACCAAGTTGGCCGCTATGTTGGTAGCTGGCGGGCTGAAGGAGTTCAAAAAGATTATGAGCTCTGATGAGGTGGGGGGGACTGCCCTGGTTGGCATATCCAAGCCCGTCATTAAGGCCCACGGCTCTTCTGATGCCTATGCGATAAAGAACGCCATCCGCCAGGCAAAGCAGTATGTGTCTTCCGGCATTATTGAAAGTATTACAGAAAACATCGATGTGATGCGGCTGGATGCCCCTGCCCATGCCGGAGAGGAAGGCTGAGCCCCCGGTACCCGGTAAAAGTGTTGTTCCATCTACAATAGGAGGCTTTCCGCAGCACCTCTGCGGAAAGCCTCTCTGCTTTTGGCGTCAGGGAGGTTTTCCTACCGCCTGGATTTATATTATCAAACATCTTTTTCGGTTTATATAAATTGTTTCGGGGAAAGATGGGAAATTTCTTTCCAGTCAGGAGCCAGACGGAATAAAAATAACTGGGTGAAAGAAGAAAAGAGACAGACCCCTTCCCAAGATAAAGAGGGATAAGGAACAATTCAACGGCTGACAGACAGGTTGTAGTAACTGAAAGCGGGTATATCGTGAAATGCGGTATATCCGCTTTGTTACGCGATAGAACGCTGTTTTTGAGGGATT
>CALWYD010000072.1 GCA_944385675.1 uncultured Oscillospiraceae bacterium
AACATGGCCCTCTCGGGCATCCGGGACATGTCCACCCTGGAGGAGCCCCCCGCCGACCGCCAGCCGGTGCAGACCTACGTGCTGGAGCACGACTGGAACGTGCTGGGGGACGCCATGTGCCGGGAGCTGGAGCGGGGGGGCCAGGTGTACTACCTGCACAACCGGGTGGAGACCATCGACCGCACCGCCGCCCGCCTCCAGACCATGCTGGGGGAGGGGGCGGTCATCGGGGTGGCCCACGGCCGGATGAGCCAGGAGGCCATCGACCAGGTGATGAGCCAGATGACCGACGGGGAGCTCAATGTGCTGGTGTGCACCACCATTATTGAGACGGGCATTGACCTGCCCAACGTGAACACCCTCATCATCGAGGACGCGGACAGGATGGGCCTGGCCCAGCTCCACCAGATCCGGGGCCGGGTGGGCCGGTCCAGCCGCCGGGCCTTCGCCTACCTCACCTACCGGAAGGGGAAGGTGCTCTCGGAGACGGCGGCCAAGCGGCTGGAGGCCATCCGGGAGTTTGCCGAGTTCGGCTCAGGCTTTAAAATTGCCATGCGGGACCTGGAGATCCGGGGGGCGGGCAACGTGCTGGGGCCGGAGCAGAGCGGATTTATGCTCTCGGTGGGCTACGACATGTACCTGAAGCTGCTGGAGGAGGCGGTGTTAAAGGAGCAGGGCCAGCCCCTGCCCAAACAGACCCAGTGTGCGGCCAATCTCAGCGTGGCCGCCTCGGTGCCCGACCGGTATGTGCCATCCCCGGAGCAGCGTATGGATCTCTACCGGCGCATCACCGCCTTGCGCAGCGAGGCGGACGCGGACGATTTGGTGGATGAGCTCATCGACCGCTACGGGGAGCCTCCCCGCACGGTAAACAACCTCATCTCGGTGGCCCTCCTGCGGGCCAGGGCGGCCCAGGCGGCCATTACCGACATTGACCAAAAAAACGGCTGCCTGCTCTTCACGGTGCCGGAGTTTGACCTGCGGCAGGTGTCCCAACTGTGCGGCGGGGAGAAGTACAAGGGGCGGCTGCTGTTCTCGGCGGGGGAGAAACCCTATCTGTCCCTGCGTTTAAAGAAGGGGGAGGACGCGCTGCGGGCGGCCCGAACCCTGGTGGAGGACTACGCCGCCGGGCTGGAGGGCGGGGAAGGGTAAGGCGCCGGGCGTCCTGCCCCATACCGGCGTCAGCCCGCGCCCCGGCCCTTTTAATTTTTCTTGCCCCCGGCCCCCTTTTATGCTATGATGTTACAAGCTGCGGGGAAGAAGCCCCCTGGAGCCTGAATTCCCCAGAGGAAAGGAACGCAACACACATGATTACAATGAAACGACTGCTGGCCTCGGCTTTGGCCCTGGCCCTTGCGGCCGGGCTGCTGTCCGGCTGCTCCAAGGGAGGAGAGGAGGGCTCCTCCTCCGTCGACAGCTCCTCCGCCCAGGAGCCGGTGGATCTGGCCTCCGTTACCGATCTCTATCTGGAGACTGCCGGCGTCTCCGGGGACACAGTGGTGGCCACAGTGGGGGAGCATGAGGTTACAGCCGACAGCCTGCTCTACTGGCTCTACTACAACGTGGACTATATGATGCAGATGGGCCTGACAGAGGTGCCCTGGGACACGGATATGGGAGGGACCACGCTGGCCCGGAACCTGCTGGAGGCGTCCCTGGAGATGGCGGCCTCCTACTGTCTGACCTATGAGATGGCTATAAAAGAGGGGGTCACCCTGCCCGAGGGGGCCCAGGAGGAGCTGGACGCCTATCTGGAGGAGCTGGCCCAGGAACTAGGCAGCCAGGAGGCGGTGGAGCACTACTTCTGGCTGAGCATGGCCACCCGGGAGCTGTTTGAGCAGCTGTACCTGAGCAGCAACTACGACCTGCAGCTGCAGGAGAAGTATTTTGGCCCGGACAGCGGCAACTACCCCACCGACGCTGAGGTACTCTCCTACGCCCAGGATGAGATGGGAATTTACCGGGCCAAGCACATTCTGCTGCTGACCCATGACATGGAAAAGCCCATCACCAACGAGGAGGGGGTTGCCACAGGGGAGTATGAGCCTCTGGACGACGCCACCATTGCAGAGCAGAAGGCCCTGGCCGACCAGCTGCTGGTGCAGCTGCGGGGGGCGGAGGATCCGGTGGCCCTGTTTGACGAGTTGATGAACCAGTACAGCGAGGACCCCGGCCTGGCCGCCAACCCTGACGGCTACACCACCCAGGTGGGCCAGATGGTGTCCGAGTTTGAAGAGACGGCCCTGGCCCTGAAGGATGGGGAGATCAGCGACGTGGTGGAGAGCGGCTACGGCTACCACATCATTCTGCGCCTGCCCCTGGATCCGGCAGACTACCGGGACACGGTGGTGGCCAGCCGCATGCAGGAGAAGCGGGAGGGCTGGCTGGAGGAGTACGGCCTGGAGACCACCCAGGCCTACGACCAGATTGATCCGGAAGCCTTCAGTGAAAAGGCCGCGGCGGTGCAGCAGGCGGTCTACGAGGAGATTCTGGCCATCCAGCAGGCCAAGGCGGATGAGGAGGCCTCCTCAGGGAGCAGCTCCCAGTCGGCATCTGCCTCCGGGGACAGCGCTTCCGCCTCCGGGAGCGGGGAGTCCTGAGAAAAGAATATGGTCTGTGTGGGCGCGGCGGATAAAAATCCGCCGCGCCCTTTTTTGGGCCGCCCCACAGGGCGGCCCCTTTATTTTCCCCGCCCCCCGGATTCCCCCAAAAACAGGACGGGCCCCGGGCTATACTCAAGGCATACTGGAATAAGAGAAGGAGGGTGACGGCCATGGGTGAGTGGCACAGCAGGCCGGCGGCGCAGATCATGAAGGAGCTGAACAGCTCCCCTGGGGGGCTGACCGGGGGGGAGGCCGCCGCCCGACTGGAGCGGCTGGGGCCCAATGAGCTTCAGCCCCCGGACAGGCCCTCCCTGGCGGCCCGGCTGTGGGGGCAGCTGAAGGACCCCATGATATTGGTTCTGCTGGCCGCCGCCGGGCTGTCCCTGTGGGCCAGCGGGGGGCGGGACTGGCTGGACGGGGCCATTATCCTGGTCATTGTGATAGTCAACGCGGTCATCTCCATCACTCAGGAGGACCACGCCCACCAGGCCCTGGAGGAGCTGCGGCGCATGTCTGCCCCCATGACCTTGGCCCTGCGGGACGGCACTCCCCGGCAGGTGCCCGCCGCCCAGCTGGTGCCCGGGGACGTGGTACTTCTCCAGGCGGGGGACCAGGTGCCCGCCGACGCCCGGGTGCTGGAATGCAGCCGCCTCCAGGCGGATGAGAGCGCCATGACCGGGGAATCGGTGCCGGTGGAGAAGGAGACCCGGGAGGCCCTGCCGGAGAATACCCCCTTGGGGGACCGGGTCAATATGCTCCTCTCAGGTACCCTTATTACCGCCGGGCGGTGCACCGCCCTGGTGGTGGCCACGGGAATGGAAACCCAGATGGGCCACATTGCCGGGCTGTTGCTGGAGAAGCGGGAGGGGGAGACCCCCCTGCAGCGAAAGATGGCAGAGATCTCCAAGTCCCTGTCCTTTCTGTGTCTGTCCGCCTGCGCGGTGATGTTCGGCATCGGCCTGCTCCAGGGGCGGGAGCTGCTGGGCATGTTTCTCACAGCGGTGTCCCTGGCGGTGGCCGCCATTCCGGAGGGGCTGCCTGCTATTGTGACCATTGTGCTGGCTCTGGGGGTACAGCGTCTGGCGGCGCGGGGGGCTATTGTGAAGAAGCTGCCCGCGGTGGAGACCCTAGGGTGTGCCGGAGTCATCTGTTCCGACAAGACGGGCACCCTCACCCAGAACCGGATGGCGGTTCAGACCATCTGGACGCCCCCCGGAGGACGGCGGCGGGAGGCGCTGATTGCGGCCGCTCTGTGCTCTGACGCCCGGCTGGAATGGAAGGCAGGCGCTCCCACTGCCCAGGGGGACCCCACGGAGGCGGCCCTGGTGGTGGCCGCCGCCAGGGAGGGTGTGGATCAGCTGCGACTGCTGGAGGAGCAGCCCCGAAAGGGGGACGTGCCCTTCGATTCCCGGCGCAAGCTCATGTCCACCCTTCACACAGGGCCGGAGGGGAGATGGACTGTGTACGTAAAGGGAGCCCCGGATATCCTGCTGCAGCGGTGTGCTCGCGGTCCCTCCGGCCCCATGACCCCTGCCCTGAGGCGGCAGGTGGAGGCGGCCAACGAGGAGCTGGCGGGCCGGGCCCTGCGGGTCATTGCCGTGGCCCGGCGGGAGCTGTCCGCCCCGCCCAGGAAGATGGAGCCGGGTGAGGTGGAGCGGGAGCTCACCTTCCTGGGGCTGTTGGGCCTGATGGACCCGCCCCGGCCGGAGGCCCGGGCAGCGGTGGACAAGTGCCACCTGGCGGGGGTTCGTCCGGTGATGGTCACGGGAGATCACCGCTCCACCGCCTGCGCCGTGGCCCGGCAGCTGGACATTCTCCGGCCGGGGGACTGGACGGTGACGGGGGCAGAGCTGGACTTTATGCCCCAGGACATGTTGGAGCAGGACGTGGAGCGCATCTCGGTCTTTGCCCGAGTTACACCGGAGCACAAAATGCGCATTGTCCAGGCCTGGCAGAAGCGGGGAAAGGTGGTGGCCATGACCGGGGACGGGGTGAACGACGCCCCGGGGCTGAAGGCGGCGGACATCGGCTGCGCCATGGGCCTGTCGGGTACAGACGTGGCCAAGGGGGCCGCCCATATGATCCTTACCGACGACAATTTCTCCACCATTGTCTCCGCCATTGAAGAGGGACGGGGCATCTACGCCAACATTCGCAAGGCTATCCACTACTTACTCTCCTGCAACATCGGGGAGATCTTCACCATCTTCGCCGCCACCCTCCTGGATCTGGGGCAGATGCCCCTGGTGCCGGTACAGCTTCTGTGGCTGAACCTGGTTACCGATTCTCTGCCTGCCCTGGCCCTGGGGGTGGAGCCGGTGGAGGAGGGGGTCATGACCCGTCCCCCCCGGGACGCCCGGGCGGGCCTGTTTGACGCCCGATTCTCCCTGCGTCTTGCCTGGCAGGGACTTATGGTGGGAGGTCTGACCCTGGGGGCCTATTTCCTGGGCCTGAGGGTACTGGGTGCTCCCGGCCTGGAGGGGGCGGCGGCCAACACTATGGCCTTTGCCACCCTCACCCTGTGCCAGCTCTTCCATGCCTTCAACGTGCGCAGCGAGAACCGCTCCCTCTTTTCCCAGGGCGTGCTGTCCAACCCGGCCATGAACCGGGCATTCCTGGCGGGAATGGCCCTTCAGCTGGCGGTGCTGCTGCTGCCTCCTCTCCAGGGGGTGTTCTCGGTGGCCCCTATGACGGGGGAGCAGTGGTTGACGGTACTGGCCCTGGCGGCCTCTCCCGTCCCCATCTGCGAGGTGGCCAAGGCCCTGTCCCGGCGGCGGAGTGCCCGGGGGGAGGAGCTTGATGGGGAGAGGATCCCGTCGGAAAAACAGCTGGAAGAAAAACCTTAATCAATTTTTAAAAGACGGCTTAAGCCCTCCTGTGGTAGGATAATTTTGGAGGGAGATAGCTGTGTATATGCCGGAACACATGACCGCCCAGTATTTCTTTTTTGACACCTACCCCGGAAAATTTCTGCAGGTGCTGCCTGTGGCCCTGCTGGTGGGGGTAATATGCTGGGTGCTGCAGGGGCGGACTGGAAGGGCTGCGCCCCGGGGAAAGCGGGTCTGGAGGGCTCTGTTTGCCTGTTACCTCACGGGGCTTTTGTCTCTGACGGTGGTGCCCACGGGGGTGTGGGGAAACCTGTGGTATTGGATCCTGTACGGCCGCCCGGGAGGCGCGGCGGTGGAGTGGTTTACGTTTACATACAACCTTTCCCCATCCCTTTTCTCCCACTTCGATGGGGAGAAGGCCATGAATCTGCTGCTGTTTGTTCCCTTTGCCCTGTTCCACCCGCTGGCCTGCCGGTCCATGAGCTGGGGCAGGACGGTGGGGGCAGGAGCACTGACAATTCTGGGGGTAGAGCTAATCCAGCCGGTGTTTGGGCGAGCCTTCGATGTCAATGATATTCTGCTTAATCTGCTGGGCATTGTGATGACCGCATGCCTGTTTTTTGGATGCCGGGCAGCAGGAAAAAGAGAATAAAAGCACATAACTTCCCTCCCTTTTGGCACACTATGCCAAAAGGGAGGGAAGTTTTATGTCCAAACAACCTCAGGACGGCCCCCACCCCCGTAGGGAGCCCCGCTTTCCCCAGCCCCTGTCCCTGGAGCATCTGGAGCAGGTGTTCTCCGGGTGTGTGGACTACATGGAGCGGAAGGTGTTTCTCAACGGGGACCGGACGCGTACTGTCACCGTGTGTTACCTGCTGGGCATGACCCGCAATGAGCGCATCAGCGATTACATTCTCCGTCCTCTGGCCCAGGACAGGGCGTTGAGCCAGGCGCCCGAAGGGGAGCTGTTTGCCCTGCTGCAGTACGGGGCCCTCTATAACCTGGCGGCCCTGCGCCGGGATACTCTGGATGACGTGGTGAACGACCTGATTCTGGGCTCCTGCGCCCTGTTTTTCCCCGGGCGGCAGGATGCCCTCACCCTCCCGGTGCCTACCGAGGAGAAACGGGGGGTGGGGGAGCCGGACAATGAGCCCGCCCTGAAGGGCAGTCGGGAATCCTTTGTGGAGTCCATCCGAACCAACACCGCCATGGTGCGCCGGCATCTGAAGGCCCCGGAACTGAAGATAAAGGAGCAAATTGTGGGCCGTCGTTCCCGGACTCTGGTGGATGTGCTCTACCTGGAGGGTATCGCCGACCCGGAGACAGTGGAGCGTGTGGAGAGACGCCTGGAGGAGATAGACATTGACGGGGTGGAGGCGGCGGGCAACCTGGAGGAGTATCTCACAGGCAATCTGGCCACCCCCTTTCCCACCATGGCCTACACCCAGCGGCCTGACCGCCTGTGCCAGGCCCTGCTGGAGGGGCGGGTGGGACTGATGGCGGACGGATTACCCCTGGCCTGGATGGCCCCGGGCACCATCGACCAGTTTTTCAAGACCAGTCAGGACCGGGCTTACCACTGGCTGGCCGCCTCGGCCCTGAGCCTCATCCGTTACTTCTGCGCGGTCATCACCCTGCTGCTGCCCGGGCTTTATATCGCCCTGGTCACCTTCCACCCGGAGACCATCCCCGCCAAGCTGGCCCTGTCCATCGTGGCCGCCAAGCAGGAGGTGCCCTTCTCCACAGTGTTTGAGGTGCTCATCATGCTCCTGGCCTTCGAGGTCATCCAGGAGGCGGGGCTGCGCCTGCCCGGCCCCATCGGGGCCACCGTGTCCATTTTGGGCGGGCTGGTGGTGGGCAACGCGGCGGTGGAGGCCCACATCGTCTCCCCGGCGGTGCTTATTGCCGTGGCCATCGCCGGGGTAGCCGGGTACACCATGCCCAGCCAGGATTTTGGAAACGCCCTGCGGCTATGGCGTTTCCTGCTGGCCATTTTGGCCAGCCTGGGCGGGCTGTTTGGCCTGACTCTGGGCTGTGCCGCCCTGGTGTACCATCTGGCGGGGCTGGAGACTTTCGGGGTGCCCTACCTGGCCCCCTTCACCACCGGAAGCCAGAACCTGCGGGGCCATCCCAGCGCTGTCCGTCTGCCCCTGCCCTTCATGAAGTGGCGGGACGGGGCAGTTCACACGAAAAACCGGAGGAATCAGAAATGAGACGTTGCCTGTTGCTGCCTGCCCTGGTCCTGACCCTGGTCCTGGCCGGCTGTTCGGGCCTGCCATATCCCCGGGAGATGGGGGATATGGCCCTGCTGCGCACCATGGGGGTGGACTGGGCAGGAG